>JAOTTY010000019.1 GCA_029864185.1 Gammaproteobacteria bacterium
CAGGTCGACGACCTGTCCGGCAAACAGTTCGGCCTTCTCCTCGGTGCGCTGCCCGGTGGCGAAATAGAAAAACGACGCGCCCGCGCGTACTTCGCGCACCAGCGGATTGTAACCGGACATGTAGGCGTAGCCCCCGTATTCCCACAGCACCATGTAACCGTCGCAGGTCACCATGCAGGCGCGAAACGGATTGTGCGCGTTCCACAGCTGCATATGCGTGGTATCGGTGGCGTAACGAATCGACAGGGGATCGAACAGCAGCACCGCGTCGAGGTCGCGTTCGAGCAACCCGGCGACGATGCGCTCGAGTCGATACTGGCGCATCGCGGGGAGGTCGGGACATCGCAGCCCCGCCTCGGCCCATTCGGCGTAGGCCAGCGGCGTTGGTCCGATTTCGATGCGGTCATTGTCGTCCGGCGTGTTATCCGGACGCAGCGCCGGTTTGCGGGTCGGATCGACCTTGGGATGTGGAATCGAGTGAGGATTTGTGGCCATTTTTAAGCTCTCAAACGTGCGCCTGCGGCATCGAACGGCGGTTTCTCCAGAATCACGGCACGATGGGGAATACCCAGGATCGCGATATCGAGTTCGGTGTCGGCAACCGCGTGTTCGGTCTTGACGAAACATAGCGCAATAGAGGCGCCGACGCTATGGCCAAATGCGCCCGAGCTGACCCTCCCGATCGGGGTGCCATCGGTCAGGAACACCGGTTCGCCGCCGTTGGCATCGGCGTCGCTGGCGTCGATGCGTGCGATCACCAGCTTTTCGCGCGGCGCCATGTCCTTGATGGCGAGGTAAGCCTCGCGCCCGAGAAACTCCGGCTTGTCGAGCTTTATCAGGCGATCGAGCCCCACTTCCTGTGGCCAGTATTCCGGCGAGTATTCCCGGCTCCAGCTACCGTAGCCCTTTTCGACGCGCAGCGATAGCAGCGCACGGCTGCCAACGGGCTTCGCGTTGTAAGCCTTGCCGGCGTCGAGCAGCGCTTCGTACAGGGCCAGCTGGCGTTCCAGCGGCACGTAGATTTCCCAGCCGAGATCGCCGCTGAAGGATACGCGGATCGCGACCGCGTCGATGCCGGCAACCGTAATCCTGCGGTTGCGCATAAAGCCGAAGGCCTCGTTGGACAGATCGGCGTCGGTCAGTTCGGCGAGCAGCCGGCGCGCGCTGGGCCCGGCCAGGTTGAAACCGCCCCAGGCCTCGGTGTAGCTTTCGAAGCTGACGCTGTCGGCGCGTTCGACCATGTCGAAGTAGCGCTGGTGGTAACGCTCGGCGATCCCGGAACCGATCATCAAATAATCGTTCTCGTCGAGCCTGGTAATCGTGAAATCGCCGGCGATCCCGCCGCGCAACCCGATCATCGGTGTCAGGCAGGAGCGCCCGGCTTCGACCGGAACCTGGTTGGCGACCAGGCGCTGCAGGTAATCGTGGGACCCTTCGCCACGAATCCGGTACTTGGCAAAATTGGAAATGTCGATGACGCCGACCGACTCGCGCAACGCCCGGCATTCGGCGGCGACCGGCGCAAACCAGTTCTGGCGTTCGAAGCCGTAAGTTTCCACCGCGTCGACGCCTTCGGGCGCGTACCACAGGGGGTGCTCATAACCGTAGCTGAGCCCGAACACCGCGCCGAGCGACTTCTGGCGTTCGTAAACCGGGCGCGTTCTGACCGGCCGGCCGGCGGCGCGCTCCTCGTAGGGGAAATGAATCTTGAATCGATGCGAATACTGGTCCAGCGTGCGCGCGCGGGTAAACGCCCTGTCGGCCCAGCTGCCGAAACGCGCCAGGTCCCACGGAAACAGGTCCATCTTCGGTTCCCTCTCGACGATCCATTGCGCCATCGTGAGCCCAAGACCCCCGGATTGCGAAAAACCGGGGATGATGCCGCAGCAGCAGAAATAATTTCTCAGCTCCGGCACCGGTCCGAGCAGCGCCGAGCTGTCCGGCGACCAGATCATCGGGCCGTTGATGACGCGCTTGACGCCGGCCTCGGCCAGTACCGGGACGCGCTCGCAGGCGCGCATCACGTTGTCGCCGATGCGCTCGAGGTCCTCGTCCAGCAATTCGTGGCCGAAATCCATCGGCGTACCGTTTTCGGCCCAGTAGCGTCCGTCCTGCTCGTAGGCGCCGACCAGCAGGCCGAGCCCTTCCTGGCGCATGTAATACTCGCCGTCGCGGTCGGCGATCAACGGCAGTCGCCTGCCCAGTGCCTCGATTTCTGGAATGGTCTCGGTGACGAAATACTGGTGCTCGAGCGGCATCAGCGGCAACTCGATACCGGCCATCGCGGCAACCTCGCGCGCCCATAGCCCGGCCGCGTTGACCAGCACATCGGCGTGGATGCTGCCCTGCTCGGTGTCGACATCCCAGCCGCCATCGGCGCGTTGGCGGGTCGCCACCACCGGCGTGAAACGGTGCACCTCGGCGCCGCGGCTGCGCGCACCTTTGGCATAGGCGTTGGTTACCCCCGACGGGTCGACGTTGCCGGCGTCGGGTTCGAACATGAAACAGCGAATGCCGTCGAAGTCTGCCAGCGGGTGCAGGCGCTCGGCATCGTCACGGCTGATCTCGTGGAAGTCGACCTTGAAGTACCTGGCCTTGGCGGCCTGGATGCGCAGCTGGTGCTCGCGGTCGCGGGTCTGCGCCAGGTATAGCGAGCCTGGCTGGAAGATACCGCAGCCCTGCCCGGTTTCGCGTTCCAGTTCCCGGTAAAGCTGCATCGTGTAGTACTGCAGCCTGGAGATGTTGTTATGATCGTGCAGGCCATGAATCCCGGCCGCCGCGTGCCAGGTCGAGCCCGACGTCAGCTCGTCGCGCTCGAGCAGCACCACGTCGCTCCAGCCGAGCCTGGTCAGATGATAGAGAATCGAACAACCGATCAGTCCCCCGCCGATGACGACTACCTGCGCATGTGTTTTCATGGGTTACATCCGTCATGATTCTCGACTCGATCGTGAGATCCCGCATAATCGCTACGCGATTTACGGGCTGCTCCTCGAGGGGGCACCTGCGCATGCGTTTTCAATTGATTGCCTCCATTGTCCCCGATTTAACCAGCTGGTCGATAATCTGCGGCGCCACCGCCAGCGGACAGGATTGAAAGCCGCGGATCCCGCCATGAAAACTGGCTGCGCCACGATCGCGGCCGGCGGGCAGGTTATTCCAGCCCGGGCCCATGCCATAGAGCCCGTCGTTAATTTGTTTTCGTTCGAGATCGTGCAGATCCCCGTGCCGGGTCGGCTTGTCGACCTGGATGGCCTGCACCTCGTCCTGAAAACTGGTATCGGCGTCGACCCGGTAGCGCGCCATCTTGCCGGCCGGGCTGGGGCTGGCCTCGCAGATTCGCAGCTCATCGGGTATGCGCCGTTTGGGCAGCGCCGTGCCGCCGTAAGGAGACCCGCGCTTTCGCGGGGAAGACCTGCCGGGGCGCAGGGATGGCCTGGTGGGGTACCGGGAGGATTCTTGTCGAAGCAGGGCCATCAGGTTCAGGCGGCGCTGGCCTCGACGTGCGCGGCGACGATAGCCTCGAGCTCGCGCAGGAAGGTCAGCACTTCCTCGGGGGTGTTGTAGTGCGCCATCGACACGCGGATACAGGTGGGTCGGCCCAGCGGCTCGAGGATATTGCCGGAGAAATAGTCGGCCTTGCGCACATGGGTACGAATGCCCTTGGCGTTGAGATCGGCGACCACCTCGGCGCAGGGTTTGCCCTCGACAATGATCGATACCATGCCCTCGCGCGACGGGTTATCGGGTCCGCCGATGATATAAACCTCCGCCATGTCGCGCAGGCCGCGCTGCGCCTCGCTACCGTTTATCATCAGATCGACGAGGCCGTGTTCGTGCTCGCCGATAGCCTTGCCCGCGGCAAGGATGCGCGTGCGCCGCTCGACGGAATCGGTGAAATGCGAACCGAGCCAGTCCAGGTATTCGACCACGCGGGTGGTGCAGGCAAAGGCCGAGGTATCGCGCGTGCCCATTTCCCAGAAATCGTCCGGGGTGCCATCGAGGTGATCGTGCGGCAACGTTGCAAGCCGCCGCGACAACCACGCAAAACCGTAGTTATGGCGCGAAAACACCTTGTAGGCAGACACCGCGTAACCGTCGACATCGTAATCGTCGATGGCTAGAGAGCCGTGCGCGGCATGCTGGATGCCATCGAGAATAATGATGCATTCGGGCGCGGCCGCGCGAATGGTTTTGACCACCTCGGGGACATCGACGGTCATGCCGGTCACCGGGCTGGTATGGATAATGGTCGCGACGCGGGTCTCGGCATCGACTACCCTGGCGTAATCGCCCGCGGTGATGGTCGCGGTTTCGTTGCTGTGCACGGCGGCACGGTATTCCTTGCCGGCAATTTTCGACCAGCGCCTGCTGGCGCTCGCGGTGGCGGGATGCTCCAGCGTGCTGCCGATCATGTTACCCCCCGCGGGAGATCCGAGAGCGGCTGCACGCACCATGCGAAAAATCAGCTCGGTACCGCTCTCGCCGGTAAATACGGGACCCTGCTCGACGCCAAGGAAGCTACGCATGTTGGCGCGCGCCTCGTCGATGATGCGCACCAGTTCGTGTGACGCCGGGTTATCGCGTCCCTGGTTGTCCGGAATACCGGCCAGTTGCGTATTGACTTCGACTACCGATTTCAGCGTCAGCGATCCGCCGGCGTTCTCGAAAAAGATTCTTGGCCCCTGGTAAGGGCAGGTATCCACGTAACAGAAGCGATCACGAATCTGCTTCATCAAGGTTTTATCAAACATGCTTTCTCCCGGGTTTCCGCCACAGGCCGGCGGTGTTTTCGCAATGCAGGGATTGCCGCTGCATTTCACGCAGTTTTGTTGCGGCGGTTAGGGGCGCGATGCTAGCACCAGCGCAAAAAAAAAGTAACGTGATATTTTGCGGTCGCGAGGTGCGGGGATTGGAATAAATGAATTAATAATGCTTATCTATTTGGGCCAATTTTTATCGTTTTACGTGAATATGCATAAGTATTTATTATTTAGTCTAAATTACCTTCGGAGCCGACCATGTCGCAATCAAATCAACGGCGTTATCAACTGTGGGGCTGGATCCTGTTCATCCTTTCCGCCATTTTTTTCATAGCGTCGAGCATTCGCGCCGATGACCCGGTCAGCCTGGTCGGCGGCTTGCTGTTCCTGGTAGCCTGCTTCGTATTCCTGGCGCCGCTGGTCGCGGAGCTCGGTATTACCGCTAATAGCTTATCGCGGCTGCATAGATATTTTCGATGTCCGCCAGGTTGGTTTCGCGCGGCGAGTTCGCTATCGCGCGCGCCTGTCGCGCCGACGATGCCGCCAGCGCCGGAACATCATCGGGACCAAATCCTACGTCAGCAAGCCCGTTCGGCGCTCCGGTTTTACGCATCAACTCGATAATGCGCCGGGCCAGCGCCTCGCCCGCGTCGTCGACCCCGGCATCCCGCAGGTCCGACCGCAACAGGCCCGCCGCCTCGAAGTGCCGTTCGGGCGCGGCCGCCGCGGTGTAGCGAAATATCGACGGCGCCGATAGGATAACGCTGATGCCATGCGGTATGAACGGCGCCTTGACCTGGTATCCCTCCGTGGTGACATCGTGCATCAGGTGGGTGACACCGTAAGATAGCGCGTGCCCGAGGTGGGTGCCGGAATTGCCGAACGCCATGCCGGCCAGCGACGCGCCCCACATCAGCTGGTCGCGCGCCTCGTGATCACCGGCGCTGTTGACGCCCCGCTCCAGGTATTCACCCGCTATTTCGAGCGCCTTGCGCGCCGCCAGGTCGCTCCAAGGGTTGGCGCCCTGGATCAGCGGTCTTTTCAACGGGTCCTCCTGTTTATCCCAGCGCGTATACGCCTTCGCGGTATAGCATTCGAGCGCATGACACAACAGGTCGAATCCGGTAGACGCGACCACCATCGCCGGCAGCGTATCGCTGCAGGCCGGGTCGACCAGCGCTTCCTGCGGCATCAACACCGGGTTGGCCAGTACGAACTTGGTGGCGAGTTCGGTAATGCGCAACACCGAGATCGACGTACACTCCGACCCGGTGCCGGAAGTGGTGGCGCAGGCCAGGTGCGGCAACAGTTTGCGCGGCATCGGCCGGCCCGCGCCGAGCGGCGGCGCGAAGTAGTCGAGAAATTCGTCGGGGGGGTTCAACCCGTACAGCATCGAGGCCTTGGCGGTATCCATGACCGAGCCGCCACCCACCGAGACCACGCCGTCGAAATTACCCTCGGCGACGAATGCGGCACCGCGCTCGACGCTCGCGTCGTCGGCCTCGATCGTGATTTCGTCGAACACCGTGCTGTCGATGCCGGCCTGCTGCAGCGATTCAAGCACGGTAGCGACATAGGCGCCGTCGCGCAGGAACGGATCGGTAAACAGCGCCACCCGCGACATGCCGAGACCCGCGGCGCGCGCGCCGGCCTCGCGCAGGCATCCGCGACCGAAGGTGTATCTGGGGATCGCGATCGTGTAGGTATCGGCGCCATTTTCGCAGGGATCGAAGTATTGACAGCCCATCGCAACGACTCCTTAACAGTTCTGGAATCCTTATCTTACCGTCGAGTCATTCCCGCGCAAGCGGTAATGACGAGCCTGTGCATGGCAACGCCGGCGCTCGGCGCATCGCAGGATCCCCGCTGCGGCTTTCTGCCGCATCCATCCTGGTTTTCTCTCGCGCATGGATTACCGCACAGCTTTGCGCGGGGGGTGGCAGGGCCAGGGGCGGGCCCTGACGGCCTAGCGCGTGGCCTTTTCGCCCCAGATTTCGGCGAGGCGCGCGTCACGGCCGCAGCCCCAGCGGTAATACTTGTAACGTACTGGCGATTTCTTGTAGTAATCCTGATGGTAGGACTCGTCACCCTTGATCGGGAAAAACGTCGTCTGCTCCAGGATCGGGGTGACCACGGTCTTGCCGGGAAACATTTCGATGACCTTTTGCTTCGACTTTTCGGCGAGCGCGCGTTCCTGTTCGTTGGCGACGAAAATCGCGGCAAGATAGCTGGGACCCTTGTCGCAAAACTGGCCGCGGGCATCGAATGGATCGATGTTGACCCAGAAATGATCGAGGATTCCCTGGTAATCGATTACGGCCGGATCGTAGCTGATTCTGACCGCTTCGTAGTGCCCGGTATGCTCCCCGTTGTAGGTCGGATTCGGATGGCTGCCACCGGTGAAGCCCGAGACGACATCGCTGACGCCGTCGAGTTTCTCGAAATCGGATTCCATGCACCAGAAGCACCCGCCCGCGAGCACCGCGGTTGCCGCGAGTGAAGACTGGCCGGCGATCGTCGTGGCCGCGATCATCATAGCGAATAAAAAGCGTTTCATCGTCAGGTTCTCCAGGTTAGTGCGTCTGACCATTTGCCAGGCGATGAGTTCACCGAGTATATTCGCGCATCTGCACCGACAAACGGAGATTCCGATGAACCTGGCCGGATACGTCATCTTTGCGAACCTCGCCGACGCGCTCGAAGCCGACGCCTGGTCGTGGAATCCGTGCGACGAAATTCCCGGCGAGAATAGCCGTTAGTCGCGCGTTAACATCCAATTTACAACATGTCGGATAAGCTGCCGCGGTATGAAAATCCTCGTAATCGAAGACGACGCCGATATCGCATCGAACATAGGCCAGTATTTCGAGGACAAGGGACACCGGCTGGATTACGCCTACAGCGGCAACCACGGACTGAGGCTCGCGACCAGCGAGCGCTTCGACCTGATCATTCTGGACCTGATGCTGCCCGGTAAGGACGGCATCACGGTTTGCCGTGAAATCAGGGAACAGGCGCGGCAGGACACTCCGATCCTGATGCTGACCGCGCGCGATACCGTCGACGACAAGGTATCCGGGTTCGAGGCGGGTACCGATGACTACCTCGTGAAACCGTTCTCGCTGCGCGAGCTCGAGATGCGCGTGCTCGCCCTGACCCGGCGCGGCCGGGGCAAGCAACAAACCGCCGTTATCCGCATCGGCGGCCTCGAGTTGAACAGCGACACGATGCAGGTCAGCCGCGACAACCAGTCCATAAAGCTTAAGCCCAAGGCTTTCAAAATTCTCGAGTACCTGATGCGGCATGCCAACCGGGTGATATCGCGCGGCGAACTGATCGAGCACATCTGGCCCGACGACCCGCCAGAGGGTGACCCGTTGCGAGTCCACATTCACAGCCTGCGCGCTAAAATCGACAGGCCCTTCGGCAACGAGCTGATCCACACCGTGCATGGCGTCGGTTATCGCATCGGCAACGATACTTCGTGAAAGCACTGCTCGGAGGCTCTCCGCTGTTCAGAAAAATCCTGGCCAGCATACTGCTGGCCTCGGTGTTTTTCCTGTCGTTGCTGACCGTCGTCGTCTATTACTCCAACGAGATACTCGAAAACGCCCTGCTGACCAAGCAAACCGATTTCGAACTGGCGAATACCATCGAGTTGCTAGAGCGTGATCCGCAGGCCGCACTGCCGCACACCGCGAGCCTCAGGATCTACCTGGCCAGCCGGCAAAGCGCGGCACCGATCCCGGACTACCTGCTAGACCTGGATGCCGGCGTGCACCACGACCTGAAGATCGGCGACAAGGCTTACCACGTGATGGTCGCACCCTATGACGACGACCTGATCTACATCGAGTACGACGTCACCGAGATCGAGCGCTCGGAAGATTTGCTCGATCTCGTGCTGCTGGTGGCTTGGATAGTGTTACTTGTCGGCATGTTTTTCATCGCCAGGATTCTGAGCCGGAAATTATCCGGCCCGATAGCGCAGCTAAGCCAGGAGTTGTCGCGCATCAACCCGGACCAGCGCGGCATTCGGCTCGGCGACCGCTTCGAAGACGACGAGGTCGGCCGGATCGCACAGGCCTTCGATACCTATACGCAGAAAATGGACGACTACGTGCAAAAGCAGATCGCGTTCGCGGCGATGGCGAGCCACGAGCTGCGTTCGCCACTGACCATCGTGCAGACCTCGGCCGACCTGATCGCGAGCCGCCACGACGACCCGCACACCCGACCGCACCTCGAAAAGATACAGCGCGCGTCGGCCAACATGGCAAACATGATCCATGCCCTGCTGGCGGTAACCAGGGACCAGCCCACCGGCGGCAGCGAACAACGCGTTGCGCTGCGCCCGCTGGTCGACGAGATCATCGATGTCCTGCATCACGAGATCAGCGCCAAGCGGATTACGATCGACAATAACCTGGCGCCTGATATCGGCATCGAGGCGGACAGGACCCTGCTTGCCGTGGTGCTGACCAACCTGATTAAAAACGGTGTCAAGCACGGCGAACAGAGCTCGATCCGCATCGACATGAAGCCTCCCCTGCTGTCGATCACCGACAGCGGCATCGGAATCGACGAGGCATCGCTGCAGCATATCTTCGATTTCGGCTACCGCGGCGCCGACAGCCAGGGCTACGGCGTCGGTCTCTACATATCCAAGCTGGTCTGCGATTACCTGGGCTGGGGGCTCGAGCTGTTACCGAATCCCGGGGGTGGAATAATCGCCAGGATTGCCTTCCCGGATTAACAATCTGTTAACCATATCGGCGCTAGTATCGACTATAGTTTGGACGGAAAAATACTTGCCGAAGGACTCACAATGAAAAAATTACTCATGGTTTTACTACTGACCATCAGCCCGGTAAAAGCCGAAATCTACAACATCAGCCAGCTCGATCTGAAAAGCCACCAGGGCAAGGTCGTTTACCTCGATTTCTGGGCTTCCTGGTGCAAACCCTGCCAGAAATCCTTCCCGTGGATGAACAGCCTGCTGCAAAAGTACCCGCGCGACGCCTTCACGATCATTACCGTCAACCTCGATGCCGAAACCGAGGCGATGCACCAGTTCCTGAGCAAGGTCGACGCTGATTTCGATATTTACCACGATCCCAGCGGACGAATCGCCGAGCAATTCGAAATAGAAGGCATGCCAACCTCCTACCTGATCGACAGCAACGGCAAGGTTGTCAAAAAGCACATCGGCTTTTATTCCAAACAGGTCGACAGGTACGAGCGCGAGATCGAGGAATTATTATGAAAGCAGGATATTACTGGCTGGTTATTTGCACCTTGCTGGCAGCGAGTGGCTGTTCGTCGCTCGGCGTCAAACCCTGGGAGCGCAACCTGCTCGCGCGTGAAGACATGCTGATGGACGCTGCCGCGCTCGATCTTGCCTTCGACGAGCATATCTATTTCAGTAAAGAAGCCTCCAGCGGCGGCCAGGGGTTTGCCGGCGGAGGCTGCGGGTGCAACTAAGCAAGAAGAAAGTTGCGGGCCTGCTGTCCGCGGCGACCTGCTCGTTGTTGGGCAGCGCCGCACAGGCCGACGAAAACCCCTGGGACGTGGACAGCGCGATTCTCTACTACAGCGAAACCGACCGCGTTATGGCAATCGAACCGGTCATCAGCGCGACCAAGGACCTGGGCGACGATGCCAGCGTTTCGATGAAACTGGTGCTCGACTCGCTCACCGGCGCCTCCGCCTCGGGCGCGGTGCCATCGACGATGGTGCAGACCTTTACCACCCCGTCGGGTAACAGCAGCTACCAGGTCAACCCGAACGAGACGCCGCTCGACGACACTTTCCTGGACACCCGGCTCAGCTACAGCATGAACTGGGAGACGCCGATCGATCGCAACAACCGGCGCAACCTCGGTTTCAACGTCTCCAAGGAATACGACTTTTTCTCGCTCTCCGGCAACGCGCTGTGGGACCACGACAGCAACCAGAAGAATACGACCTACTCCTACGGCATCAACGTCGAGCTCGACGCCATCGATCCGGTCGGCGGCGCGCCGCGACCGCTCACCGCCATGCTCGCGCAGGACAAAACGTCCGGCACCGAATCCAGGGATATCGTCGATCTCCTGTTCGGGGTTACCCAGGTCATAAACAGATCGAGCCTGTTCCAGGTCAATCTGTCGCTCAGCGAGGCCAGTGGTTACATGACCGATCCCTACAAGTTCGTCAGCGTCGTCGATGTTACCGGCGAGCCGACCAGTCAGCTGTTCGAAAGCCGCCCCGACAGCCGCTCGCGGCAAAGCCTGTTCGGCAAGTACAAGAAAATGTTTTCGAACAAGGATATATTTACGATATCCTATCGCTACATGACCGACGACTGGGGCATCGACTCGAATACCTTCGACTTTAGCTATCGCTTCAATATGAAGGAAGGTTATTTTATCGAGCCGCACCTGCGCCTTTACGACCAGTCGGCGGCGGATTTCTACCGCTACTTCCTGACCGACAGCGAACCTTTGCCACAGTACGCGAGCGCGGACTATCGGCTCGGTGAAATGGAGGCCACTACGGTCGGCGTCAAGTTCGGCCGCGAGATCGCCGAGCAGCATGTCTGGTCGGCGCGTCTCGAGCAGTACGTGCAAAACGGCGACGGATCACCGGACGTCGCCTTCGGCCAGCTTACGCAACAGGACCTGTATCCCGATGTCGACGCGCTGATCCTGCAGTTCAACTACTCGTTTAAATGGTAGCGATAAGTCGGCGCGGAAATCTCTGGGTTGGTAAATTTCGCTGCATGGCAAGCCCCTGCGAGGTGCTGGTCGAATGCGACAGGGCGGCGCAGGCGCGCGAGCTGATCGCCATCGCGCAACGTGAAGCCGAACGCATCGAGCATAAATTCAGCCGCTATCGCGACGATAACATCGTTCACCAAATCAACAGCGGTGGCGAACGCATCAGCGTCGACGAGGAAACCTCGCGCCTGCTCGACTTCGCGCAAAACTGCTACGACCTGAGCGACGGCTGCTTCGACATCACCTCGGGCATCCTGCGCCACGCGTGGCGGTTCGGCAACGGCGCGCGGATTCCCGGACAACGTGACATCGACCGGCTGCTGCCTCGCATCGGCTGGGAAAAGGTTATCTGGAAGAAACCGGAGCTGACCGTGCCGCAGGGCATGGAGATCGATTTCGGCGGCATCGGCAAGGAATACGCCGTCGACTCGGCGCTCGGCCTGCTCGCGCGCGAGACCGATTACAGCGTCATGGTCAACTTCGGCGGCGACTGCAGCGCCAGCGGCCCGCTAGCGGACGGCGCGCCGTGGATGACCGGCATCGAGGACCCGAGACGTCCGGGCGACGCGACCGCGGTCATACAGCTCAAGGGAGGCGCGCTCGCGACCAGCGGCGACGTTTTCAAATATATCGAGCAGGGAGGCGTTCGCTACGGTCACATTTTAAATCCGCGGACCGGCTGGCCCAACACCGAATCCCCGCTGTCGGTAACGGTCGCGGCCGCCACCTGCACCGAGGCCGGCATCCTGTCGACGCTGGCGATGCTGCAGGGCCAGGATGCCGAGCCTTTCCTCGAGCGGCAGGGCGTCAGGTACTGGTGCTACCGCTGAACAGGCGGGCTCGAGTCCGTTCCGAACCGGGTTTACAAACCGCGGTCCGTCCTGTTAGCTGCGCCGGGTTTTCACGACTCGATTATCCCTGTTATCATGTCGTTTACCCGATTTCGCGAAATCTCCGAATAGAAGAAAAATTTCTCTACGCATAACAGAGACTTAACAAAGGCCGGGGAAACGCCGACCCGGGTATCGGGTCAATACGGTAATAGTGGTCGAAAGGTCGAGGACCCGTTAAGTCGGCTATCGGGCGCAGGCGACAAACCCGGTCAATTATCTGCAGGCATTAGTATGGAGCTGGGTAGAGAAAGGGAGCACGCAGGGGTCCGAGTAGAATTGTTATACTCGACGAATAAATTCGGGATATAACGAGACCGGGAAATTTACCGCAATGATTCAACCAATTCTGGAGTCCACGCTAACCTGCCCCGAATGCGGGCATTGCACAACCGAAACTATGCCGACAGACTCATGTCAATATTATTATGAATGCGGTTCCTGTCACGCACTCCTGAAGCCACAGGCCGGAGATTGTTGTGTCTTTTGTTCTTTCGGGACGGTCAAGTGCCCGCCAATGCAGCTGAGCGGCAGCCGCGGTGCGTCGAATGTCTGACAAATCCATGCGCTCGGACCGGCCCGTGGCTGGCCACTGAGCGCAGCGTCGGACGGGCGCTCAATCGTGGTTAGTCTCCGTGAATATGACGTCGTCAAAGTGGTCAAGCTGATAAAGGCTGAACGGTCATTCGACGGTAGCGAAGGGATTCGACGCGCTCCGGCGGTCGGCGATGTGGCGACGATCTGTCACGAGTATGATGACAACGACCCGACGGCCGTAGTCGCCGTGGAGATGACCGATAGCAATGGTCTTACGGTATGGCTCGCCGACTTCGAGCGTGCCGAGCTTGAGCTGGTGCGGAGAGGCTGAGACGTGTCGAAGCTGTCGAATTCTAATTGCCGTCCAACTGTTTGCTGTGGCCGTGCCTGGCCGCCAGGCCGTCGTTCTAATGAGTAACACAAAGCACTGGGACGAGATTTATTCCAGTAAACCTTCCGATAAAGTCGGTTGGTATACGCCACATCTGGATACCCCATTAAACTGGATCGAGGGTCTTAATCTCGAACCCGATGAGGCGATTATTGATGTCGGTGGAGGAGCATCCACCCTGGTAGACGACCTGCTGGCAAAAGGTCATAAAGACATAACCATTGTGGATCTCTCCAGGCGAGCCATTCAGCTCACGCAGGAGAGGCTCGGTAAAATAAGCAGCCTGGTAACCTGGTTACAGGGAGATGTAACCCGGTTAGAACTTCCTGATCACTACTATCGATTGTGGCATGACAGGGCAGTTTTTCATTTTCTGCTAGAACCGGAAATTCGGCAAAGGTACAAAGACGCATTGTTAGAAGCATTGCAGATGGATGGCTTTTTCATCCTTGGCACTTTTGCCCCCGAGGCCCCGCCCCGGTGCAGCGGATTACCGGTCCAGCGTTATGATGCCCAATCCCTCGCCAGGTTATTTGGCAGCGAGTTCGAACTGAGGCTTAGCCAATACGAGCCCCACGTTACGCCATCAGGAATAGAGCAGGCATATGTGTATTGCCTGTTTCAAAGGACAGCCTGAGGAGCGCGGGCAGCCGCACCGGCAAACCGCCAGCCGGTATGCAGCAATCGAAACGTCTGACCTCGCAGTATGGTTTTCCGTTCAGAAATACGCGGATTTTAACTGTTTATCGTGATAACGATTTTACCCCTGTGGCGTCCTGCTCCGAAGTAACGCATCGCTTCGCGCACTTCACTCAACGGGAAGGCTTTGTCGATTACGGGAACGAGCTTACCGGCCTCGATTAGCGCGCTCAGGTCCGCCAGGCCCTTGTTGGGCCCCTCGGCCACCAGGCGTAATTTCCTGCTCTCGCGGGTAAGAGGTGCAAACAGGCTTAAAAGCCAGAGTTGATAAACTCGAGACATGGAACCACCGACCATGGCATAGGTCCCCCCGGGTCTTAGTGCGCGCTTAATATCGAACATGGAGCGAAAATTCTGACAATCGATAATCAGGTCGTAAACTTCTCCGGTTCTGGTGAAATCCTTCCGCGTATAATCGATCACGTGATCGGCGCCAACCGATCGCACGACTTCCAGCTTGTGCAAGGCATCTACGCCGGTAACTTCGGTGCCGGAAAGTTTGGCAAGCTGGATCGCAAATGTACCCACGCCGCCGCCAGCTCCATTGATCAACACCTTCTGTCCTGCTTTCAATTGTCCGGCTTTGCGAAGCCCCTGCAGGGCCAGGACAGCCGCCTGTGGTACCGCGGCCGCTTCCTCGAAAGTCGAATTTGCAGGCTTAGGTTCCAGTGCGGCCTCATGCGTGCAGGCATATTCCGCAAAACCGCCCCAGCTATCCCAGAGATCACCAAACACCTCGTCACCCGGGCGGAATCGTTTTACGCGGCTACCGACGGCCTCGACCGTCCCGGCGATATCAGCACCCAGAATCCGCTTCCCCGGCTTTGGCTTCAGGAGGCCGAACATGATACGGTTTATAAACGGTGTGCCGTTCAGGAATTCCCAGTCCCACGAATTGATGGACGAAGCCTGAACCCGTATCAGTAATTCATCGTCCTTCGGCGCAGGCTTCGGAACCTCTTTCAGTTGCAGGCCATCCGGTGAACCATACTTTGTAAATACAATCGCTTTCACGAGCATTCTCCCTGGCCACCGATCATAACTTGAGTCGCGACCCCGGGATCGTTTTTTTATCGGCTTCGTCATCGGACAGTCACGTTGACAATACACGATGAGCACACAACAATTGTCGGCAACGGACCTGGCTAACGCCAGGCAGCCAAACCAGGTGTCAGTGCGCGCTCTTTGCCACCGATGAGGGCCCCGGGATACGTCGAGTCGATATGAAAAAACTATTGCTGTCTGCGATTACCGCCATTTGCCTGACCGCCTCGATTTTCGCACAGGCGGCTGAAAAAGAAACTGTGCCGATGAAAATCAGGGAGATGGTTCTCGGTCTGGATCCCGCGAAAATCGGTATCACGAGAGAAAAATTAAAACATCCCGTCTGGGGCATGATCATGGATACCGGATTTGCTGACGGCTCGTTCTCGCTCATCGCGCTGGCCGATGGCACAACCAGCCTCTACTTTAGCGATGGCGGGGGAATAGTCGGTGGCGGGGAACACGACAGCGTCAGGGATGCCTCCGGCTATTATCTTACCGGCGCCCAGTACTTCTACAAGGATGCGACTCGGACGACAACATTCCCGCTTCCCGGTGACGGCGAGGTGAAGTTTTATTTTCTTAGCTTCGACGGCGTCTCGGTATACTCTGCGCTGGAGGAGGATCTGGGCAATCAGCAGGATAAGCTATTCAATCTCTTTTACGCCGCGCATGGCGTAATAACCGAACTGCGCAAGATCGAGGAGCAGTAGCCTGGGGTAACCGGCATGCAGGCTATCACCCGGGTCATGGGCGTGCTGCTAGCCGCGCTGGCGGTGCAGTTCATATTCGACGGCATCAGGCAAAGCGGTTTGCCGGGATCCTGACTGCATTGCCCTACGGGACACAGATTCGCGGGGCGGCATCAATTCGGGAATCCGGGCTTGATGGCCACGCATGAAGGATTAAGGCTCAAAATGCGGCGGGCGGCATACCGTCGATGGTTAGTGTCCACGGGTTGAAAAATATGAAACGAGAAGTCGTCGACCAGCGTAAAACCGCAACAATCGTGCTTAACTGTTTTAACGAAAACAAAACACTCAGGCGCATATACTCGATTCCGCTTTTCGGCCTGATATTGCTGGGCCTGGTCGTATGGCTCGGATTTTTCAGGGAAGAGTCGCTGCTCGTCACGATAACCTTCGCCGTTTACCTGGTGGCGACCACCCTGGAAAAGATGAGCTACGGATTTGGCGTAATCACTTACAAGCGAATCGTCAGAATGCTGCTCGAAGAGCCCGCTAGGCTGGAAAAATTCAGGACCATGGCACGGCAACAGGGCTTGCTGAAACCCGATGATACCCCTTCGAATCCCTAAATCTTAGGCGCCCATGCGTTGTGGCCGGGCGCCAGGCAGGATTATGTTTTTGATAAACGGATCGACGTGCTGGCCGCCGCAAAATCGATTATCGACGCGAAGCGGACGGCGATTCCGGCCGAGGGAGCGGCGCCCCTCAGACTTTGGCACGGGGATTTTCAGGCTATTAATCTGGCGCAGAAATGATGGAAATATCGAAAGACGCAAATTCGAAAGCCAGCCGACCTCCCGCGGGAGGATAAACGCAAGCGGGACATGAGAGAGCCGCTTTTCTACCTTGCCTTCGCAACGCTGCTTACGCATGAACTCGACGCGATGCCGAACCATGAATGGCGCGTAATACCTTTGCTTCGCGCGCTACCGGAGATGACGGCAATGACGATTTTCGTCGCCGCCCACCTGCCTTTGTTCACCCTGCTGGTTGCACTGGTCGCCAGCAGGCACTTGAAAATCCGCAGGCTCTTTCGCCTCGCCGTGGCGTTTTTCCTCGTCGCCCACGGGGTGTTGCATGCGCGGTTTCAGAATAACCCGGCATACGAGTTTTCAGGATTTTTGTCGAGTTCGCTGATATTTGGCGGAGCGGTACTCGGGACTATATACTTGGTGGTCGAATGGACCCGACGACCTGTTAATGGCCTCGAAGTGAAAATGCTACCGATACAAATCCTGGTGCACCCGCTGCGGCTTGATGCAATTTTGCTGGCTGTTATATCGATTTTTTCTTTCACCTATGCCGAAGCCGCTGAATTCCATTGCCCGCTGGGCAGGGAAGTATCCACGAATCTTGGCCAGGGGGTAAGCATGCGCACCTGCATCTGGGAGAAAGAGCCAAGCGTTTTCGTGCGAACCGGTCCGCTCGAACTGATAAAAAACGGAATACTGATTCTGAAAACGCAAACCGACCAGGCCGGAAAGCTGCACGGGACCTTCACTTCATGGAACGACCAGGGTGAAATCATCGAAAACGGAAACTATGTAAAAGGGCTGAAAGAAGGCCCCTGGTTCAAAATCGATGCAAACGGCAAGCGCGAGGACCTGCTGTTCAACGGCGGCAGCCTGGTCGAACAATGACGAGCAACTCGAACCGCAAGAAGCGGAGATATAGATGAAACCCGGCGCTGCTATCATCGTCGTGATCGTGACCCTGCTCTATTCGCAGTTCCTGCAGGCCAGTGCCGGATGGACGGATTACGTCACCGTAGCCGAGCTGGTGCCTACCGATCGCCATTATTACACCTTCCGGCTGCCGGTTAGCGAGAACCCGAGCGGTTGCAGGAACAAGACCTGGTTTTTCCAGAACTACGGATCACCCGGCGCCGACAAGATGTTCGACGCGCTCCTCGAAGGCATAAAGTCGAGCATACGCCTGCGGGTGTACGTTACCGGCGTCTGCAACCTCGACGGCTACTCCGAAATTTCGTCGGTCAGCATCGTTCCGTGACGGTCGATCGACAGAACCTCGTGGACGGCGGCGCCCCGTCCCGCCGGACTCGAAGAATCGTCGACCTGCCAATACGGAGCCGAATCCATTAAACGCGGGCTGATGGTGCTGTCAGCCGGTCTCGTCGGCCTGATCCTGGTCACGCTATGCGTGCTCCATTTCGGCGCACTCCCCTATTTCGATCGTGATATGAACGCCCTGCTCGCGCCCGTTTCCTATCCCGTGTCGGAGCGGACCCGGGCCTTCCACGAGAGGACTTTCGTCGCCGACATGCATGCCGACTCGCTGCTGTGGCGGCGCAAGCTGCAGCAGCGTAACCGCCGGGGTCACGTGGATTTGCCGCGCCTGCGCGATGGCGGCGTGGACCTGCAGGTGTTCAGCGTCGTCACCAGTGTACCCTACGCGATGAACCTGGAGTCCAATCGCGGCGACAGCGACAAGCTGCCGATTTTATTCCTCGCCGCGTGGAGATCGCCGGCAACCTGGTTCAGCCCCAGGGCGAGAGCCCTTGCCCAGGCGCGGGAACTGGCGGAACTGGCGCGGCTTTCATCCCTGTCGATCGTACTGCGCCAGGGCGACCTGGCAGGTGGTGGCATCAAGGGCTTGCTGTCGCTCGAGGGTATGCACGCGCTCGACGCCGGCCCGGACGCGCTCGACGAGTTTTACGCGGCGGGTTTTCGCATGATGGGACTGGCCCATTTCTTCGACAACGAGGTCGCCGGATCGGCACACGGGGTCGACAGGTACGGTCTCACCGCGTTCGGACGCTCGCTGGTTTCCCGTATGGAAGCCCTGGGTGTCACTATCGACCTCGCGCACGCCTCCCCCGCCGCCTTCGCCGATACCCTCGAAATCGCCCGCAAGCCGGTGGTGGTATCGCATGGCGGCGTACACGGAACCTGCCCGGGACCGCGCAATCTAAGCGACGCCCAGTTGCGCGGTATCGCCGCCAACGGAGGTGTCGTCGGTATCGGCTACTGGAAGGCGGCAGTGTGCGATGCGAGCCTGCAGGGAATTACCGCGGCCATTCGCTACGCCGTCAGGGTCGCCGGCGTCGATCATGTCGGGCTCGGATCGGATTTCGACGGCACGGTGGCAATGCCATTCGATACCTCGGGGTTGCCGATGTTGACGCAGTCGCTGCTGGACGCAGGCCTGTCCGAGGACGATGTCGCAAAGATCCTGGGCACGAACCTGCGCCGCGTGCTCGCGGCTAACCTGCCGCGCTAATTCGACGATGACAGCGGCCGGCCGAACACCGCATAATGATCTCCTGCCGTGGATGCTCGCGCGATACCCGCGTCCACCCTCCGAGGTCTTTCAAAGCGAGATTTAGCTAATGACGATACCGAGAACAATAATGCTGCTGGCGGCCCTGGTAACGGTTTTTAGCCAGCCCCGGGCCGACGACACACTTTCGCTGCGGCAGGTGACGCCCGAGGTTTACGCGATCGTCGGCGAACTCGGCAACCGCAGTCCGGACAATCTCGGCAACAATGCAACCTTCGGCTTCGTCGTTACGCCGGATGGTGTGCTGCTGATCGATTCGGGCGGAAGTTATCGCGGCGCCCGGCAGATCGAGGCCCTGATCAAAAGCGTCACCGACAAGCCGGTGGTTACCGTGATCAATAGCGGCGGCCAGGATCATCGCTGGCTCGGTAACATTTACTTCAAGGAGCGCGGTGCGCGGATCATCGCGAGCGCCGCGGCGGTCGAGGATCAGAAAGCGCGCAGCCGGGATCAACTGATTATGCTAAGCAGCCTCGTGGGCAAGGAAAACCTCGAGGGCACCGATCCGATTTTTGCCGATAAAACCTTCAGCGCAGAAATGTCGTTCACGCTGGGCCGGGTCCGTGTCGAGATCCGTCACGTCGGACAGGCACATACGCCCGGCGACAGCTTTGTCTGGCTGCCAGATCAGGGCGTCATGTTCAGCGGCGATATCGTTTACGTGGACCGCATGCCTGGCGTCGGCGCGCAATCGAGCAGCAACAGCTGGATTGCCGTGTTCGAGGCCATGGCGGGCTACCAACCGAGGCACCTGGTGCCGGGACACGGACCGCCAACGACGCTGGCGCAGGCGCAGCGGGATACGCTCGACTACCTGGTATTCCTGCGCAACGCCGTCGCAGCGTTCATGGGAGACGGTAACGATATCTCCGATATCGGCAGTATCGATCAGTCGAGGTTCGAATACCTGCTGAACCACGAAACCCTTGCCGGCCGAAATGCGCAACAGGTGTTCACCGAAATGGAGTGGGAATAGTCGACGGCATCGGGCTTCCGCTCCCGGTTGAAAACATGCGGCTGAGTGACGAAGCCGCGGATCAACCGAAATCGATATGCTGTAATTGCCGGATCTGGTCCCGAAAACGGGCCGGCGTGAAGGCGATCGCGGCCGGCTCGTTTTGCACCGCGCGAATGCACACCGGCAGGCTACGTAGCGAATCGGGCACGTAACGCAGCGACATACCCGAACGCGCCACGGCGTTGAAACAGACTTCCTCGGTGAGCAGCTCCACAGGCAGGCTCGCGATAATACTGCCGTCGAGCCTGGCCATCATGCGGTTGAGAAAATCGTCATCCCAGAAAACCGCCCAGGCCCAGAAGAAAATGCGCGCGTAGTGCCGCTGCGATGCGGTCTGGTCGGTATGCAGACGCTTCAGGTCCTGTCTCGAGACACGGCCCTCGAGGTAACCCGGTTTGTGCCGGGTGCGGACCTGCTGCCATTGCTGCCTGGTGGCGCCGATGGCATAGATATGCTCCGCGAGTTCGAAGATATCCGTGGTTACGGCGTAGCCGGGAAGCCTGTCTATCGCATCCAGCCCGCGTGCGACGACGATATGGGTTACCTGTTTCAGCGAGACATCGGATTTTCTGCACAGCTCCGCGAGGTCGATGGCTGCCCCTGTCGCCACGTAGTCGGCCAGCAGGCTCGCGTCCAGCATCGAGGGGGGCAGCCCGCGAATTTCCAGCGCCCGGCTTCTGGCATTGTCGTCAATCATACCCGGGCCCGCAGGCGGAATCGAAGTTAACCATCTGCAACGATTCTAGCAGATGGAGGCAAATGACTGAATTTTTCCCGAATGACATCGTTTTCGAGATCGAATCACCGATTTTTCACCGATTTTTCACAGTGGCTCTGTATAAAACGATTTATGCAGACAACAGCATGCGAACAAGAGGAGCAAATCATGAAACGGTATCGTCAAATTCTGACCGCGGCATTGCTGCTTTCGACAGCGCTGCTGATTACGAATCCGGCCGCGGCCGTTTCCTACCCGTACGAGTTCCATACCGATGCCCGCATGCAGCACCGCAGCCTGGGTCCGGTCGAGAATGCTTACGGATACATGAACATCGTTACCGACGACCAGGGCCACGGCGTCATCAACGTCATGTTTTCCAACGCCAGCCTGCTGGAAGTCGCGCTGTTCAACGCCCGCGTCAGATTTCTGAGCGCCGCCGGCGAGCTGCTCACGGAGGAACACTTCGACTGCTGGATCGATGCGGCCGGGTACCGCGAACCGATCGAATGCAAGATCACGAAGCCGCTGGCGCTGTCCGGTTTCGACACTGTCGAGGTCGATTTCTACCTGTCTGACGTACCCGACGTGACCGCCGAAGTTACCATGTACCAGACGCATGCGGCAAGCTACCTCGAATTCCCTGCACAATAACCGGCGCACCTGACGCGGGGGGAGAATGGCAGTACCGCAGGATCTGCGAGGGCAGCGGCTCATGGCGATTTCGCATCATTACTGCCTGATTCTCGTCGATCCGGGTGCGGCGGAGGCAAACCTGTCATCTACCGCCATCGTCAGGCGCGGCAGGGCCGAGCGGAAGCTGGCCGAACTTGTTTATCAGCGTTGCGGTAATCCGGGCATCGTCGACACCGGGCGCGCTAACCGATGGCCCCGGCGCCGCCCGGTTATGGGCAGGCCGCATTAAATGGAGATGTTTTTCGACGTTGCCGCATCCGGTCGTCCGCTCGACCCGACGCCGCAACTCCAGTTGATAATCCGATTCCGCTGCGGCAATTAACCCTACTGACAGTGCTTTGATGTTTTGCAATCGCTCTTCTATCATGCGCCTTTTTGTAATGGACCAAAGCCATGCTAGAAACGAACCAGCCAGCCCCGGAATTTACGTCGGTCAACCAGGACGGCGACAACGTCAGCCTGTCGCAGTACCGTGGTGACAGGAACGTCGTACTCTACTTTTACCCCAAGGACGACACCCCCGGCTGCACCACCGAAGCCAACGAGTTCACCGGCCTGATCGATGAATTCGCAGCTGCCGACACCGTCGTGCTCGGCGTCAGCAAGGATAGTTGCGCAAAGCATCAGAAATTTATCGATAAGTACGGCCTCAGGGTCGAGCTGCTGGCTGACACCGGGGGCGAACTGTGTGAACTCTACGGAACCTGGGGTCCGCGTAAGTTCATGGGCAGGGAATACATGGGGATCGGCCGTTCCACCTTCGTCATCGACAAGCAGGGCAAGCTGGCGCACGTCGACTACAAGGTCAAGGCCAAGGGTCACGCGCAGGCCATTCTCGAAATCGTCAAGGGTCTGGAATAGGCCGCCTAACAGGCCACCTTCAGTCACTGCAGGATCCCCGCCTGTGCGGGGATGACTCGGGGGTTCGTGATGCCGGGCTTGACCCCGGAGGTCGGACCACGGCATTCGTCGCCCCGGCCCGGTCGGCATGGATTACGTCCCGGTTCGAGCGGGCCGGCGCGGGCGTACGATGACGGCTGCGGGCGGCGCGCCGCGGGATCGCCGCCTGCGCGAGGGTGGACTTAACCCTTGTGGAAAAACGCCACAGGGTTATAATCGCGCGCCAGATCCTTCCCTTGTCTTTCCCTATGAGCACGCAACGAACCAATCTGCGAAATATCGCAATCATCGCGCATGTCGATCACGGCAAAACCACGCTGGTCGATCAGCTGTTGCGTCAGTCTGGCACGCTGGACAGCCGCGCCGATACCAGCGAGCGGGTCATGGACTCGAACGAGCTCGAAAAAGAGCGCGGCATTACGATCCTGTCCAAGAATACCGCGATCAACTGGCACCATGCCGGCAGCGGGCAGGATTACCGCATCAATATCGTCGATACCCCGGGCCACGCCGATTTCGGCGGCGAAGTCGAACGTATCCTGTCGATGGTCGATTCGGTGCTGTTGCTGGTAGACGCGGTCGATGGCCCGATGCCGCAAACCCGATTCGTCACGCAGAAAGCCTTCGCGATGGGATTTACCCCGATCGTCGTGATCAACAAGATAGACCGCGACGGCGCCCGTCCTGACTGGGTCATCGACCAGGTGTTCGAGCTTTTCGACCGGCTCGGCGCCAGCGACCATCAACTCGACTTTCCGGTCATCTACGCCTCCGCGCTGCACGGCTACGCAAGCCTCGACGACCAGGATCGCGACGGCGACATGACCCCGCTGTTCGACGCCATCATCAAATATGTCGATCCGCCGGACGTCGAGGTCGACGGGCCTTTCCAGCTGCAGGTGTCGAGCCTCGATTACGACAGCTACAAGGGCGTGCTCGGAATCGGGCGCATTACGCGCGGACAAGTGTCGCGCAACACCGCGGTCAAGATAATCGGCGCAGACGGCAAGATACGCGACGGCCGCATGATGCAATTATTCGGCTTCGACGGTCTGCGGCGCATCGAAGTCGAGACCGCGCTGGCCGGAGACATCATCGTATTTTCGGGCATCGACCAGATCTTCATCTCGGACACACTGTGCGACCGCAACCACGTCGAGGCATTGCCGCCGCTTACGGTCGACGAGCCTACCGTGAGCATGACTTTCAGCGTCAACAGCTCGCCCTTTTCCGGAAAGGAAGGCAAGTTCCTGACCTCGCGCCAGATCGAGGAACGACTCAGGCGCGAGTGCCTGCATAACGTCGCGCTGCGCGTGGAACAGCTCGAGGACGCCGATAAGTTTCGCGTCAGCGGGCGCGGTGAATTACATCTCGGCATCCTCATCGAAAACATGCGGCGCGAGGGCTTCGAGTTATCGGTTTCGCGCCCGGAAGTCATCATTCGCGAAATCGACGGCGAGCAGTGCGAGCCCTTCGAACAGCTCACCGTCGATGTCGAGGAGCAAAACCAGGGCGCGATAATGGAGGCGCTTGGCAAGCGCAAGGCGGAGCTCAAGGACATGCTACCGGACGGTAACGGGCGGGTGCGCCTCGACTATGTCATACCGTCGCGCGGGCTGATCGGGTTCCAGGCCGAATTTATGACGCTGAGTTCCGGCAGTGGACTTATTTACCACGTATTCGATCACTATGGCCCCAAAATCGACGGCGCCATCGGGCAGCGCCAGAACGGCGTGCTGATATCCAGCGCGACCGGCAAGGCGCTGGCCTACGCGCTGTTCAACCTGCAGGAGCGCGGACGACTCATGATCGGGCATGCCGAACCGGTATACGAGGGCATGGTGGTCGGTATCCACAGCCGCGCCAACGATCTAATCGTCAACCCGCTAAAGGCGAAGCAGCTGACCAATATCCGCGCCGCCGGTACCGACGAAAATCTGATTCTGACGCGGCCGGTGAGCTTGACGCTCGAGCAGGCGCTGGAATTTATCGATGACGACGAGCTGGTCGAAGTGACACCGAAAAGCATCCGCATTCGCAAAAAGCTGTTGCTCGAACACGAACGCAAACGCGCGTCGCGCAGTAGTGCCGCCTGAAACCAGGCCATGCGGAGCTTTTGTTAGCCGGCAGCCCTCTTTATAATTACCGGCTTTGGCCAGGCTGGAAGGCGCCGCATGTCCCTTTTTCTCAAACTGCGTCACCGGGGACTCTTCCTGATGCTGGCGCTACCGACCATCACGACGCCGACTTCATGATTTTCAGCAGCACCTTCTTCCAGCTATTCATTTTCCCTATCGGTCTCTGGTTGATACAGCCTGGAGTCAACCAGCTGTACTCCAGGCAGGAACAGGCGCGACCAGAAGCGCATGACGATTAACTATTTCGCCTTCGGTTCCAATCTCTCCAGCCCGCGGCTGCTGCAGCGCATTCCCGCGGCCTCGGTGCATTGCGTAGCTACCCTGCGGCAGCATCGCCTGTGCTGGCACAAGAACGGCAGGGATCGCTCGGGAAAATGCGATATCGCCTTTACCGGCGCTATCGAAGATATCGTCTACGGCGTGGTTTACCGGATGACGCACGATGAAAGGCTGGTACTGGACAGCTACGAAACCGCCGACTTCGGTTACGCTCGCAAGGAGGTAGTGGTCACCGCGCAGCACGGCGAAAACATCGAGGTCTTTACTTACTACGCGCTCGACATCAACCAGCGGCAGCAGCCTTACCACTGGTACAAGGAGCACGTTTTACGCGGCGCCATCGAGCACGATTTTCCACCGCATTACATCGAACATATTCGCAGCACGCCATCGATGGAAGACCGGGATAAAGAACGCCACCATCGCGAACTGTCGATATACCTGGTCGACTGATGCCGCGCATCCTCGTGCTAAAGCACATGGCGAACCAGAATCCCGGGATCTTCCGCGAGCAGGCCTGCAACGGGGAGGTCGACTTCAGCGAAACAGGCCCGTTCCTGGTCACCGCTACCGCGGCCGGTCGTGGATACCCGCTGCTGGCCGGGCTGCCGCGACCGTCGCGGTGGGTTAATGTCCATCGCGCCGAGGTTACCATGGCGCCGTCTGGCGCAACCGTGCCGGTCCGCGGCAAGGCCTGCGCGAATCATGTCATGCAGGTCGGCGATAACGCGTTTCGGCCAAGTTTCATCCCGAGTATGCGCTCACACCGTCGACGAATGGATGAAAATACAGGGCATTCCCGAAGCGCTGCATGTCCTGCTGGGGCAGCAGCGTGTAGACTACTTCCGTTCCAGCATCGGCGCACGCCTCGAGACGCATAACGCCGCTGCAGGGCGACTGTTTTATAACTGGCTCGATACAGTTTATAGATCCCGGGGAAAATAATATGAACATCCTGGTACTGCAGCATATTGCGATCGAAGATCCAGGCTACATCAAGGACCTGATGGAAGCCGACGGCTGGCGGCTGACCCGGATCGAGCTCGATCAGGGGGAAAAGATCCCCGATGACCTCGGCGGCTTCGATGCGATGCTGTGCATGGGTGGCCCGATGGACACCTGGATGGAAGACGAGTACCCCTGGCTCGTCGACGAGAAAAAACGCATCCGCGAATGGGTCGTCGACCTGCGCAAACCGTTTCTCGGATTCTGTCTCGGCTGCCAGCTTCTCGGCGAGGTGCTCGGCGGCGAGGTGGTGCAATCAGATCCGCCCGAAATCGGCGTGCTCGATATCGACATGACGCCGGCAGCGAAACAGGACTCGCTGTTCGGCGAGTTTCCCCCGACGATCAAGGCGGTGCAGTGGCACTCCTGGGAGGTACGTGGCCTGGACGATCATGCCGACGTGACGGTGCTGGGCTCGTCAGGGAACACGCGCTACCAGATATTCAAATACCGCGACCACGCCTACGCGGTGCAGTTTCATGTCGAGGTGCGAGCCGAAACGGTGATGCAGTGGGGCCGTGTGCCCGAATACCGCGCGGCGCTGGAAAACAGTCTCGGCGCGGATGCGCTGGAGGGCTTCGATCGGCAGGCCCGGGCGCAGATGCCGGAGATGAACCGGCTCGCAAAGCTGCTTTACCGGAATTTCAAAAAGATACTCTGAGCGACGCAGAGATCCCGCCCGGCTTTCGCGGTAACGCGGGGTTACGCGTCGCCAGCCTGGAGTCGCGGCCTAAACCCGAGCACCCGCACCTTTCCCGGTAACGCGGCGTTGAACAATTGATTGTGCCAGTAGGTGGCCTGGAACAGTTCCTCGTCCTGATTCAGTGACCTCACGTCGAATTCGAACTCGTGCTCGATACTGCCCTCGGCAAACTTCAACCGGCACTGCTGTGCCTTGACCAGCGCGTAGCCCAGCTGCGACTCCAGGCTGAATAAAGCGGTCAGTTCGCTCTGGAACTGGTCGGTCTCATGGTAGTGCAGCTCTGCGAGAATGCGCAGGCCGTTCTTGATCCATTGGCTCGGGTCCGGGGTTTTGCGTACGATGTGACGAAATTCGGCGGTACGTTCGGACGGATTCTTCCTGACGATCAGGAAATTCATGCGGCTCTGCTCTTCGCCGCCGGCAATCGAGTATACGCCGGCGCTCATGCCCGGCGACGGGCGTCCACCCTGCTCGCGCATGCTCATCTTGCGCAACCGGCACTGCCAGGCGATAAAGCTTTGATACTGTTCGGCTTTGTCCATGAATCCAGTAGGCTCGAAATACGGGGACAGTTTACTTAATTCGCAAAGCGAATTAAGTAAACTGTCCCCGAAATACGAAATAAATACCTAGAACAGGCCCTCGATCTCTCCTTTCTCGTTCAGATGAATATTGTCCGCCGAAGGTACGCGCGGCAGGCCCGGCATGGTCATGATATCGCCGCAGACCGCGACGATGA
>JAOTTY010000225.1 GCA_029864185.1 Gammaproteobacteria bacterium
GCTCAAGGACGTCATGGTGGCGCCGATGTCGACGATCGCGACGGTTTTGTCCATGCCCTCGTCGGGCATTTGCGGGGCCATGACCGAAAAAACGGTCTCGACGGTATAGGCCTCGATATCGACGATCTTCGGCGTCAATCCCGCGAGTTCTACCGCGGCAACGCGGTCATCGACGTTTTCACTGCGACAGGCTGCGAGCAGCACGTCGACGGTTTCGGGATTGGTCTCGGTTTCGCCGATGACATGAAAGTCCAGATTGACTTCTTCGAGGGGGTAGGGGATATACTGGTCGGCCTCGAGCTGGATTTGCCCTTCCATTTCGTCTTCGCTGAGACTTGCGGGCATCGTGATTTTCTTGGTAATGACCGACGATCCCGATACGGCGATAGCGCAATATTTCGATTTTATTTTTGACTTGGCGAGAGCACGCTTTACACTCTCGCCTACTGACTCAACTTCGGCGACGTTTTTCTCGACAACGGCGTTTGCTGGCAGGGGTTCGACTCCGATACCTTCAATTCGGTAACTGGAACCGGTCTTGCTTAGTTCCATCAACTTGACCGATGTTGAACTGATATCAAGTCCAATAAGCGGCGGTTTTTTGCGCGATAAAAACACCGGTATCCCTCGTCAAAGTGCCTGTGATACAGAACCTTAAATGATAAATTACATTAAGATCTATTTGTAAGTATATAAAATGTTAAATTATTCTAATTAGCCATCGATGAGTCTAGTGCAAGAATTCAAAATTGTCGATAATTTTTCATGTGATCCATTATGTATATAGCCTAAGCTGATGAAAAAGTTAGTAAAAATTGCATCCTGGTTGTTCGCTTTCGGTTCTATCGTGCTGATTGCCGGGGTGTTCTATATTTACACCGTAATGGTGCCGGCCTTGCCGTCGATCGACCATCTCGAGGATGCCCAGTACCAGGTGCCGCTCAGGGTTTATGACCGCAACGAAATCCTGCTGGCGGAGTTCGGCGAACACCGCCGCATACCGGTCGCGTTCGACAAGATTCCCCGCAACCTGGTCGATGCCGTGGTCGCGGTCGAGGACGATCAATTCTGGAATCACTCGGGCATCGACTTTTATGCGCTGCTGGCCGCGGCTTACGAGGTCGCGACCACCGGGCGCAAGACCCGCGGCGGCAGCACGATTACGATGCAGGTCGCGCGTAACTTTTTCCTCAGTCCTGAACAGACTTATAGCCGTAAATTCAATGAAATCCTGCTGGCGTTGAAAATCGAGAGCGAGCTGAGCAAGGAAAAGATCATGGAACTCTATCTGAACAAGATCTTTCTCGGTCATCGTTCCTATGGCATCAGCGCCGCATCGCAGGTGTATTACGACAAACCGCTCGCCGAGCTGACCCTGGCCCAGGCTGCGATGATTGCGGGGCTGCCGAAGGCGCCATCGAAGTACAATCCTGTGTCTAATCCCGAAAGGGCGCTGATCCGGCGCAACTATATTCTCGGGCGCATGCGTATCCTCAAGTATATCAGCCAGGACGAGCTGGATATGGCGCTCAGCGAACCGATTACCGCAGAATTGCACAAGACCCGGACGATCGCCGAGGCGCAATATGTTTCAGAGCTGGTGCGGGCGCAACTGTACGAGCAATATGGCGACGAGATATACAGGGCGGGGCTAAAGGTATATACCAGCATCGATGGAGAACTGCAGGCGGTCGCCAACCAGTCGCTGCGGCGGGCATTGCTCGATTACGATCGCCGGCATGGTTATCGTGGGGTTATCGAAAAGATCGACCTGACCGGACTCAACGAGGATCCCTTCGACGAAGACCTGATCATCGACAACCGCATTGGCGGCTTGCGCAAAGGCGTCGTGATCTCGATCAGCGAGGCGATACCCGCGGCCGAGGACGGCAGCAGCGAAGCGGTTCCGGCAGCCGCGAAGGTATTGATTTCAAATTACGAGCAGGTCGATCTGCCGTTTGTGGGTGGAATCGACTGGGCGGCCGCGTTTATCGATGAGGACAACCAGGGGCCAAAACCTGAAAAAGTAGGCGACGTGCTTGCGGTAGGCGATGTTATATGGATCGAAAATCGCGATTCACAATGGTTGCTGGCCGATGTGCCGCGCATAGAGGGCGCTCTGGTTTCTCTCGATCCTGCCGACGGCGGCATCCGCGCCATGGCAGGGGGTTTCGACTACTTCAAGAACAAGTTCAACCGGGCAACGCAGGCTCGTCGCCAGCCGGGATCTAACTTCAAGCCTTTCATTTACTCGGCCGCTCTCGAAAAGGGTTTTACCGCCGCCACCATTATTAATGACGCACCGGTCGTGTTCGACGACGATTCGCTGGAAGCGACCTGGCGACCGGAAAATTACTCGGGCAAGTTTTACGGCCCCACCCGTTTGCGCGAGGCGCTGGTGAAGTCGCGCAACCTGGTTTCGATTCGCATCCTGCAGTCGATCGGGCTGCGCTACGCTTCCAGCTACATTCAGCGTTTCGGCTTCGAGCGCGAAAACATGCCTTACGATCTTTCGCTGGCTCTCGGCAGCGGCACCTTCTCGCCGCTGCAGATGGCCCGGGGCTACACGGTATTCTCGAACGGCGGATACCTTATCGATCCTTATATCATCAGCCGCATCGAATCGGGTTCCGGTAAACTGCTTTACCAGCATAAGCCGTTGACGGTATGCCAGGGATGCGAGACGGAAGACCTGCAGGCGTTGGCGGCAGCCGAAGCGGAAGCGGTCGCAGAGCAGGAGGAGGCTGAGGCGGAAGCGATGGCGAAGCCGGAACCTGTGCTCGAAGTCGAAGCGGCGACGGAGCCGGAACCGGGGCTCGAGGTCGAAGCACCCGAATCTGAAACGGCCGCGGACGAACCGAGTGTCGCGGAGCAGTTCGAGACGACCGCGGTGAATGGCGAGGAGCAATACGTGGCGATCGAGCTCGATCCGATCGAGGGCGTGATTTCGCTGGTAGGGGAAACATCCGCAACGGAGGCTGGTCATTCCGAAACCCGTTATGCGCCGCGTGTCATTTCGGCGCAAAACGCCTTCATCATGCGTTCGATGATGCGTGAAGTTGTGCAACGCGGCACCGCGGTCCGCGCCAAGGAGCTGGGTCGCAATGACATCGCCGGCAAAACCGGGACCACCAACGATCAAATCGATGCCTGGTTCAGCGGTTTCAACGATCAGATGGTAACGACGACCTGGGTCGGGTTCGACAACCAGCGCAAGATGGGGCGGCGCGAAACCGGCAGCCGCGCGGCCTTGCCGATGTGGATCGATTTCATGAAGGTCGCGCTGGAAGGGCGCCCGGAAAATCTGCAGGAGCAGCCCGCGGGCCTGGTGACGGTTCGAATCGACGCGCAAACCGGCGCTCGTGCCGATGTCGATACCATACAGAGCCTGTTCGAAGTTTTCCGTGAGCAGAATGCGCCCAAGGAACTCGCCGTCGTGACCTCGACCTCCGGTAGCGAAGCTGCAGGTGTCGTAATCAGTGCCCCTGCCTCCGAAGAAGAAATCGTCGAAGACATCTTCTAGCGGGGATTCGTCTACTCCCTGGTCTTGATCGAAGCTACCCGTGCGGGCGTGGCTTTCAGGTTGCAGGTGATCAACCTTGAAGGTTGTACCAGTCGGACTCGGCCCTGGTCCGTGCAGATGCCACAGGAACTGGATTGCCATAAAGTCGTGGCGATGGCTATGGCTTTAAGTCTGGCCCGGCGCCCAGCGGTATCTGTCCTGCGTGGGCCTCCGAAATACGGATCGTATATTCGGGTTAAATCCATCGCCGCTGCGCGCACCTTATTTTATAACCGGATCCCGGCCGGGTAGCGCTGTCCTGCGCCGGGTTGACGGCTGCGCGCTTGCGCAGAGGGGACGCTGTGCGCGTTACCGGCGAATTTCCAGACCGAACTCGTGGACGGCATCGATCAGGACGCCGAGGTGCTCGGGATCGACCGTCTGGTGGATACCATGACCGAGGTTGAATACATGCCCGGGATGGTTGCCGAAACGAGTGATGATGTCTTTTACGGCCGCACGGATTGTCTCGTGGTCGGCGTAGAGCATGCAGGGATCGAGATTACCCTGTAACGCGACCCGATCTCCGATACGCGCGCGTGCCTCGTCGATATCGATCGTCCAGTCGAGCCCGACCGCGTCGCAGCCGGTGTCGGCGATCGCCTCGAGCCACTGGCCGCCGCCCTTGGTGAACAGGGTAACCGGTATCGTCTGGCCTTCGTGCTCGCGTTTCAGACCGGCGACGATTTGCTGCATGTACCGGAGCGAAAAGTCGCGGTAAGTCTGCGGGGTCAGCACGCCTCCCCAGGTATCGAACACCATCACCGCCTGCGCCCCGGCTTCGATTTGCGCGTTCAGGTAAGCGATCACCGCCTGCGCCAGCTTGTCGAGCAACTGATGCAACACCGCCGGGTTGTCGTACATCATGCCTTTGACGAACCGATACTCTTTCGAACTGCCACCCTCGACCATGTAGGTCGACAGCGTCCAAGGGCTGCCGCTGAAACCGATCAACGGCACCTGCCCGTCGAGTTCCTGCCGGATCAGGCTGACCGCATCGGTGACGTAACGCAGGCTGTCGTGCGGATCCGGAATCCCGAGACGCTGGATCGCGTCCGCGCTGCGCAACGGGTGCTCGAATCTGGGGCCCTCGCCCTCGGCGAAATAGAGTCCCAGGCCCATCGCGTCCGGGATGGTCAGAATGTCGGAGAACAGGATTGCGGCATCGAGGGCAAAACGTCGCAGCGGCTGCAGGGTCACCTCGCAGGCAAGCTCCTTGTTCTTGCACAGATCGAGAAAGCTGCCGGCCTGCTTGCGGGTTTCACGGTATTCCGGCAGGTAACGTCCCGCCTGGCGCATGATCCAGACCGGCGTGGTGTCGGTCGGCTGTCGCAGCAGTGCCCTGATGAGCCGGTCGTTCTTGAGTGTAGGGAATCCCATTATACCTCCAGGTAATCGAGAATGCCTTCGGCCGCCCGGCGTCCCTCGTAGATCGCCGTTACCACGAGATCCGAACCGCGCACCATGTCGCCACCGGCGAATATTTTCGGGTTGCTGGTCTGGAACGGGAACTCGGCATGTTCGGGGGCGATGACGCGGCCGCTATCATCCGTTTCAATCGCATGATCGCCGAACCAGGGCGCCGGATCGGGGCGAAAGCCGAACGCGATCACGACCGCGTCGGCCGCCAGAATTTCTTCCGATCCGGGCACTAGCTCGGGACGGCGCCGGCCCTGTTCGTCGGGGTCGCCGAGCCGGGTCGATACCAGTTTGATGCCCTCGACCGCGCCATCACCGACAATTTCGACCGGTTGGCGATTGAACAGGAACTCGATACCTTCCTCGCGGGCGTTTTCGACTTCTCGCATCGAGCCCGGCATGTTCGCCTGGTCCCGGCGATAGGCGCAGGTGACGCTAACCGCGCCCTGTCGTATCGCGGTGCGTACGCAGTCCATCGCGGTGTCGCCGCCACCGAGTACGACGACCTTTTTATCCCTGAAGTCTATGAATTCGGGCTTGTCGCCGCCGAAGTCCATCTGGTTGTGGATGTTGGCCACCAGGTAAGGCAAAGCCTTGTAGACGCCTTGCTTGTCCTCGCCGGGGAAATTGCCCTGCATCGACGTATAGGTGCCCATGCCGAGGAAAATCGAGTCGTAGTCGGCGATTAGTCGACTGAATTCGATATCCCTGCCGATCTCGGTGTTGAGGCGAAATTCGATGCCCATGTCTTCGAACATCTTGCGGCGTCGCAGGACGACTTCCTTCTCCAGTTTGAATGGCGGGATGCCGAAGGTCAGCAGGCCGCCAATTTCCGGGTACCTGTCATAGACCACGCAGGCGACGCCATTGCGCGTCAGCACATCGGCGCAGGCGATGCCGGCCGGGCCGGCGCCGACGATGGCGGCCGTTTTACCGGTGGCCACGACCTGCGAAAGATCGGGCGCCCAGCCCTGCTCGATCGCCTTGTCGGTGATATATTTTTCGACAGATCCTATCGTAACCGCGCCAAAACCCGTGTTGAGCGTGCAGGCGCCCTCGCATAGCCGGTCCTGTGGGCATATACGCCCGCATACCTCGGGCAGGCTGTTGGTCCTGTGCGACATTTCCACGGCTTCGAGCAGGTTGCCTTCGGCAATCAGCTTCAACCAGTTGGGGATGTAATTGTGGACCGGGCACTTCCATTCGCAGTAGGGATTGCCGCATTCGATGCAGCGCTCGGCCTGCTCGGCGGCTTCCTGCTGTTCGTAATCACCGTAGATTTCGCCGAATTCGTTGACGCGCGCGAAAGCCGGTTTTTTACCGGGGTCGCTGCGCTGTACTTCCAGAAACTGGAAAACCTTCGGCATGAAGCGGGCTCCCTATGCGGAAAGCCGCGATTTGATAAGCTGGCTTACCTTGCCCATATCGGCGCGTCCCTGCAGCTTCGGCTTGAGCAGGCCCATGACTTTGCCCATGTCCTTGATCGAGGCGGCGCCGGTTGACGCGATTGATTGTTCGACGAGTTCAATGATTTCCTGTTCGGACAGCGCCGCAGGCATGTATTCCTGGATGATTTCGAGCTCGGCCTGCTCGATCTTGCTCAGGTCGTCGCGACCCGCGCCGTCGAACTGTGAAATCGATTCCCGGCGCTGCTTGGACATCTTATCGAGCACCGCTATGATGCGATCGTCATCGAGTTCGATGCGCTCGTCGACTTCGACCTGTTTGATGGCAGAGAGCATCAGCCGGATAACACCCAGTCGCCCCTTGTCACCGCTTTTCATCGATGACTTCATATCGGACTGTAGTCTGGACTTCAGGGTTTCCGGCATCGGATATATTAATAAAGGCGTCTGCGAGTGCCGAAGTCCTTGGAGATGCGCTTGAAATTGCGTTTGACGGCGGCGGCCGATTTGCGCTTGCGCACGGCGGTGGGTTTTTCGTAGTGCTGGCGACGACGAGTTTCGGTCAGGATCCCCGCTTTTTCGCAGGAGCGCTTGAAACGGCGCAGCGCGA
>JAOTTY010000226.1 GCA_029864185.1 Gammaproteobacteria bacterium
CAGAAGGTGCCCGCATCCGGCGGCGTAAACCGGTACTGGAAAGTCTCGCCCTCGGCGATCGGCGGCTGGGTCAGTATCGGCACGCCGTCCATCGGATTGGCGATGCGCAACCCGTGCCAGTGCACCGTGATGCCCTGCGCTAACCGGTTGGTGACCTCGACCGTGGCGGGTTGCCCCTGGCGAAACCTCAGCAAGGGGCCGGGCGATTGCCGGTCGAAGCTCCAGGTTTCGGTTTTCGGGAAAGGGACGCCCGCTAGCTGGATGCTGGTGCTCGAGGCGGTAAGCCGGTATTTCCGATTTTCATCGGCTGCCGCGAGAACCGGCGCCGGCACCCAGGGCACCAGCATCGCGGCGCTGCCGTACTTTATGAAATTCCGGCGACTGCGGAGTCGATCCTCGTTTGGCATTGGCTGACTGATTATTGACCGTGGTTCGAAGTATAAACACTAATCCATAAGCATAAGTAGTATAAAAACCGTATTTGCGGAAAAGCAATCCGCCAGGGCGTCACCCGCATCGGAGACTTAGCCTGGGCTTGCTCACGCTTTCCAGACAAACCCCTGTTTACTTCTGCCGACTTTTTCTGATTTTTATCGACTAAAGTGACGAGGACTATCGAGTCATGAGCTAAAATGACAAATTCTCTCTATTCATTCGGCTTTCGATCCGGGCGACTCGCATGGCTTCTGGTTTATTAGACGTTTCAAATTCTGTACTCTAGAGCGCGACCATAACTCTCTGGCGAATCCAAGATGGCTACGATTGACAAACCAGCTTTAATAAAGAAAACCACCGCAAAGAAAGCTACCCGGAAAAAAACCGTTGCCAGGGGAAAATCCGCGCCGTCCACGAAGCATACGGATCCCGCAACCAAAGACGTATCGATAAAAAATGCGGCTGCCAGGAAGAATGCCAAAAAAAAGAAAAAAGCCGTGTCGAAAAGCAAGCTTGCCGCGAAAACTCGTCAGGCATTGCTTAAGAAACTGCGGGAAGATTTGAGGGCAACCCGGTCAACCCTGAAACACGCAAGGGCGGCCGCGAGGGAAGAACTCAAGCTCGCGAAAGCCGCGGCGAAGGCTGAGGTGGAAGTGTTAAACGAGCATCTGCGGGCTGCCCTGAAACGGGAGCAGGCGCTGCTTAAAATGGGCGAGAAAAAAGCCAGAATGATGCTGGCAGCGGGTCAACGCTGGGAAAAACGACAGCTTGCCTGGATAAGAAAAATGAGGGCAAAAAATATCAGGAAGAAGCGATCGTAATACCCTGTCAGTGGTTGAGGCCTCGATCCAGACCGCGAGACCTTGTGCTATTCTTGTGTCGACTTATCAGGCAGCAAATTAATGGCTAATATTTTCTGGTCCAATATCTTCAGAAAGGGCGATAGCGAGCTGCATACGATCGCCAGCCTGTGGCAGGCCACCCCGCTGTTTTCGAACATACCCGAGCGCCAGACCGAGATGCTGTGCAGCAAGATGCACGTGCGCCGGTTCAAGCCCGGAGAAACCGTTTTCAGCCAGGGCGACCAGGGCGCAGGCGCTATCCTCGTGCTCGAGGGCACGGTACGGGTCATGGCCAACCAGACCCAGCTGGCGCAGCTCGAGAGCGGAGATTTTTTTGGTGAAATTGCGCTCGCCGCGCCGGAAAGACGAACCGCCGACGCTACCGCGACCAGCGCGTCGCGGCTGGTTTATTTCCTGAAGCAGGACCTCGAGGAATGGATCGAATACGAACCGCGGCTGGGCGCCAGGTTCCTGATGAACCTGTCGGCGGCGCTGGCGCAGCGGCTTTTCGAAGCCAATAAACTGATCGCAGACCGGTAATGTCCTGGGAAAAAAGCCCGCATATCCAGACTTTCAAGCTGTTCGCGATCGTCGTCGCAGTATGCCTGTCGAGTTTCTACCTGATTTCGTCGGTACTGGTGCCGGTGGTCATCTCGTTCACGCTTTATGCGCTGTTCGAACCCGCCACGCTCTACCTGGTACGGCACAATTTCAATCACTCGCTGTCGATTATGATCATGCTGGTATTCCTGTTAATCGTCAGCGTGCTGATCATCGGCTTCGCGCTGCCGGCGCTGTTCGACCAGGTTACACTGTTGCAATCGAAGCTGCCGCAAATCGCGAAACAACTGGAAAAGCTCTTAACCGGTTACGGTGAGTTTCTGGCGAACGAGTTTGGGGCCAATGTCGACATATCGGAGCTGACGCTTTCGATCCTGTCGGAGTCATCCTCGCTGGGGCAATCTGCGTTGATCAAGGTCTCCAACAGCCTGCTTAATTTCGTCATCTTTTTCATCCTGGTGCCGTTCCTGACCTATTATCTGCTAAAGGATTTCAAACGCGCGCGCAACGACCTGATGAACTGGCTGCCCAACTCGAGCTTCGAGCTGGGCTGGCTGATATACCACAACGTTTCCAGGCAGCTGAATGCCTACACCCGCGGGGTCATGCTGCAGTCGTTGATCATGGCGGTTTTCTGCTCCCTGGGTTTCAGCCTGATTGGCCTCGATATTCCGGTTCTGCTCGGCGCCATCACCGGCATGCTCAACCTTGTGCCCTACGTCGGCCCTGTCATCTCGGTCATCCTGGCCTTGCTGGTGGGTGCCGCGATGACGCCGTTCGAACCGTCGGTGCTCTATCTGGCGGTGGCGGTCATCATCGCCGCACAAATATTCGACAACCTGGTGGTCATCCCGGCCGTGGTAGCCCACGCCGTCGACCTGCACCCGGTGCAGGCTATCCTCGGCATCATCATTTTCGGAAGCCTGTTCGGTACGGTCGGCGTTATTCTGGCGATGCCGGCGATCGCGGCTGGCAAGATCGTCATCAGCAACATTTACGCGGACATGGCGAACGCGAGCCTGAAGTCCGTGGCCTAGCCCGAATACTGCGCCAGCCGGACGCGAGTTAGCGTCCGGCCATGACTATGGCTTTCAGTCCGGCCCCGTGCCCAGCGTCAGCCTCCGGGATAGCGGAGCAATATTCGGGCTAGTCCGTTTGCAGGCTTTTCGCGAGCGACAGCAGCGCCGCCCGCAAGTCCTTGTCGTCGACCCACCGCGCGCCAGCTTCGATCGCCGCAACCGATTCTGCGCTCACGCTACGTGGTTTCCTGGCATACACGTTGCTAGCGAGCCGCAGCATCGAGTCGGGCACGGTGCGGAATCTGACGGGCTGCTCCAGAGCGAAGGTCTCGCGTAACTGCTGCTGGATTTCGCTGGCGTGCAGACGCAGGTAATTCGAGACCATCGGGGTGCTCGCGGCAATCACGATTGCGTCACGGTTCAGGGTCAGCAGCGTCACCGCCTGATTGACCGGCTCGGGTAAATTCTGCTCGAGAAAGCGCTGTATTTCGGGCAGCTTGCGTTGCAGCCGCTCGAATCCGGGCGGCAGCACCGACTGGCATAGCCGGTCTATCCTGCTCGATCCCATCAGGCCCTTCCGCGCCGCCGCCCGGCGGGTTTGTCTGCCTGCCTGTCGGCCGCCAGCCCGAGCCGTTGGTAAACCCGATTTACGACCTGCTCGTCGAGAATACGGTACTTGCCCGGCTTGAGCCACTTGGGCAGGTTGAACTGGTCGTAACGCACCCTGACGAGCCGGCTAACTTCGACGCCGACGGCTTCCCACAGGCGACGCACCTCGCGATTGCGGCCTTCCTTCAGCACGACGTGATACCAGTGATTGCTGCCGCTGCCGCCGGAATCGATGATATCGTCGAAATGCGCCGGACCATCGTCGAGCTCGATTCCGTCACGCAGCCGCTGCAGCATTTCGGGCGTTACGGCGCCATGCACGCGCACCGCGTATTCTCGTTCCACCTCGTAGCTAGGATGCATCAGCCGGTTGGCGAGTTCGCCGTCGTTGGTAAACAGCAACAATCCACTGGTATTGATATCGAGCCGGCCGATGCCGACCCAGCGCCCCTGCTGCAGGGGTGGAAGATTCGCGAAAACGTCGGCGCGACCCTCCGGGTCGGCGCGCGTGCAGACCTCGCCCAGCGGCTTGTGGTACATCAGGATTTTAGGCCTGGCGGCGTGGCGCTGCAGACGGATCAGTTTGCCGTCGATCGCTATTTTTTCGCGACCGTCGATCTGGTCGCCAGGTTTCGCGGGCTTACCGTTAACGCTGATACGGCCCTGCTGCAGCAGGGCATCGATCTGGCGCCGGGACCCTGCGCCCTGCCCCGCGAGAAATTTCTGTATGCGCTCCATCGGGCGATTATACCTGCAAGCGGGTATTGCTATCGTAATGAATTTTCCGGCGTCCTCCTTCGACGGATCAGGACCCGGAACACTCGGGGTCGAGCCGTGGTATGACATCAGGACGCAATTCGAGTCCGGGCATGCATAGCATCAGTTCCCCCGCGTCCCTGCCGCTCCTCGAAAAACATGAGCCGAGAAGCTGCCAGATTTTGCGAGATCCCGGATAATCCCTTCGGGATTTCCGGGATGACTTTCTCAGGCTTTTCGCCTGAGAAAGTCAGTTGATGGCCCAGCGCTGGCCGATGCCGGCGGAGGATTCGGAAATCAGCGTCCTGCCGTTAGCGTCGAGCCTGAGATCGAGGATGGTGGCCGAATCGGGCTGCACTTTCTGCCTGACCTTGGGCATCCAGGTTTCGCGACGCTTACCGCTGGCGACTTCCCAGATATCGATCGCCTTGGCGGCCCGACCGGTGGCGAGCAGGCGGTTGTCGTCGGAAAAATCGGCCGACACCAGCGTCATCCTGACCTCGTCGAGGCGCGATACGAGGCTGCCCTGGCCGCGCGTCGAGTAGATATTTGCATCGCCGATGTAGGCACCGGCCAGCGCGAGCTCGCCATCATCGGACAGCGCTACCAGCGAGATTTTATATTTGAGATTCTTCGACCACAGGTGTTCGCCGGTCGCGAGGTCCCACAGGCTGGCATGCCAGTCGTCGGAACCGGTCAACGCGAAGCGCCCGTCACTGGAGAGCGCCACGCTGGTCACCTTTTCGTGGTGCGGAAACACGTAGCGCATCTGGCCGTCGACCATGTCGAAATAGACCGCCTGGTTATCCTTGCTGCCGATCAGCGCGTAGCGGCCGTTTGCCGAAACCGCAACGTCGGTAAGGTTGGGCCAGGACCAGTATCCGGTGAGGCGGCCGCTGTCGACCCCCCAGCGCGCGATCGAATTCTGCTCGATCGTCACCAGCACCTCGCCTAACTCGGAGAAAGCCGCGTCGATGATACCGCCCTCGTCGCCGTCCTCATGCTGCAGGCTGTACTTGACCCTGTTATTCGGCAGATCCCAGACGCGGGCGAAACCACCGATCTCGCCAGTCAGCAAATATCTCCCGTCAGGGCTGATGGCGGCACCGTAGGATCCGGTGTCGGCATGAACCCAGGTGTCGATCGCCTGTTTGCTTTCGCTGCAGGCAAGCAGCAGGCCGCAAACCAGCGACGTGACCAGGATAGATTGCGTCAATCTAAGCATGGAGATTATATCGGCCGCTGCGCCGTATACATTAAGGCAGCGGTCAGACCGGCTCGGAGCCGATTATGCTCGATTACCGGGATGCCGCCGCGCGGTCCGGAACCCGATCACCGCTCAGTCTAACGAGCCTGCCTCGTTGTCTGCCGCCAGGGCAACGGCGCTCGCCTGGCTGGCGACGGCCTCGCCGCTTTCGTCGAAGGTAAACTCGGGATTGAACTGGTCGAGATCGCGGATTTCGGCCAGCGTCGGCAGCTCGTTGAGCGACTTCAGGTTGAAGTAGTCGAGAAAGGTGTTCGTGGTACCGTAGAGGATCGGCCTGCCGGGAACTTCTTTATGCCCCAGCGATTTGACCCAGTCGCGCTCCTCCAGCGTCTTGATAATATTGGTGCTGACGCTGACGCCGCGGATATCCTCGATTTCTCCGCGCGTGATCGGCTGGCGATAGGCGATCAGCGCCAGCGTCTCCAGCAGCGCGCGCGAATAGCGCGGCGGTTTCTGCTCCCACAGGCGCACCACCCAGGTTTCGAAGTCCGCCTTGACCTGAAAGCGAAAGCCGGAGGCCACCTGTTTCAGTTCGAAGCCGCCATGGCTGTACTTTTCGACCAGCTCCTGGATCGCCTTACGAATTTCGTCCTTGCCCGGCTGATCGACGTCATCGACGAAGAGGTCGAAAATCTGGTTCACCGAGAGCGGCTTGTCGCTGGCGGCGAACAGCGCCTCGAGTACGGACTTGAGCTTATCGATTTCCACGCTAGGAGCTAGCCTTCACGTAAATCGGGGCATAGGGTTCGGTTTGCACGAGTTCGATCAGCGACTCCTTGAGCAGTTCGAGAATGGCGATGAAGCTTACCACGACTCCCATGCGCCCCTCGCTGGGGTCAAAGAAATCGATAAAGCTGGTGAATTCCTCGGACGAGATGCGATCGAGCACCATCACCATGCGTTCACGCACCGACAGGGGCTCGCGCTCGACATGGTGGCTGGCGAACTGCTCGGCGCGGTTGACCACGTCCCTGAACGCTCCCATCAGGTCGTTCAGGCTGACCTCCGGCAACGCCAGTTTGACCTTGAACTTGGGTATATCGATGCTGGTCAGGTGAATTTCGCGTTCCAGCCGATCGAGCGCATCCAGGTCTTCGGCGGCCTGCTTGAACTGCTCGTATTCCTGCAGGCGTCGCACCAGCTCGGCGCGCGGGTCGTCCTCCTCCTGCGACTCGGTGGGACGTGGCAGCAGCATGCGCGACTTGATTTCGGCCAGCATAGACGCCATCACCAGGTACTCGGCCGCCAGTTCCAGCTCGAGGTTTTCCATCAGAGCGATGTATTCCATGTACTGTTTGGTTATCGCCGCGATCGGAATATTCAGGATATCGATATTCTGGCGCTTGATCAGGTAAAGCAGCAGATCGAGCGGGCCCTCGAAGGCCTCGAGGAAAACCAGCAGTGCATCGGGCGGAATGTAGAGATCCTGGGGAATAATGGTCAGCGGCTCGCCCTGCACCAGGGCGAAAGGCATTTCAGATTGATTGGAGGAACCGTTGGCG
>JAOTTY010000020.1 GCA_029864185.1 Gammaproteobacteria bacterium
AGTAGCTACTTTATCCCCCGGTTATGCACAGCTTAGTAATAGTATGCGGACAGGTTAGAATGAACAAAGGGCAGCATAAGATGCTGATTTTAAATGAGTTTCTCGACTTACCCCGGTGAGTCGAAGTTACTAGTAATTACAGCAAGCTAGATATATATGATGAAAACAACTATTAAAAGAGAAGATATGCTCGCGCCTTTACAACAGGTCATTGGTGCTGTAGAGCGTCGACAGACACTGCCAATTCTGGGTAATGTCCTACTCAAGTCATCGGGTGGTGACCTTAGCCTTACTGCTACCGATCTCGAGATCGAGATGGTTGCGGGGGTTTCTGCCAACGCTAACGAGGAATTCCAGACAACGATTCCAGCACGTAAATTACTCGATATTTGCAAGGCACTTCCCGAGGGATCGGAGATAACATTCAGTATCGATGACAACCGCGTTTCGTTAACGTCGGCGCGTAGCCGTTTCGCTTTGGCCTCGTTGCCTGCACGGGATTTCCCTGGACTCGATGAAATCGAGGAGAAACAGTCTTTCTCGATTTCTCAGAACACATTCAAGGAACTTTTCGATAAAACTTCCTTTGCGATGGCACAACAGGATGTCCGCTACTACCTCAATGGTATTTTGATGGAGTTATCACCCGGAAAGATCAAGTTGGTAGCGACTGACGGACATCGGCTGGCGTTGAGCGAGAGCGAAATCGACACCGGGGTTGACGAAGACAAGCAAATTATTATACCGCGTAAGGCGGTACTCGAGCTTTCGAGGCTGCTGGACTCCAGTGACGAAAAAGCAAAATGTATTTTGAGCCAGAATCATTTCAGGCTCGAAACCGGCAAGCTGGTTTTCACCACAAAATTGATCGATGGTAAGTTCCCGGATTACCAGCGAGTCATACCGGTCGATGGCAACAAGGTAATGGAAGTAGAGCGGGAGCTCCTGAAACAGTCGATGAGTAGAATCGCGATATTGTCCAACGAGAAGTATCGCGGTATAAGATTGAGCCTGTCTTCCGGTAATCTCTCGATACAGGCAAATAATCCAGACCAGGAAGAAGCCGAGGAGGAATTGCAGGTCGATTACAAGGAAGCCGAGATGGAAATCGGATTCAACGTGACCTACCTCATCGACGTTTTGAACGTCCTGAATTCAGAAAAGGTCCAGATTAAGCTAAAGGACGCAAACAGCAGCGCAATCATAAGCGATAGCAAGGACAAATCGAGTCTTTATGTCGTCATGCCGATGCGCCTTTAGGATAATGCGGGACGTTTATGGCGATCAGTCAGCTTAGCCTGACGGATTTTCGAAACCTCAAGAGTACAACGCTGGACTTCGACCGGCGCTTAAACCTGATAACCGGTGATAATGGTTCCGGTAAAACAAGTTTGCTCGAGGCGGTCCACGTACTTTGTCAGGGACAGTCCTTTCGCACCGCACAGCTGAAAGAATGTATTCGACACGATGCGAGTGGATTTCTGTTATTCGGACGTTTCGAGAGATTCAAGATCGGGCTTGCGAAGAGCGTCCGGAAGGTAGAGATACGCGTCGATGGCAAGGTGATTCATCGTAGATCCGACCTGGTGAGAAAGTCCCCTGTGAATGTCGTCAATGCCGATAGTTTCGAGCTGATAAACGGTGCTCCCGCCAGGCGCAGGGCATTTCTCGACTGGTGTTTGTTTCACGTGGAACCATCTTATGCGAATGACTGGCGCCGGTATCAACACTCGCTCAAGCAGAGGAACCGACTACTCAAAACACGAAAGGATTTAAATCTACTGGAATACTGGGACAGGGATCTTTTTGAATCGTCAGTAAAGTTAGGGGACATGCGCAGGATTTACACGATCAGGCTTCATGATATTGTTCAGGAACATTACCGGGAATTGCTGACGGGGATACCGCTAGAGATCGGATATCAGCAGGGATGGGAGGAACAGGAAACGCTGCTGCAATGTCTCGCAAATAGCCGGGAAAGAGATATACGTTCAGGGTACACAGGCGTCGGGGTACATAGGGACGATATTTCGATGACCACCAGTAACAGAAAAGTTGGCGAGGTGCTTTCCCGCGGGCAGAGTAAGAGGGTTTGTCTTGCCCTGTTCATGGCGGTGTTGAAAATGGTCAACGATGCTTGTGGGTCGACTGTCGTTTTGTTGATCGATGACCTTCATTCTGAGCTCGATAAAAAGGCTCAGGAACTCGTTTACCGGGAATTCGCCGGGATGAAAATTCAGTTATTTATCAGTAACATCGATAACAGTGTGCCCGCTGGCATCGGTGCTAAAGAATATAAAATGTTTCACGTGGAACATGGTATAATCAAGCCTCGAAATTTCAGTTAGACCCATTCATGTCAAACTACGATTCCACTAGCATCCAGGTGCTGAAAGGGCTTGATGCGGTACGCAAACGGCCAGGTATGTATATCGGTGATACCGACGACGGAACCGGTTTGCATCACATGGTTTTCGAGGCGGTAGATAATTCTATAGACGAGGCACTCGCGGGCCATTGCTCGGAGATCAGGGTTGTAATCCATAGCGACGGATCGATTTCGGTCAAAGATAATGGACGCGGAATCCCTGTCGATATTCACAAGGAAGAAGGGCGTTCTGCGGCAGAAGTAATCATGACGGTTCTGCATGCGGGCGGGAAATTCGACGATAATTCTTACAAGGTTTCAGGTGGATTGCATGGCGTCGGTATTTCGGTCGTCAATGCCTTGTCGGAAACCCTGTCTTTGCGAATCAAACGCCAGGGCAAACTGTACACCCAGGAGTATAAAAGGGGGGAACCACAGGGCGATTTGCAGGAAGTGAAGGATACCGACAAGACAGGCACCGAATTACGGTTTCTGCCGAGCCGTGAAATATTCAGCGATATAGAATTTCATTACGATATCCTCGCCAAACGTTTGCGTGAACTTTCGTTCCTGAACTCGGGAGTGCGCATATACCTTTTCGATGAACGCAGCAACAAGGAAGACCTGTTCGAATATAAAGGCGGTATTCGCGCTTTCGTCGAGCATCTCAACAAGAACAAGACGCCGATCCACGAGAAAACCATTGATATCAAGATGGACCTGGACAATGTCGGTGTCGAGGTATCGATGCAATGGAATGATTCGTACCAGGAAAACATCTTCTGTTACACCAATAATATTCCTCAGCGTGACGGCGGCACTCACCTGTCGGGATTTCGAACTGCATTGACACGCTCACTCAATCAGTATATGGAAAATACGCAGGTCAAGAAGGATAAGATATCCACCGGCGGTGATGATGCGCGCGAGGGATTGACGGCGGTTCTGTCGGTCAAGATACCCGACCCGAAGTTTTCATCCCAGACCAAGGAAAAGCTGGTTTCCTCCGAGATCAAGGGTATTGTCGAATCCGTCGTCAGCCAGCACCTGAAAGATTTTCTCGAGGAAAATCCGACCGACGCGAAGGCAATCACCAGCAAGATAATGGAAGCAGCGAGGGCGCGGGAAGCCGCGCGCAAGGCCAGGGAAATGACCCGCCGCAAGGGTGCACTCGATATCGCGGGTTTGCCGGGAAAGCTGGCAGATTGCCAGGAAAAGGATCCGGCGTTGTCGGAAATCTACCTCGTCGAGGGAGACTCCGCTGGCGGCTCTGCCAAGCAGGGACGAGACCGAAAAACCCAGGCGATCTTGCCGCTGAAGGGCAAAATTCTGAATGTAGAGAAAGCACGCTTCGACAAGATGTTGCAATCGGCGGAAGTAGGTACCCTGATTACCGCGCTTGGTTGCGGTATCGGCCGCGAGGAATTTGATATCGACAAACTGCGTTATCATCACATCATAATCATGACCGATGCCGATGTCGACGGCTCGCATATACGCACCCTGTTGCTGACTTTTTTCTACCGGCAGATGCGCGAGTTAGTGGATCGCGGGCATGTTTACATTGCGCAGCCCCCGCTTTACAAGGTGAAGAAAGGCAAACAGGAACGTTACGTCAAGGACGACAAGGAATTGAATGCCTATCTGCTGCAACTCGCCATCGAAGGCGCAAATCTCAATCTCACCGAAGATTCTCCGCCAATATCGGATCTCGCGCTCGAAAACATGGCGCGCCAGTATATAACCATACTAGCGATATTTGATCGGCTAAGGCGCTACATCCCTGCCGAAATACTCGAGGAGCTAGTCGATTTACCAGCAGTTACCGAATCTAAGTTGCTCGATGCCAAGGCGATGGCAGAGTGGGGTGATTCGCTTGCCAACCGACTCAACGCCAAAAGTGAGTCGTCCGTATCCTACAAAGTGTCAGTCAAAAGTGACGAGGACAGTAACCAGTTCGGTCTCAAAATTGACAAACGCCTGCACGGTATAGCGTCGTCCAGCGAGCTCACCAGCGATTTTTTCAACGGCGTTGATTATCAATCGATAGCGAATTTCGTCGAACAGGCCGGCGATCTATTCTCCGCCGATTCCTATATCAGCCGTGGCGAGCGCAGGGAGGTAGTGCACAGGTTCAGCGAGGCTTATGACTGGCTTATGAACGAGGCGCGCAAAGGCCTAAACATACAGCGCTACAAGGGCCTCGGTGAAATGAATCCCGACCAGTTGTGGGAAACCACGATGGATCCGGGCAACCGGCGTCTGCTCAAAGTGCGCATCGAGGACGCCATCGCTGCCGACGAAGTTTTTACCACGCTGATGGGCGACCATGTGGAGCCCCGCCGTGAGTTTATAGAGAGAAATGCCCTCAACGTCAACAACCTGGATATATAGCAACCTCTTGATTTAATTAAAATTATATCTATAAGTCATGGACGATAGAGATTAAACGGGACAAGTGGATGGATATGACGGGCATAATTTTCTGGGCCGCAGTGGTACTGCTGGTTATTTATATCATCAGTATCTACAACCACCTGGTGCGTCTGAAGCATAATGTCTCCAAGGCCTGGTCGAATATCGACGTGTTGCTCAAGCAGCGCCACGATGAAATTCCCAAGCTGGTGGAAACCTGCAAACAGTACATGAAATTCGAACAGGAAACCCTGGAGAAGGTCATGCAGGCCCGCTCCCGGGTTGCCGAGGCCAGGCAAAATCAGGACGTACCCGGACTCGGTCTCGCCGAGGGCGCCCTCAGAATGGGGCTCGGTCAATTGTTTGCGCTTGCAGAGGATTATCCCGAATTGCGGGCGAACGAAAACTTCCAGCACCTGCAAAGCCGCATCAGTACGCTCGAAAATACTATCGCCGATCGTCGAGAGTTTTATAACGAGTCCGTCAATATCAACAATATCGGCATCGAACAGTTTCCCGATATCATCGTCGCGCGTCTGCTTGGTTTCGGCGCACGCGAACTGCTCGAGTTCGAGGCAACCGAAATATCCGATGTCAGCGTGAAACAGTTGTTCGAAACCTGATAGCATAGCCGATCTCGAGCCATGTATTCGTGGATAGAGTACGAGATTCTCGGCATGTCCAGAACGGATTACCTGGTACTCTATGGCATCATCGCCGCGGTCGTAGGTTTTCTGATCTACTATTCATACCAGGCTTTTCGTCGCTTCCGTTTTATCGATGGCACCGCGACGTCGAAGATTCGCTCGGCGGCCCAGGGCCATGTCGAGTTGAAAGGCCTGTGCGAATGGTTGCCGAACGACACCATCGTTTCCCCGTTCAGCCAGAGTCGTTGCGTCTGGTATCACTGCACCATCGATAAGAGAAAACGCTGCGGCAAACGCAGTACCTGGACCAATATCTCCGACGAATGCAGCGACCATCTGTTCAGGCTGATCGACGAAACCGGTGAATGTATTGTCGATCCCGACAATGCTCAGGTGATCCCGGAGCTGGATCGAACCTGGTATGGCTATAGCCCGGATTACCGGACTCAGCCTGCCAGGACTAACAGCCTGCTGGCTTTCGGTTTCGGGAATTATCGCTTTCGTGAAAGGCTGATAAGACCCGCGACGCAATTATATGCGCTCGGATGGTTTCGCACGGTTTACAACAACCCGTCAGATGAATTCTTAGCCGCCGAGGTCGAGGAGCTGGTCAACCAGTGGAAGATACAACCGCAACGGTACCTGCGCGATTTCGATATCGACCAGAACGGAAAGATCCAGCAGGGCGAGTGGCGGGCAATCCGGGCGGCGGCAAGGCGACAGGTACTGTCCAGGCTAAAAAAGCAGAAGCAGGAACATCACCTGTTGTCTCGTGCGGACGATAAGCGACAACCGTTTATCCTGTCGACCAGAGCGGAGGAGGACCTGGTTAAACTTAAAAAACTGAAGGCTTATGCATCGGTAATGGCGGCGTTCATGTTATTCAGCGCCCTGGTTATGCTATCCGCGTTGCGAGCACCCCTGCCGCTATGATTGTCGCGCCTTGTTAAGTAGACTGGCCGCCCCTACCTTGGCCGGATGAATAAAAAAGTGACCAACCCCTTACTTGAACCCGGCGAACTCCCGCAGTTCAGCAATATTAAACCCTTCATGATCAAGCCCGCGATCGAGCAACTAATCGAGCAGAATCGCACCGCAATTTCGGCGCTGACCGCACAACCGCGACACGACTGGGATAGCCTGATCAAACCGCTCGAGTTAATGAACGACCGGCTCGACAAGGCATGGTCCCCGGTGCGGCACCTGAATTCGGTTAAAAGCAGCCCCGAACTGCGCGATGCCTATAACAGTTGCCTGCCCGTTTTGAGCGAGTATTCGACAGAAATCAGCCAGAATCACGCGCTTTACCAGGCCTACCGCGAAATCGAAGCATCGGAGGAATTCGAGAATTTTGACGCGGCACAGCGCAAGACCATTACCGATGCGCTGTTGAATTTTCGCCTCGGTGGCGTGGAGCTCGAAGGCGAGGCACGCGAACGTTATCAGCAACTGCAGAAAGATCTGTCCGAATTGCAGTCCAGTTTCGAGAACAATCTGCTCGATTCGACCCAGGCATGGCAATATCTGACCGAAGACCCGGCCGAGCTGCGCGGAATGCCCGAGTATGCGTTATCCATGCTGCGCCAGTTGGCCGAACAGAAAAACCTGCCGGGTTATCGGCTCACGCTGGACATGCCATGCTTTCTCGCGGTCATCACCTATGCCGAAAACCGTGACCTGCGTAAAGAGATTTACGAAGCCTACGTTACGCGCGCATCGGACCAGGGAATTACCGATAAAATATGGGATAATGCGGGTAATATGCAGCAAATTGTAGCCAAAAGACAGGAAAAGGCCAAATTGCTGGGTTTCGCCAACTATGCGGAGTACTCGCTCGAGACCAAGATGGCCGAGTCTGTGGAGCAGGTTACCGAATTTCTGCAGGACCTGGCTGCGCACTCGCGGGAGGCCGCCATCGGTGAAGTCGACGAGCGCCAGGCATTTGCCGAATCGATGGGTTTCGAAGGAAGTCTGCAGGCCTGGGACTACGCTTATTACAGCGAAAAACTCAAGCAGCAGCGTTACCGTATTTCCGATGAAGACCTTAAACCATACTTTTCCGATAACCGGGTAATCAACGGTTTGTTCGAAATCGTGGCGAGACTTTACCAGGTCCGCATCACAGGCGTAGACGACGAAGTCGACCGCTGGGACGACGCGGTCAGTTTTTATCAGATCGAGGATCGAAACGGCGATGTCATCGGTCGTTTTTTCCTCGACCTCTATGCCCGGGAAAACAAGCGCGGTGGTGCCTGGATGGACGAATGTATAAACCGCTACCGCATCGATGGCAAGACACAGGTTCCGGTCGCCTACCTGACCTGCAACCTTACCCCGCCGATCGGCAAGGAACCGGCGCTATTCACCCATGACGAAGTGATAACACTGTTTCACGAGTTTGGCCACGGATTACACCATATGCTAACCCGGGTCGACGTACCTGACGTTGCCGGAATCAATGGCGTCGAGTGGGACGCGGTCGAGTTGCCAAGCCAGTTCATGGAAAACTTTTGCTGGGAACGCGATGCATTGATACTGTTTGCACGTCATTATCAGACCGACGAACCGCTGCCGGATGAACTCTACCGGCGCATGATCGATGCGAAAAACTTCCAGAGCGCGCTGCAAATGCTCAGGCAGATCGAATTTTCCCTGTTTGATATTCGCCTGCACCAGCAGACTGACATCTCGTCGGCCGAGCAGATCCAGGAGATTCTCGACGAAGTTCGCAGCGAGGTTTCGGTCGTCACAACACCGAAAATCAATCGATTCCAGAACGGATTCTCACATATCTTTGCAGGCGGTTATGCCGCGGGTTATTATAGCTACAAATGGGCGGAGGTCCTGTCGGCCGATGCTTTTGCTGCATTTGAAGAAGAAGGGATTTTCAATCCTGAAACTGGGCAAAGATTTCTGCAATGCGTACTCGAAAAAGGCGGCTCCAGACCGGCACTGGAATCCTTCCGCTGTTTTCGTGGCCGTGATCCGCAAATCGATGCATTATTGAAGCATAGTGGAATTAACTAACTGATGGTAAAACAGTTTTTTCTGGGCCTGGCCCTTATAGCGAGCATCTTGGCGGTTTCCGCGCAAGAGACGGTTGAGCAGGATGAGGCGGTTGAGCAGGATGAGGCGGTTGAGCAGGATAAGGACAGGCAATACGTCACCGATCAGTTGCGGCTGTCGCTTTACGCGCAGGCCAATTCGTCGAGTCAGGTGATCAAGCTGCTGCAATCGGGAGATATCCTCGAAATCGAACAGGTACAGGGCCCCTATGCACTGGTCAACACGGCGGATGGTTCCCGTGGATGGGTCAAGCGGGGCTTTCTCGTGACCAAGCCGACCTCGAATCGCTTATTAGCCGAGGAGATACAAAAGAATGAGAGCCTGGTGGCCGAGCTTGAAAAACTCAACAATAGCAAGGTCGTCATCGACCAATACGAGAAGGACATGGATCGGCTTTCCGAGCAAGTCGGCGTCCTGGAGTCGGAAAAGCAGCAGGCAATCGACGAAATTGCCGAGTTGAAGCTCGAAATCGAAGCGAAACAGCGCGAAATCGATAGAAAGGACGAAACCAGCGTTCCCGCCATACTCGTCTTGTGGGATACCGTCAGAAATCACTGGTCCATCGTGTTGCCAATAATGCTCGTCGTCATTCTGCTGAGCTATCTTGTCAGTAAAAAAATCGTAGAGGCACGCATCAGAAGCAAGTTCCACGGAATCAAGATCTGGTAAATGGAATACCGGGATCTGCGAGATTTCATCAACCAGCTTGAGAAAAACGGCGACCTCAAACGGATCAGCCAGCGTGTCGATCCAAACCTCGAGATAACCGAAATCGCAACCCGCGTACTGCGTTCGGGTGGACCGGCGCTGTTGTTCGAGCAACCGGGCGACAGCAAGATTCCGCTGCTGGCGAATCTTTTCGGTACCGAAAAACGGGTAGCGCAGGCGCTCGGCGAGGACAACGCAACTTCTCTGCGGGAAGTGGGAAAGTTGCTCGCGTTCCTGAAGGAGCCGGCGCCGCCAAGGGGCTTCAAGGAAGCCATGCAAACCCTGCCGATTTACAAGAAAATCCTCGATATGTCGCCCAAAATGGTGAAGAAGCCCAAATGCCAGGAAATCCAGCTGCGTGGCGACGATGTCGATCTGTCGATGCTGCCGATTCAGACCTGCTGGCCCGGCGATGCCGCGCCATTGATAACCTGGGGTCTTGTCACCACACGGGGACCCGTCAAGCATCGGCAGAACCTCGGTATTTACCGGCAACAACTGATCGGGCGCAACCGCCTGATCATGCGCTGGCTGTCGCATCGAGGCGGAGCGCTCGATTACCTTGAATGGAAACAGCACAAAGCCGACGAGCCTTTTCCGATATCCGTGGTGCTGGGCTGCGACCCTGCGACGATTCTCGCCGCGGTGACGCCGATCCCGGACTCCCTGGCGGAATACGCTTTCGCGGGCCTGCTGCGCGGGTCGAAAACTGAGGTTGCAAAATCGCTGCTGTCGGATCTCGTGATTCCGGCACGCGCCGAAATCGTACTGGAAGGCTCAGTCTATCCCAACGACGAGGCCGAAGAGGGACCGTTCGGCGACCACACCGGTTATTACAACGAAGTCGACCGCTTCCCGGTGTTTACGGTAGAAGCGATGAGAATGCGCCGCAACCCGGTGTACCACAGTACCTACACCGGGCGGCCACCCGACGAACCATCGGTACTCGGACTCGCGCTTAACGAGGTATTCATCCCGATTCTACAAAAGCAGTTTCCGGAGATTGTCGATTTTCATTTGCCGGCGGAAGGATGTTCCTACCGGGTTGCCATCGTCAGCATCAGGAAGCAATACCCGGGTCACGCCAAGCGCGTGATGATGGGCGTCTGGTCGTTTTTACGCCAGTTCATGTATACCAAGTTCGTTATCGTCGTGGACGACGATATCGACGCCCGCAACTGGGAGGACGTGATCTGGGCGGTATCGACCCGCACCGATCCGGCGCGCGATATAACGCTGGTCGAAAACACACCGATCGATTATCTCGATTTCGCGTCGCCGGTTTCCGGGCTGGGATCGAAAATGGGGCTCGATGCGACCAACAAGTTTCCGGGCGAAACCAGCCGGGAATGGGGTAAACCAATCACGATGTCCACCGAGGTAATCGAAAAAATAGACGCGCTCTGGCCGCAACTGGGCCTCGACTGAAACATCATTTTGCACAGCCTCGAGAATTCGACGATAATCACCCCTGTCAATCAGCGACGGGTATGGAGGAAACATGCGCTCAATCATGGTGTTAAATTCCAAAGGCGGGTCGGGCAAGAGTACCGTCGCCACCAGTATCGCGAGTTATTACGCCTCGGAAGGTAAGAGAGTCGTGCTGGCGGATTGCGATCCGCAGGCATCCAGCCTCGAATGGCTTGAAGCTAGACCCAGCGGTCGCAGCACGATCATCGGTATCGACGGTACCAGCGGCAGCCATCGCATCCCGCGCAGCGCGGATTACGTTGTATACGATACCCCCGCCGCGGTGCACGGTAAGGAGTTGAGCGCATTCCTGCGGCGCGCGCAGAGCATCATCATCCCGGTACTGCCTTCGCCGATCGATATGCGCGCGGCTACCCATTTTATTCAGAAAGTGCTCGACAATTCGCGGGTGGCGCGCAAGGAGGCGCGGGTGGCGCTGATCGCGAATCGGTGCCGCGAAAATTATAATATCTACCACCAGCTGGATACCTACCTGCGCAAGGTTCGCAAGGCGCCGTTCATCAGCGTGCTGCGCGAAACCCAGAACTACGTACGCGCGGCGGAAAGGGGGCTCGGTATCTTCGAACTCGCGCCCTATTCGGTGCGTCGCGACCTTGATCAGTGGGATCCGATTATCCGCTGGCTCGACAGCAAGCGCAGCCAGCCGATAAACTGATCCTATCAGGCTCCGCGTTTATCAGATCACGTTGATGCCGGCTGGCGAGCGTTTCCCTTGCCCCGCCGATAAAACCATTCTTAACGCGGCGCACGCGGCAAATATCCTGATTCCGTCTAGCTGCCGCGGCGGCCAGTGCGGCTCCTGCCTCGGCCGGGTCCTGATGGGCGAGATTCGTTATCCGAACGGGCTGCCGCAAGCGATCACCGATTCCGAGAACAGGGCCGGCTACGCGTTATTTTGCAGCGCGCTGGCCGCCTCCGACCTGACGATCGAGCTTGCCACGCCGAATCTGTGATGCAGTAAGAATCAGGCGAAGGCGGCGATCACTGCCTGTTCGGCGTGAATGGCGGTAGTATCGTAAAGTCTGACATCGGTATGGCGTTGGTCGATCAGCATTCCGATTTCGGTGCAGCCCAGTATGACGCCATCGATGCCCTGCTGGTTCAGGCGCTCGATGATGGCGAGATATACCTCCCGGGATTCCGCGTCCACCCGTCCCTGGCAAAGTTCCTGGTAAATAATATCGTGCACCATCTGCCGATCGTGCAATTCCGGGATGACGACCTCGATACCGAAGCGTTCGCTGATCCGGTCCCGGTAAAAATCGAGTTCCATCGTAAAAGCGGTGCCCAGCAGCCCTATCCGGTTGACGCCATCCTGTTGCAGAACCGCACCGGTGGCATCGGCAATATGCAGCAGCGGGATGTCGACGCTGGCGGCAACCTCGTCGGCGACCCGGTGCATGGTATTGGTGCAAATGAGAAAGAATTCGGCGCCACCGGCCTCCAGCCTGCGAGCCGCATCGACCAGCACAGCGGCCGCTCCGTTCCAGTCGCCCGCATGTTGCAGTGCCTCGACCGGCGCGAAATCGACGCTAAACAGCAGCATCCGGGCGGAATGCAGCCCGCCGAGTCGTCTATTGACGGCATCGTTGATCAGGCGGTAATACAGGGCGCTGCTTTCCCAGCTCATCCCTCCGATCAGGCCGATTGTCTTCACCAGTTCTGCTTCCCGCTAAAAAATTGCACTATAACAGGAATGTGATGCCTTTTTTCGAGTTCACCATGTCGCTGTCCGCGCCCAAAACACGCTCCATATACGACGGGCAGGCGCGTTATATTCTGGTAGAGTCCGACCAGGGTTTAAAGCTGCAGTTACCCGCGGCCAATTTTCGCGGATATGTAACCCGGGACGGAATTCATGGACGTTTTCGCGTCGAAATCGACGCGAACAACAAAATGCTGATGCTGCGTAGACTCTAACCTGAATACCGCGCCAGCATCTCCGAAGCCGACGCAGGACAGAAGCCGCTGGAAGCCCTGGCTCGACTTGTACAATATTCAGGCTAACCGGTGTGAACGTTTTGTGCCCGCCTGGCCGCAAGCTTGAGGATCTTGCGCTTGCGCGCGTGCTTCGCCGCTTCCGCGCCGATATGCAGTTCGCCCCGGCTCTTGGCGAGCCGAACCTGTTTCTCACGTTCGCGAAAACGATCTCTCTCGGTTTCGCTCCTGTGGTCGTGGCAGGCAGGGCAGCTGACCCCCGCCTGGTATTTATCGCTCGCCTTGTCGGTCTCGGTAATCGGCCTGCGGCACGCGTGGCATTGATCGAAACTGCCCTTTTCCAGCGCATGGTTGACGCTGACACGATTGTCGAACACGAAACACTCGCCCTGCCACAGAGATTCATTTTCGGGCACCTGCTCGAGGTATTTCAGAATCCCGCCCTGTAAATGGTAAACCTCGTCGAAACCTCGCTCGCGCAGGTATGCCGTCGCCTTTTCGCAGCGTATCCCGCCGGTGCAGAACATCGCCACCTTGCGATGCCGCTGCGGGTCGAGATTCTTTGCCACGTAGGCCGGAAACTCGCGGAAGGATCGCGTCAGGGGATGCAGCGCACCGGTAAAGCTGCCGATAGCGGACTCGTAGTCATTGCGGGCGTCGATAACGGTGACATCGGGATCGCGGATCAGACGATTCCATTCGGCAGGACTTACGTAGGTACCCGCGTTCGACGGATCTATCCCGTCGACGCCCATGGTCACGATTTCGCGTTTCAATTTGACGCGCGAACGGTAGAAAGGTATTTCCTCATCGTAAGACAGCTTGCAGTCGAGATCGCGCAACCGCGGGTCCCGGCGCAGGTACTCGAGCAAATTCTCGATGCCCTTTGCGCTACCCGCCACGGTCCCGTTGATGCCTTCTGCGGCCAGTAGCAGGGTGCCGCGAACCCGGTTGTCGAGCATCACGCGCAGCAGCGGTTGCCGCAGGGATTCGAAATTATCGAGCCGCACGAACCGGTACAGCGCGGCGATCAGGATAGGAGATGACATGAGCCTCCTGGAGCGTAAATCCAGAGCTAATCCGAAAGGCTGCGTATTCTAGCCGCAGTGGCGCCAAAATTAAAGCCTGGTTGCGGTGCAGGCCCATGGGGATGGCCGAGTGCGGAGCCATCCCCGCACAAGCGTAGATCCGTCGTTACCAAGCAGCAACACCCGGGTCAATCGTCGGCCTTGCCGATAACATCGATATGGTGGTCAATAAAATCGATCTGGTCGCCGGCGCGAATTTTCTTGCGCTTGCGCGTCTCGATCTCGCCGTTGACGGATACGAGGCCGTCCTCGATCGCCTGCTTGGCATTACCGCCGCTGTCGGCGAGCCCCTCGAACTTGAGAATCTTGTAGAGTTCGACAAATTCGGATTCGAGCTCGGCAATGATTTTTTCTGATTCGCTCATGACTATTCGTCGAAGTCGATGTGGATATCGTCCGGGTAGGGCTGACCCCTGCCACTTTCGATACAGGATTTTATGCTCATCATGAAGATCGCCCACTTGGTACTGCAATGGGCAAAAAACTCATCCGCTTTATGCCAATTATAATGGCTGAAGTTAACGAGCGTTTGTTTTTCATCGTGGCTTAACTCAAAAAGGATCTCCGAGCCCATCCAGGCCTTCGGCAGCTCGCCGTGGTGTCGCCAGCGCACCAGTCGATCGGGTATCAGTTCGATTACCTCGAAGCGTGGACCGTCGTCGCCGAAGCGAAAATAGATTATCGAGCCGACCTCGCCGGCCCCGCTGGTATCCGTGGTCCACCACCGGGAAAGGCCGGCGTCGGTGGTCAGCAATTGGTAAATCTCGGCAGCGTTACCCTTGATGCCGACGCGATGTCTGATTTCCGCCATCGCGTTAGTTTAAACGTTTTAATGACTTCTGGAAAAGACTTGGAGAGAATAAGCACTGGTTACGATAGAGGCGCGACATGATTCAGTGGTACCCGGGCCACATGCACAGGGCAGGCAAGGAATTCGCAAAGATATTGCCGCAGGTCGATCTCGTTATCGAAGTGCTGGATGCTCGATTGCCCGGATCGAGTCAAAACCCGCTGCTGTCAAAGCTGCGGCGCGACAAACCCTGTATCAAACTGCTCAACAAGGCCGACCTCGCCGATCCTGAACGGTTACGGACCTGGATAGCGAGCCTCGAGCGGCACAGCCAGGTGAGAACCCTGGTTTGCAGCACCGACGACAACGCCATCGCAGGGTTACCCGGTTTGTGCCGCGCGCTGCTGCCCGTCCGCAAGAACCGCTCGTCGATGGTTTACGCGCTGATCGCCGGGATCCCGAACGTGGGTAAATCGACCCTGATTAACCGACTGGCGGGCCGCAGCATTGCGAAAACCGGTAACGAGGCCGCGCTTACCCGCAGGCAACAGCGCATCGAAATTTCTGCCGAACTAACCCTGATCGATACCCCGGGCATGCTTTGGCCGAACATCGAAAATCCACAGAGCGGTTACCGGCTGGCGGCGACCGGCGCTATTCGCGAAACCGCGCTCGAGATGCAGGATGTCGCCAGCTTCATCGCCGAATTCCTGCTCGAAAATTACCCCGAGCGTGTGCTAGGGCGCTATGATATCGATCCGTTACCGTTATCCGACGTCGAGCTGCTCGAAATGATTGCGCGCAAACGGGGTTGTATCATTTCCGGTGGCAGGGTCGACCTGGAAAAAGTCTCGCGCCTGTTGATCGCCGAATTTCGGGCGGGGGATATTGGTCGGGTATGTCTCGAAACGCCGCAAAGCTTCGCCGCGGAAGCGGAACAGGCCTTGCTTATCCAGGCAGAAAAGACAGCAATAAAAGAGGCGCGCAAGGCATTGCGCCGCAGATAATATGAGGTCGAGGTTATGATTATCCGCCAGGCACTATCGCAGGACGCCGCCGAACTCACCGAATTCAATATCAATATGGCGCGCGAGACCGAAGGTGTCGAGCTGATCCCCGAGGTGATCGGCGCTGGCGTGAAGACCATGATCGAGAATCCGCAAATGGGCTTTTATCTGGTCGTCGAGCTCGACAACGGCATCCAGGCATCGCTGATGGTAACGATGGAATGGAGCGACTGGCGCAACGGTATGTTCTGGTGGATTCAAAGCGTCTACGTCCGGCCGCAGTATCGCCGCCAGGGTCTTTACCGAGTCCTTTACGAACGCGTCAAGGAACTTGCCGAGCAGCAACCCGAGGTCTGCGGATTCAGACTGTACGTCGAGCGTGAAAATGGCAACGCGCAACAAACCTACCGTGCGCTTGGCATGTCGGAAACCGAGTATAAAATTTTCGAAGAACTGATTCCCGGACTGGCATACAAAAAATGACGATGATGGCGTCATCCCCCCGCAAGTGGGTACCCCAAAACTCCAGGGACACAATACCTAATTCCGTGGAATTAAGTATTGTGTCACAGGCACTTGCAAGCCAACCCTGCTGGTAATATAGTCACTCTTCCTCAACGGGGTGCTCACGGAAGCTGAGAGACGCCTGACCAGCGTCAACCCGATGAACCTGATCCAGTTAGCACTGGCGTAGGGATGTGAGCGAATCCAGGCCATTCTCCCATCTCTCCGTTTTTTGAATCCAAATCGATGGAGATGCCATGTATTTTCTACTGCGTATTTGCACCGGCGCGATGGCGGCGCTACTGCTGACGACGAGCTCGCAGGCCGCTATGCCCACGTTGACGGTCTATACCTACGACTCATTTACCAGCGAGTGGGGTCCGGGACCCCAGGTTAAAAAGCTGTTCGAGCAACAGTGTGGCTGCGTACTCGACCTCGTCGGCCTGGAAGACGGGGTCGCGATGTTAAACCGCCTCCGGCTGGAAGGTGGGAATACGCGCGCCGATATCCTGCTCGGCATCGATACCAGCCTGACCGCCGAGGCTCGTGCCACGGGTCTGTTCGAGGCGCATGGATTGCAACTCGACTCCACGTCGTTGCCGCGGTCGTGGAACGACCAGCAGTTCCTGCCCTACGACTACGGTTACTTTGCTTTCGTCTATAACAGGGAACGCCTCGCGGCGCCGCCGCAGAGCCTGCGCCAGCTCATCGAGGACGATCAGGGTCCTACTATCCTGGTGCAGGACCCGCGCACTTCCACGCCTGGACTCGGCCTGTTGCTATGGATCAGAATGGTATACGGCGATCGTGCCAGCGATGCCTGGGCGCGTCTGTCGCCTCGCATCGTCACGGTAACTAAGGGCTGGAGTGAAGCCTACGGGCTTTTTCTGAAGAACGAAGCCGACATGGTCCTGAGCTATACCACGTCGCCGGCTTATCACCTGATTGCCGAACAGGACGATCGTTATGCCGCGGCGCCCTTTAGCGAGGGCCATTACCAGCAAATCGAGGTGGCCGGCATGCTGCAGAGCAGCAAGCAAAAAAAGCTGGCGCGCGAATTTCTCAGCTTTATGCTCGGCGAGGATTTTCAGCGTATTATTCCAACGACTAACTGGATGTACCCGGCGGTACTGCAACCTGCGAGCTTGCCGCCCGAGTTCAAGCAATTGATCGACCCTGGCGAGACGCTGTTGTTCGACGATGAACAGGTCGCGAAACATCGAAAACTATGGGTGGACGAATGGCTCGAGGTTATGTCGCGTTAGGCGGCAAACGTCGTTGAACCCGCGTGCGCTTTCGGCGGGCCTCGTGCTCGTCCTGCTCGCTATTCTGGTCGTGGCACCGCTGGCAGGGCTGGTCAATCTCCGCGGTTTGCCGGGATACCAGCCCGACGACCTGCAATTCTGGCATAGTGCTTATATTCGTCGTGTACTGTTTTTCAGCCTGTGGCAGGCGCTGCTGTCGACGTTATGCAGCGTGCTACCGGCTATCCTGGTCGCACGCGCTTTCGCGCTGCAGCCGCCCTTTGTGTTGCGCGGATTCCTGCTGCGACTGTTTGCATTGCCGTTGGTGGTGCCGGCTGTCGTGGCGGTGATGGGTATCGTTTCGGTTTTCGGTAGCGACGGCTGGATACCGCTCGGCAGGTCTCTTTATGGACTCAACGGTATCCTGCTGGCCCACGTGTTCTTCAACCTGCCGCTCGCGGTCAGGCTGTTGCTGCCCCTGTGGCAAATCATTCCGCAAGGTCACTGGCAGCTTGCGGAGCAGCTCGGCATGAATGCCTGGCAACGCTGGCGCTTTCTCGAGTGGCCGGCCCTGCGCGAGGGACTACCAGGTGTGGTGCTGCTGGTTTTCATGCTGTGCCTGACAAGTTTCGCGGTAGTGCTGACGCTAGGCGGCGGTCCACGAAGCACTACCCTCGAAGTCGCTATCTACCAGTCGTTGCGCTTCGACTTCGAACCGGTGCGAGCGGTCGTGCTGGCGCTGCTGCAGCTCGCGTTATGCGTTCTGGTGGCAACACTGACTTTCAGAATGCAGCGCCTGCCCGAGGTGGAAATCAGCATCGATCCAGTTACCGGAGACGACCGCCGTTGGCATAAATCCACAAACCTGGTGCTCATTCTGCTGGCGACGCTGTTCGTCACTATGCCCATGTTATCGATGCTGCTCGATGCGCTGACGGGGCCGGTGCTGGAGGTACTCACCAGCGTCGCGTTATGGCGATCGGTCGCCAACACATTGTTCATCGGCCTGACCGCTGCGTCACTGGCGGTTGCCGCCGGCTGGTTCCTGCTAGGCTACAGCGCAAGCCTGGTGTTGTCGGGGCAGCCGGGCAGGGCGCGCGTGGTCGACCTGGCGGGTTCGGTCATTTACGTGGTTCCGCCACTTGTGATCGGCACCGGCATGTTCGTGTTACTGTCGGCGCATGTCGACGTTTTCAACTGGATATACCCGATCGTTATCACCGTAAATGCGCTGATGGGCCTGCCATTCGTGATCCGTACCCTGGGCCCCGCCATGCGGCAGAACCATGCGCGCTATCACTTGTTGTGCGAGAGCCTCGCGCTCGAGGGCTGGGATCGTTTCCACCATGTCGAATGGCCGCTGCTGCGCCGGCCGCTGGGCCTCGCAATGGCGCTGGCCACGGCGCTCGCGATGGGAGATCTCGGCGTCATCGCGCTGTTCGGAACCCCCACTACCGCGACGCTGACGTTGCTGATCTATCAGCAACTGGGCGCTTACCTGATTCCCGCCGCGACGGTGACCGCGGTCTTGCTGTTGCTGCTTTGTCTGGCGGTATTCTGGCTGCTGGAGCGCGCTATAGGCGGGCGCGTCGATGCTTGAAATCACGCGGCTGGAATACGCTTACCCCGGCACTTCGGGATCGACCCTGCGCTTTGATCTGGCCGTGAGCAACGGTGAAGTGTTGAGCCTGATAGGGCCGAGCGGTTCGGGAAAATCGACCCTGCTGAACCTGGTGGCGGGATTCCTGGCGCCCGCGTCTGGCCATATCCTGTTGGATGGCGTGGATATCGTTTCCCTGCCGGCGGCCAGTCGCCCGGTGTCGATCGTATTCCAGCAGCACAACCTGTTTCCGCACCTCGATCTGTATACCAATGTGGCGCTTGGAATCGACCCGTCGTTACGGCTGACGAGATCGCAGGCCGGTACGGTCGCGGGCGCCCTCGAGCGGCTCGGTCTGGATGATTTGCAGCGGCGCAAACCAGGTGAATTATCCGGCGGGCAGCGCCAGCGCGCCGCGCTTGCCAGGGTGCTGGTGCGCCGGCGCAAGATATTGTTGCTCGACGAGGCTTTTGCCGCACTCGGCCCGGCGCAACGCGCGGAAATGATTGGCCTGGTCAAAAACCTCGTGCAAGAAAACGACATGACGGCGCTGTTGGTCAGCCATCAGCCACGCGATGCCCTGATCGCATCGCGGCGTTGCGCCTTCGTCAGCGGCGGCAGGATCACGGTGCTGCAGCCGACCAGGGAGCTGCTGGAACAATCGCAAATACCCGACGTTCGTGATTACCTCGGATCGATATGACCGGCATCGATATGAAACTGCTTTTCGACCGCATACCGTTACTCGAGGGTCTTGGCCCGGAAGACTTTACGATCACCGTGTTGCCCGGGTATACCAATCGTAATTTCCGCCTCTACAACCGTCGGCATGACTGGGTGCTGCGGGTGCCGCAGCCCGAAACCAGCCGCTTTATCGACCGGGCTGCCGAGGCCAACAACCAGGCGCTTGCCTGCGGGCTCGCCATAGCACCGCGCCCGGCCTGGCAAGATTCGTCGGGTTTGTCGCTGACGCCGACGCTCGCGGCGAGCCGCAACCTGCGGCGCTCCGATTTGTTGAATCCGGCACGACTCGAGGCGATCATTACGCAGCTCAGAAAACTGCATCGCAGCGGCGCCGAATTTCACGGGCGAGTCGATCTGGCCGAATTATTGACGCGTTACTACTCGATACTGCCGCCGCCGCTACAGGCGAAGTATGGCGAGCGACTCGGAGCCGCGCGGCAGTTGATCCCGCAACTGGAGGACAGGGATTGCGAATATGTTCCGTCGCACAACGATCTGGTGCTGGAAAACCTCTTGCTCGAGGCAGACAAGGTCTGGCTGATCGACTGGGAATTCTCGGCGATGGCGTCGCCTTACTGGGATCTTGCGACCCTGTGCAATGCCGCCAATCTCGATTATGGACAGAGCCTACAGTTGCTGCATCTCTATTGCGGCCCTGCCGGGCAAATGGAAGAATCGCTGCTGTTCGATTACAGAAACCTGTTGCAATTTCTCGGCGACTGCTGGATGGCGGCGCTGGTAGATTGACGTCTATGAAAATACTCACCCATTCCGCCAGCCTTTACGCGGCATCGGTGCTGATCTGGGGTTCGACCTGGTATGCGATCAAGTTTCAGCTCGGCCTGGTCGCCGCCGAGGTATCGCTGGTTTATCGCTTTGCGCTGGCCGCGGCGATCCTGTTGCTGTTTTGCGTGCTGTCGCGACGCACCCTGAGGTACTCGCCACGCGAGCATGGCTATATCGCGCTGCAGGGGCTGTTCCTGTTTTCGAGTAATTACCTGGTTTTCTACTGGGCGACGGGCTTGTTGACCTCGGGTATCGTCGCGCTGATCTTTTCCACCGTAATCCTGATGAATATCGTCAACGCTGCGATCTTCATGCGCCTCGGCGTCAGCCAACGCGTCCTCGTCGGCGCGATTTTCGGAATCGCCGGGATTGTCGCCATATTCTGGTCGGAAGTCAGCGCCCTAAATGACAATGCCGACACCTTGCGTGGGCTCTGGATGTGCATTCTCGCCACCTATTTCGCCTCGGTCGGCAACATCATTTCCGCGCGCAACCAGAAGCAGCAGATACCGGTTATCCAAACCAACGCCTGGGGCATGGCTTACGGCGCGATTTTCATGGCGGTTTATGCCTGGTTCAGCGACGTGCCGTTCAATTACGATCCCGCGCCGGCATACAGCGCTTCGCTGCTATACCTGTCTCTGTTCGGATCGATCCTCGCGTTCGGATCCTACCTGACCCTGGTCGGTCGCATCGGCGCCGACCGCGCGGCCTACGCTGCGCTGCTGTTCCCGGTCATCGCGCTCGGCCTTTCGACCTTGTTCGAAGATTACCAGTGGACGTTGCGCGCGGTATTCGGATTCGCGCTGGTGCTGCTCGGCAACTATATCGTGCTGACCGGACGCAAGGCGCCCCTGCCGTTACCGCAGGAGTAATTTTATGGCGCGGCGTCCGGATGTCATCCCCGCACCGCTACGTCATCCCCGCGAAAGCGGGGATCTTGCACGGCTGCGACGCGAGGATTTATTGACCTGCCCATGACCTATACCCGGGACAGCGGATCGCCGAGCAGGTTGGAAACGTTCGGCACCTGTTCGAGCGCCCATTTCAACTGATCCCGCGACGCGAAGCCGAGGCTTGCCGGCGCGACCCGGTTCGACAATGGGATTCCCGCCTCGAGGTCGATCAACTGCTGTTCGAGAATGGCATTGAAGATGATACGGTGCGCCTCGCTGAGGTTCTCGATCGTCGTTTGCATCTTGTCGATCCGGGTGACCAGTTCGTTGAAGCGGCCTGGCGTCGAGCGTGCGCGAATCCCGTGCTTGATGGCGAGCGTGCGCGCGGTCGAAAACAGCGGCATGATGCCGCCCATTTTCAGATCCATGCGGCCGTTATCGAGCTTGAAGCGGCCAAAAAGGCCCAACGGCGGCGAGTTTTTGCAGGCGTTAATCGACATCAGCTTCTGGAAAAGGGCAGATTCGCCACCGATTTTGAAAGCATGATCGAGAACCTGGTTGGCAAGCGCGATGTCTCCATGCACCGCCACGGCGTCGAAGAAAATATCGCAGTTGAGGATGTCCTCCGGCGACTGGCGCAGGATCCAGGTTTTCACCAGTTTCTTCCAGCGCTTGACCGACAGGCGCCAGTCGGGGTTACTGGCCATTACCTTACCCTTGCAATAGGGCACGCCAACGGCATCGAGCGTGTCGGACACACGGCGCGCCAGTTCGGCAAACCACTCGTCCTCGGGCCCGCCAGGCTTGCCGCTGGCAAAGACAATCGCGTTGTCCTGATCCATCGCGAGCAGGCTTTCGCCGCGGCCGCCGGAGCCGAGCACGAGCATCGCGTAGGGGCAGGGTGGCGGCGACGGCATCTCCTTCTCGGCGATCTTACAGGCCTGCCGGGTCAGCGCGCACAACTCCCTCGACACCACCGCGGCAACGTCGCGCGCATCGACTTCCTCGGCCGCCAGGCTTTTCGCAACCAGCGCGATATTGCCCCAGACGGCGGCCATCTGCCCCGCGCTCTCGGCGGCATCGATGTCGTCGCCGAGCAGCACCGCGTCGTCGGCGCGCTGACGCAACAGGTCTCGTGCAGACAGTGCACCGATAATTTTTCTATCGTGATCGTGAACGCCGAGGTGGCGAATATGCAGGCGCTGCATGCGCGCGATCGCGCGATAAACGAAGGCATCGGCGGAGAGGCTTTGTAACGGGAAGACGGCAATCTCGCGCACCGGTTTGTCGAAAGCCGCTGCGCCGTGACGGCGAAACTGGCGCAGCAGATCGCGTTCGGTGACGATACCGGTAGCACCTTCTGAATCGGTCGGGTTGACGTAGAGCGAACTGACCTCGTGGTCGATCATTTTCGCCAGCGCATCGCGTAGGCTGATACCGGGTTCGATCATCAGTGGCGGGCTTTTCATCAGGTCGCGCAACCGGTGCCGGTAAGGAAAGCTGTCGATCCGGCCCAGCACCGCGCGCGTCTTGCGCGCCTCGTGAACATCGAGCCAGCCAATCTGCGTTTCACGTGCGCTGGATTCGCTGAACTTTTCGCAGGCGCGCTCGAGCTCGGCCAGGGTGCGGATCCCGGCTTCGCGCAACCGCGGGATCAGCGCGACGAATATAGCTGCGGTGGTAATGGCGTCGCCGAGCGCGCTATGCCGATCGTGAGTTTCGACCCGGGTCCAGCCGGCGATCGTATCCAGCGAAAAGTCGGGCAGGTTGGGTGCCAGCAGGTTGACCATGAAGCGCACGTCGAGGCAGCGCGGCGGGCTCCAGTCGAGCCCGGCCAGCTCGCGTTCGCGCTTGAGCATCGCCAGGTCGAAACCGGTTGCATACCCGATTAATACCGAATCGCCCCGCCACTCGTCGAACGCCTGGGCCACATCGATGAAACTTTTGGCGCCATCGACATCGGCGTCGATGATACCGTGGATTGCCTGGCTTTCGGCGGGAATCGGTATGCCGGGATTGATCAGTTGCTGGAAGGTTCTCGACTCGTCGACCACGCCGTGTACGATGCGCACTCCACCCAGCTGTATCATGCGTGCCTGGCGGGTGTCGAGCCCGGTGGTCTCGCTGTCGAAGGCGACCGCGTCGAGCGACAATAGCGGAATCGAAGCCGGATTGTGCCGTGTCGCCACGGGTCAACGGCCCCCTGATACGTCGATAAAACCACCGGTGGTGTAACCCGAGGCCTCGGACAACAGCCACAGTATCGCCTCCGCGACTTCTGCCGGGTAACCGCCGCGCTGCATCGGGACACCCGATTTGAGCCTGTCGACACGACCGGCTTCGCCACCGGCGGCATGGATATCGGTATAGATCAGGCCGGGTTTGACCCCATTGACGCGTATTCCCTGGTCGCCCAGCTCTTTTGCCAGCCCGATGGTCATCGAATCGATCGCGCCCTTGGCCGCGGCATAATCGACGTATTCATGCGGCCCGCCCAGGTCGGCAGCGCGGGACGAGACGTTTACGATCGATCCGCCCTTGCCACCGGACCTCGTCGACATGCGTTTTATCGCCTCGCGCGCGCACAGGAAGCTGCCGACGACGTTGATATCGAGAATGCGCCGCCAGCGTTCCGCTGTCATGTCGACGAGGTCACTGTGCTGCTCGAGTATGCCGGCATTGTTAACCAGGCCATCGAGGCGGCCGAACTCGTCGTCGATGGCCCGGTACATTGCTTCCACCTCCGCTTCGTCGCTGACGTCGGCCTGGAACAGAATCGCTTCGTGGCCGCCCGCGAGCAGCGACTCGAGTAGTTCGTTGGCGGCCTGTTCGCTGTGCAGGTAGTTCAAGCACAGCGAATAACCTCGTGCCGCTGCGAGGCGGGCTGTTTCTGCACCGATACCGCGGCTTGCCCCGGTGATGAGTAGTACTTTTGCCATCGCGTCCAGATCCGTGAAGGAGTATGGGCCGAACTCGCCCGATTACTCGTGTAACAATTCCAGCGCTTCGGGCTGATGGCCCTTCCTATGGTAGGCCTCCAGACCCAGAACGCCCTTGGTGTCCTGCCGAACCTCGATAAATACCTGCCCGGGCGGTACCTGCAGGGATGCAACCTGTGCGATCGCGTCGGCCTGCTGGTTGTGAACGATTATTGCCCCGGGGCTGGCGACGAGCCCGGCCTGTAGTTGATCGGTTTCGGAATAAACCTCACAGTCCTCGGCGCCGGGCATCAGCAACGCCAGCAGCGGCCGGCCCTCCGACTCGAGGGCGCGCGTAATGATCTTGTTGCTGCAGGTGCGCTTGATCGTCAACATTTTCAGGATTTCAGCTTGTCACGTAGTATCTTGTTTACCTGTCCGGGATTGGCCTTGCCCTGCGACTGCTGCATGACCTGACCGACAAAAAAGCCCAGTACCTTTTCCTTGCCGGCCCTGAACTGCTCGACCTGCTCCGGGTTCGCTGCGATGACTTCGTCGATCAGAGCCTCGATCGCGCCGCTGTCGGTAATCTGCCTTAACCCGCGCGCCTCGATGATATCGTCGGCGCCACCCTCGCCCTGCCACATGGCTTCAAATACTTCTTTTGCAATCTTACCCGAAATCGTGCTGTCGGAAATGCGCTGAATCAACTGCGCGAGCATGGCTGGTGTTATCGGCGCCGCGGCAATGTCGAGGCCTGCCTTGTTAAGCGCACCAGCGAGATCGCCCAGGATCCAGTTCGCGAGCTGCGCGCATTGATCGGGCGCGTCGCCCAGTGCTTCTTCGAAATAAGCCGCGGTTTCGCGGTTCGCGGTTAACAGTTCCGCGTTGTAGTCGGATAGCCCGAGATCGCTGATATAGCGCTGCTTCTTCTGCTCGGGCAGCTCGGGCAGAGCATCGCGGATGCGCGCTATATCGGCGTCGGTGATGACCACCGGCAGCAAGTCCGGATCCGGAAAATAGCGGTAGTCGTTGGCCTCTTCCTTGCTGCGCATCGAGCGGGTTTCGTCGCGCTCAGCGTCGTAGAGCCTGGTTTCCTGGACGACGCTTTCGCCATCCTCGATCAGGTTGATCTGGCGCTGGATCTCGAAATTGATGGCGCGCTCGAGAAAACGAAACGAGTTGATATTCTTGAGTTCGGCCCGCGTGCCGAGCTTTTGCTCGCCCTTGCGTCTGACCGATACGTTGGCGTCGCAACGAAACGAGCCCTCCTGCATGTTGCCGTCGCAGATTTCGAGGTAACGCACCAGCGAATGTATCTTGCGTGCATAGGCCACGGCCTGCTTCGCGCTGCGCATATCGGGTTCCGAAACGATTTCGAGTAACGGCGTGCCGGCGCGATTCAGGTCGATGCCGGTTTGCTCGGGGAACAGGTCATGAATCGACTTGCCAGCGTCTTCCTCGAGATGGGCGCGCGTGATCCCGATTTCCAGATGTTCTCCCTCCGCCGGACTGATGAAAACGTGCCCCTTGCCGACGATGGGCAGCTCGTACTGCGAAATCTGGTAGCCCTTCGGCAGGTCAGGATAAAAGTAATTCTTGCGTGCGAATACCGAGCGGTGATCGACCTCGGCATCGATCGCGACGCCGAAGCGGATCGCCATGTTAACCGCCTCCCGGTTAAGCACCGGCAGCACGCCCGGCATGCCGAGGTCGACGGCGCAGGCCTGGGTGTTGGGTTCGGCGCCAAACGCGGTCGAAGCGCCAGAGAAAATCTTGCTGCGCGTGGCGAGCTGCGCGTGAATTTCGAGCCCGATAACGCTTTCCCAGTCGCTCATGATTGGAGTTCCGGGACCTGCAGGTGCCAGTCGGTAACCTGCTGATAGCAATGTGCGGCGTTGAGCAATCCGGCTTCGTCGAAGTAGTTGCCGATCAGTTGCATGCCGACCGGCAGGCCGTCGCTGAAGCCGACCGGCAACGACATGCCCGGCAGCCCGGCCAGGTTCAACGAGATGGTGTAGATATCCTGCAGGTACATGCTGACCGGGTCGTCGGTTTTGGCGCCAATCCTGAAAGCGACCTCGGGCGTGGTCGGACCCAGGATCAGGTCGACGTCCGCGAAAGCCTGCTGAAAATCGTCCTTGATCATGCGCCTTAACTGCTGCGCCTTCAGGTAATAGGCGTCGTAGTAGCCTGCGGACAACGCGTAGGTACCTATCATGATGCGCCGTTTAACCTCGGCGCCGAAGCCCTCGCCGCGGGAGCGCTTGTATAAATCCTCGAGATCCACGGGATTTTTACAGCGATAGCCGAAGCGTACGCCATCGAAACGCGACAGGTTGGAAGAGCATTCCGCCATCGCGACGACGTAGTAAGTCGGAATCGACAAACCGGTGTTGGGCAGCGAGATATCACGGATATCGGCGCCGAGCGTGCGCAGTTCGTCGATTGCGGTTTCGATCACGGCCGCGATCCTGCCGTCGAGGCCATCGGCGAAGTACTCTTTCGGCAAACCGATCCTGAGGCCCTCGATCCCTTGTCCTAGCGCGGCGCTGAAATCGGGGACCGGCTGCTCCGAAGAGGTCGAATCGCGCGCATCGAAACCCGACATGGTTTGCAGCAACAGCGCGCAATCCTCGGCGCTGCGGGCGAAGGGGCC
>JAOTTY010000227.1 GCA_029864185.1 Gammaproteobacteria bacterium
GCCCGGCTTGAACATATAACCTGTTGATATTCCTGACATTTTTATATTGGCACAGGAATTGCTCTCTGTATTGGGACCGGTATTTATTGGGGAACCAACATGGCAGCAGGCAACATGGCAGCAGAGCAACAGCAGGCGGAGCCCGAAGCGAAGGGCAGCAGGAAAAAGCTGATATTCATCATTCTCGGGGCGTTGCTACTGGTCGGGGGATCGATCGGAGGTACCCTGATGATTGTGGGTGGCGGCAATGAAACCGCCGAGTCCGGGGCCGAGGAAGAGGTTACGGCTAGCCGTGACGATCCGAGTTATATCGATCTGAAACCCGCCTTTACAGTCAACCTGGCACCTGAGGATCCGGTCGGTTTTCTGCAGATATCGATGCAGGTGCTAACTTTCAACGACGACGTCGCCGCGGAGCTGGAAAAACACAAGCCGCTGATTCGTAACAACCTGCTGGTCCTGTTCGGGCAGCAAAAATCGGCCGAGCTGCGCGCTCCCGAGGGTAAGGAGAGGTTGCAGAAGTCTGCGCTGGAAACGGTTCAGAAGGTTATCAACGAGCAGGGCTCGGGCGGTGAAGTCGACAATGTTTTCTTCACCAGCTTCGTCATGCAATAGGGGGCAGGCTTGAGCACCGATATCCTCAGTCAGGACGAAGTCGACGCGCTGCTCGGCGGCGTCGACGATGGCGCAATCGACACGTCGCCGGATGCGAACGAATTCGACGGCGAGGTCAGGCCTTTCGATTTCAATAATCAGGAACGGATCATCCGCGGGCGACTGCCGACGCTGGAAATGATCAACGAGCGTTTCGCACGTTATTTTCGTATCAGTTTCTTCAACCTGTTGCGCAGGTCGCCGGAAATCTCGGTCAACGGTATCGAAAAGATCAAGTATTCCGAATACGTTTCGACGCTGCCCACGCCGACCAGCCTGAGCATGTTGAAAATGGCGCCGCTGCGCGGCACCGGACTGATCACGCTCGATCCGAAACTGGTTTTCACTCTGGTCGATCACTTTTTTGGCGGCAACGGATCGATCCAGGCCAGCCCGGATGAGCGCGACTTTACCCATACCGAATTGCGCGTCATCGAGAAGGTCGTGCACATTTGCTTTGCCGACCTGGTGAAAGCCTGGGAACCGGTGATGACGGTTAACTTTAGTTTTCACAAGCACGAAGTCAATCCGCAGATGGCGCATATCGTCAGTCCCTCGGAGGTTGTCGTGGTGTCGAATTTCCATATCGAACTCGACGGTGGCGGCGGGGACGTTCACGTGGTTTTTCCTTATTCGATGATCGAGCCGATCCGCACTACGCTCGATGCAGGCGTGCAAAGCGATCACGGGGATATCGACGAGCGCTGGGCCATTTTGCTCAAGGAGGAATTAATGCATGCGAAGATCAATATGCAGGCCATCTTCGTCGAAAAGCGGTTACCGGTGTCGGACCTCATCAATTTCAGGGCCGGCGACATTATCCCCATCGATTTGCCCGAGCAGGTCATGGTGCTTGCCGAGGACATGCCTATTATCCGCGGCCAGTACGGCGAGCACCAGGGTAACGCCGCGGTCAAGGTCGAACAGATTATAGAGATCTACGATCCCGAAAACGAACAGATCAAGGGCGCGATCGCGCAACCCGAATAGTCCGCAGGAGACTACTATGAGTAATGAAACAGAACAGGCCGTGGAACAGGATGCGACAGCCGAGGATTGGGCCGCCGCTATGGACGAGCAGGACAGCAGCGGGAACGGGGGTGATGACGCCAACGGTGACGGTTTTCAGCAGGTCGCCGCAAAGCATCTGAACAAGGCGCCGAACGCGGGCAAGGGTGAGGTCAAGCTCGATGTCATCCTCGATATCCCGGTAACCATCGCGATGGAGATCGGTCGCACCCAGCTCAGTATCCGCAACCTGCTGCAGCTCAATCAGGGTTCGGTAGTCGAACTCGACCGCCTCGCTGGCGAGCCGATGGACGTGCTGGTCAACGGCACCCTGGTCGCGCATGGCGAAGTCGTCGTCGTCAATGAAAAATTCGGCATTCGCCTGACCGATGTCGTCAGCCCGGCCGACCGGATCAAGAACCTACGCTGATGCGCTGGATATCTACAGCCTTCCTGTTTGCGCCGGGCGCTGCGCTGGCGCAGGCCGAGAAGCAGGCGGGCATGGCGTTGGAGCCGTTTTCGTCGCCCTACTTGCTGAAGCTGACCGGCGGGCTGATCCTGGTCGTGGTGGTGATTTTCGGGCTCGCGTGGCTGGTAAAGAAATTCAATCTCAATCAGCAGTCGCATAACGGGCTGATCCGTATTATCGCTGGCCTTCCGATCGGTACCCGCGATCGAATCGTGCTGCTCCAGGTCGGCGAAGAACAAATCCTGGTGGGCCTGACTCCAGGCCGAATCGAAAAGTTGCACACCCTGTCGCAACCGCTAGAGGTCACCGGAGAACAGCCTGCCGGCGGCGCCTTCGCGGCCAGGCTGAATCGGTTGATGGGCGAGCGGGAAGAATCATGAAAGCGATTCTCGCCCTGGTGTTTATGCTGGTGATTCCCGAGGTGCATGCGCAATCGATCGGCATTCCCGCGATCTCGGTGGATGGTGGCAACGGCGATGGTCAGACCTATACCGTAACCCTCGAAATTCTTGCGCTGATGACGATGCTGACATTGTTGCCGGCGATCCTGCTGATGATGACTTCGTTCACCCGAATCATCATCGTGTTGTCGATATTGCGGCAGGCGCTGGGCACGGCGCAGACGCCGTCGAACCAGATCATACTCGGGCTGGCGCTGTTTCTGACACTGTTCGTGATGTCGCCGGTATTCGATCAGGTTTATCAGCTGGCGATACAGCCTTACCTGGACGGCTCTATGTCGGCGCTGGACGCGCTGCGCAACGCGACCGAACCTTTCAAGACTTTCATGCTGGCGCAGACTCGCGAAACCGATATCCGCATGTTCGCCGACATCGCGGGCGTGGCCGAAATCGAATCCCCGGAAAAAACGCCGTTGACGCTGCTGATGCCGGCTTTCGTCACCAGCGAGCTGAAAACCGCGTTCCAGATCGGCTTTCTGATTTTTATTCCGTTCGTCGTAATCGACCTGGTCGTCGCCAGCGTGCTGATGTCGATGGGCATGATGATGCTTTCGCCGATGATCATTTCGCTGCCTTTCAAGCTGATGCTGTTTGTACTGGTCGACGGCTGGGCCCTGATCATGGGCACGCTGGCCTCGAGTTTCCTGCTGGGAGCCTGACGTGAGCCCCGACACCGTCATCGACCTGTCGCAGCAGGCGCTTTACCTGATCGCGTTGATCGCGGCGCCAATGCTGTTATCGGCGCTCGCCATCGGCTTGCTGATCGGCATGTTCCAGGCAGCCACGTCGATCAACGAGCAAACCCTGAGCTTTATTCCCAAGCTCATGGTGCTGCTGCTGTCTATCCTGATTGCCGGACCGTGGATGCTGAACCTGCTATTGAGCTTTACGCGGCGCCTGTATATCGGGATTCCCGGCCTGATCGGGTGATCGATGGATTTCAGTTTCGCAGAGGCAACAGCATTCGTCGGCTCACTGGTCTGGCCGATGATGCGCATCGGCGCAATGCTGATGGCGATGCCGGTCATCGGAACCCGGCTGGTTCCGACCCGCGCCAAGATCATTATTACGCTGGTACTGTCGGCAATGGTCCTGCCGTTGCTGCCGGAGTTGCCCCGGGTGGAGGCGCTGTCGATAGAAGGCTTTTTTATTTCGGCGCAGCAAATCCTGATCGGACTGTCGATGGGTTTTACCTTGCAGCTCGTTTTCGGCGCGCTGATGATTGCGGGCGAATCGATCGCGATGACGATGGGACTTGGCTTCGCCTCCATGGTCGATCCGACCAATGGCGTCAGCGTTCCGGTGGTATCCCAGCTGTTCATTATTGTCGGCACCCTGCTATTCCTGTCCCTGGGAGGGCACCTGACGCTGATTCAACTGGTCGTGAGCAGCTTCGAAACCCTGCCGATCTCGGCGACGGGTGTCGGTCGCGACGGCTTCTGGGCCCTGTTCGCCTGGGGTAGCCAGATGTTTATCGGCGCGCTCTGGGTGGCGATTCCGGCGCTGATCTCGATGCTGGTCATCACGCTGTCAATGGGTGTCATGACCCGCGCGGCTCCGCAGTTGAATATTTTCTCGGTTGGCTTCCCGGTCACGATGTTCATGGGATTCGTGATCCTGATACTGGTGATGCCTGGATTTCTGCCGCGTTTCAATCAAATGATGCTGCAGGCGATGCAGTTGTCGCAATCCATGGTTACCCCCTGAGGGCTGGCGGATATGGCGAACGAGAGCGACTCAGGTCAGGAAAAGACCGAACAGCCTACCCCTAAAAAGCTCCGCGACGCGAAGCAAAAGGGGCAGGTGCCGCGCTCGAAAGAGCTCAACAGCATGACGGTAACGGTGTTCGGCTCACTTGGCCTGCTGTTCATGGGCTCTTACATGATCGGACACATCGCGGTTTTCATGCGCCAGGGTTTCACGCTGTCGCGTGACGACGTGTTTTCGACGCATGCCCTGTTCGACAAGTTCGATGCCGCGATAGGCGAGGCGCTGACCGCCATCGGACCGTTTCTGTTGCTGATGACGGTGGTCGCGATATTCACACCGCTCGCGATCGGTGGCTGGTCTTTCAGCGTCGAAGCCCTGGCGTTCAAGGGTGATCGCATCAATCCGCTGGCCGGCCTCAAGCGAATATTCTCTGCCAAGGGCTTGATGGAGCTGGTCAAGTCGCTCGCCAAGTTTACCGTCGTGTCCGTGGTCGCCACGGTTTTCCTGTGGAGCAAGGCCGGCGATTTTATCGGCCTCGGAACCCAGCCGCTGACACTGGCGCTGCAGAACGGAGCCTGGTTGCTCGGGCTGAGTTTCCTGGTGGTGTCTTCGACTCTGATTTTGATCGCGGCCATCGACGTGCCTTTCCAGCTCTGGGATCACGCGCAGAAATTGAAGATGACGCTGCAGGAAGTGCGCGACGAATTAAAGGACACCGAGGGTAAACCTGAAGTCAAGTCGAAGCTGCGCCAGGTCCAGCAGGAAATGGCACAACGCCGCATGATGGAGGCGGTGCCCAAAGCAGACGTCATCATCACCAACCCGACGCATTACGCGGTGGCGCTTAAATACGACCATGACAACATGGCGGCGCCGCTGGTGGTGGCTATGGGCAAGGATCTGATAGCGCTCAAAATTCGCGAAATCGCGATGTTCCATGGCATCGAAATTTTCGAAGCGCCACCGCTGGCGCGCGCGCTCTACGCCACCTGCAAGATCGATCGCGAAATACCGTCGCAGCTGTATTTTGCGGTCGCCCAGGTGCTTGCCTTCGTTTTTCAACTGCGCATCGCGCGCGAACAGGGGACAGAAATACCGCAGCGTCCCGATCCCTACATGCCTGCGGACGAGGAAGCATAGATGACAGCAGAATCAATAGCCGCTCAGCTCCGGGGCATTAATCCCCAGGGCCTGGGTGCACCGGTAGTGGTAATCATGATGCTGGCGATGGTAGTGGTACCACTGCCGCCGATGGCGCTGGACTTGCTGTTTACCTTTAATATCACCTTCGGCCTGGTGGTGCTGCTGGTTTCGGTGTACGCGCTGCGGCCGCTCGACTTTACCGTGTTTCCGACCATTTTGCTGATTGCCACCCTGTTGCGCCTGGCGCTGAATATCGCGTCGACGCGCGTGGTGCTGCTCGAGGGTCACACCGGCACCGCGGCCGCGGGCAAGGTTATCGAGGCCTTCGGCGATTTCGTCATCGGCGGCAACTATGCGGTGGGACTGGTGGTTTTCGCCATTCTCGTCATCATCAACTTTGTCGTGGTTACCAAGGGCGCCGGGCGCGTATCGGAAGTCAGCGCGCGCTTTACCCTCGACGCGATGCCCGGCAAACAAATGGCGATAGACGCCGATCTCAACGCCGGCCTGTGCTCCCAGGACGAGGCGCGCATGCGTCGTGCCGAAATATCCCAGGAAGCGGATTTTTACGGCTCGATGGACGGCGCCAGCAAATTCGTGCGTGGCGATGCCATCGCCGGTATCCTGATCCTGTTCATCAATATCATCGGCGGGCTCGCGATCGGCGTGTTTCAACACGACCTCGAGGTCGGGGTCGCGATGCGAAACTATACCCTGCTGACGATCGGCGACGGACTGGTGGCACAGATTCCGTCGCTGGTGCTGTCGACCGCGACCGCGATCATCGTAACCCGAGTTTCCAACTCCGAGGCCATGTCGAGCCAGGTTTTCAGCCAGATGTTCAACAACCCACGCGCGCTCGTGGTTGCTGCGACCATCATCATGCTGCTGGGGATGATTCCGGGGATGCCGAACGTCGCATTCCTGACCATCGCCGTGATCGCCGGGGGGCTGGCCTACGCGATTCACCGGCGCCAGCAGCGCGGCGAACTGGTCGAGGTCGAGCCGGATGAAATCGAGGTGCGTCCCGAGCAGCGCGAGCTGAGCTGGGACGACGTGCAGACGGTCGATATCATCGGACTCGAGGTCGGCTACGGCCTGATACCGCTGGTCGATGCGCGCCAGGGTGGAGAACTGATGACGCGGATCAAGGGCGTACGCAAGAAGCTGTCGCAGGAGCTCGGATTTTTGATCCAGCCGGTGCACATCCGCGACAACCTGGACCTGTCACCGAACAGCTATCGCCTGAGCCTGCTGGGCGTGCCCATGGGCGAGGCCGAGGTGCAGCCGGGCCGCGACCTGGCGATCAACCCGGGCACCGTATACGGCGAACTTAACGGCACCCCGACCCAGGATCCCGCTTTCGGGCTGGACGCCTTCTGGATCGACCCGTCGCAGCGCGATCACGCGCAAACCCTGGGCTATACCGTGGTGGATGCGTCCACCGTCATCGCGACCCACCTGAGCCAGTTGCTGCAGGATAACGCGCATGAACTGATCG
>JAOTTY010000228.1 GCA_029864185.1 Gammaproteobacteria bacterium
GTGGCCGGGCAGGTCGGGCGCCAGCACCGCGTAACCGTTATAGGCGAACCAGCGTGTCTGCAGCGCCCAGCTGCGATGATCGAGCCCGCTGCCGTGTACGAACATAACCGTCGGCAGTCTGCTGTCGAATTCCTTGCCACCGGTTGCGGCATAGGTTTTCTGACCGCGAACGTCGATATACATCAGGCCGCCCCGGCGATGCGTTCGGCGGCCCTGAAACCCCGCGCGAAGTCCGCCTTGATGTCGGCGATATCCTCGATGCCGACGGAAACCCGAATCATGTCTTCGCTGATGCCGGCCGCCTTCATGTCATCCACGGTCAGGCGCGAATGCGTGGTGCTGCCGGGATGCAGCACCAGCGTGCGCGCGTCGCCGACGTTGGCGAGGTTGGACGCGAGCTGCAGCGTGTCGATAAACGCCGCGCCACCCGCGCGCCCGCCGACGACGCCGAAGCACAGCATCGATCCGGCGCCGTCGGGGAACAGGAGTTGCGCCAGTTCGTGGCCGGGGTTGGATTCCATGTCCGGGTAGTTGGTCCAGACTACCGCTTCCTGCTGTTGCAACCATTCGAGTAGCGCTTTCGCATTGGCGACATGCTGTTTCATGCGCAGGTTCAGCGTCTCGATCCCCTGCAGGATCAGAAAGGCATTATGCGGACTCATCGCCGCGCCGACGTCGCGCATCGATTCGGCGCGCATTTTCATCGCCAGCGCGGAGGGTCCGAATTCTTCCCAGAAGCGGATACCGTGAAACGGCGCGTAAGGCTCGGTCAGTTCCGGGAAGCGTCCGCTTTGCGCCCAGTCGAAGCGACCGCCATCGACGACGACGCCCCCGATGGCGACGCCGTGGCCGCCCATCCACTTGGTCACCGAGTGCACCACGATATCGGCGCCGTGATCGATCGGGCGGCACAGGCTCGGGGTGGCGAAGGTCGCGTCGACCACCAGCGGTATGCCGACCTCGTGCGCGATCGCGCTGATGCCGGGGATATCGGAAATCTCGAGTCCCGGGTTGCCGATGGATTCGCAGAATACCATCTTGGTATTCGGCTGGATGGCGGCGCGCAGCTCCTGTTCGTCGTTAACTGCAACGAAGCTGCATTCGATGCCGAGACGCTTGATCGTGTGCTTGAGCAGGGTTGCGGTCGAGCCGTAGATCTGCGTCGCCGACACGATGTGATCGCCCGCGGAGCACAACGTGATAAATGCCGTGAACAGTGCACTCATGCCCGAAGCGGTGCAGATCGCGCCGCTACCGCCCTCGAGTGCGGCGATACGCTGTTCGAGCACGGCTACCGTCGGGTTGGTGATGCGGCTGTAGATATGCCCGCCCTGTTCGACGTTGAACAGCGACGAGCCGTCGCTGACACTTTCGAACACGTAGGATGTGGTCTGGTAAATCGGTACCGCGCGCGAGCCGTGGTCGCTCTCCGGCACGTAACCGGTATGCAGCGCCACGGTGTCGGGTTTGAGATACGAAGATCGACTCATACTTGTCTCCGGGTTAGCTAATGGTGCCGAAATCGAAAGGCAGATCGACGATCCGGGCCATTGTACCGTTTACCATGACGCTGGTGTTGTCGGCGAGAAAGTCCCGTTTCATCATGACCATGGCCAGATGCTTCAAATGACGTGACGACCAGACCTGCGAGCGGATATCGCCGACGATGCGATTACCGGCCTCGATGTCGAAGCTGCCGAACAGCATCGGCTGGTCGAACACCAGCCCCATCAGCTGGTGTTCGTGCCTGCCCCTGATCGCGCGCAGCGCTTCGAGGCTCATCGACTCGATGTCCGCGTCAAGATCCATGAAAGCATCTAGCCCGCATTCGAAGGGGTTGTTGTGGAAGGTCATGTCGTTGCCATAAGACAGCAGGCCGCTCTCGATGCGCTCGATCAGGTTCGGGCCGCCGGCGCGCACGTTGAGATCGCTGCCCTGTTCGAACAATTCGTCCCACAGCGGCTCGGCGAGTTCGGCATCGTTGAGGTAAATTTCGAATCCGCCCTGTTTGCTATAGCCCGAACGCATGACCATCATTTGCTTGCCGCGGAACTCGAGCATTTTGGAGCGGAAGAAGCGGATACCGGGAACCTCGGGGCCGAATACGCGCGTGACCAGCTCCTCCGCCTTCGGGCCCTGCACCGCAAGCGGCCAGATCGCGGCCTCGCGGATCCTGACGTCGAGGCCGAAGCCGTGCGCGAGTCCGCGTGCCCATAGCCTGACGTCGCTGTCGGCGATCGATACCCACCAGTCGTCCTTGGCGAACTTGATCAGCACCGGATCATTGATCAGCCCGCCGTTTTCATCGCATAGCGGTGCGTAGAGTCCCTGTCCGATAACTGCCTTCGAGATATCGCGAGGCGTCATCAGCTGGATCAGGCGTTCGCTGTCGGGGCCCTTGACCTCGATCTGGCGTTCGCAGGAAACATCCCAGACCTGCACTTCCCGGCACAGGTGCCAATAGTCGGCTTCGTTGCTCTCGAAAAACGTCGGCAACAGCATATGGTTGTAAACGGTATAACCCTTGACGCCGGCTGCTTCGACGCGGCGGGTAAACGGGGTCGAGCGCGTGCGGCGCGAAATGCTTAGAATCTTATCGGTCAAAGCAGGAATCCGGTCGGGCCGGCTGGCGGCAGCCGTGTTAATAAAAAAGGCTAGCAATGCTAGTCCTTTTTGATTTGCCTGACAAACCGGAAGTTATCTGGCTGCCGCCTGATGCTTTCCAGTTACGACATGGCTGGCCGGCAACGCTGGTCGCGCTGGCCTGGTTTGGCGGCGCAGGTAAAAGACTTCGCCAGTCCCGGAGGCTCGAGGCCGCAATAGAAACGGGCTGTTATTTTACTACTCCAGATCATTACGGGCTTGTGTCCCGATGCCGCTTTCACTTAGTCTTCCGTTCCATGTTTGATCGACTCCCGTTGACGTATATCGAGCCGCTGTTTCGCCCGCCCAGCGAGGCGCGCTCGCTGATATTCCAGGTGACCAATGGTTGCAGCTGGAACCGCTGCACTTATTGCGAAATGTATACCGACCCGCAAAAGAAATTCAGGCCGAGGCCCGAGGCCGAGTTGCTCGCGGAAATTCGCCGCTGCGCCGCACAGGGGCTCGAACCACGCCGCGTCTTTCTCGCCGACGGCGATGCGCTGGTGCTGTCGATGCGCCGCCTGCGTAATATTCTCGGCGAAATCAAATCCTCGCTGCCTGCGGTGACGCGCGTGTCCTCGTATTGCCTGCCGTCGAACCTGAAAAACAAGAGCGACGACGACCTGGCCGAACTCGTGGAGCTGGGTCTCAAGCTGATCTACGTCGGCGCCGAGAGCGGCGATGACGAGGTGTTGCAAAGCGTCGGCAAGGGCGAGACCCTTGCGTCGACCGCGGCCGCGCTGCGTCGCGCACGGCGCGCCGGCCTCAGGACCTCGGTGATGATTCTGAACGGTCTCGGGGGCAGGGCCATGAGCCAACGGCATGCGCTGGCATCGGCACGGCTCGCCAACGAAACCCAGCCCGATTACCTGGCGACGCTGGTGCTCACCTTTTATCGTGGACGCGAAAGGTTCGAGGCGGGTTTTGCCAACCGCTTCGAAGAGCTCGATACGGTGGGCCTTTGCAGGGAAATGAAAACTTTTATCGACGCGCTGGAACTCGATAGCACGATATTTCGCAGCGACCATGCTTCCAACCACATGGTGCTCAGGGGCGTGCTCGGCAGGGATAAACGGCGCCTGCTCGAGCGAATCGACGAATCGATCCTATACTTCGGCGAACACCCGGAATTCGAAAGTGGCAATTCTGGATACTGAGACCACTTCCCGTGTCGATTCGCCTTGCGTGCGTAAATGCACGCTCGACGACGATGACGTCTGCGTCGGCTGTTACCGCAGCTTGGACGAGATCTGCGCCTGGGGTGGCGCCAGCGATACAGGGCGCGAGGAAATTCTGTACAAGGCGGCGCAGCGGCGCGAACGCAATGCCCGGCATGCCTGATCTCGACCGGCTCAGCGTCGACGCTATTCGCGCCCGGCTGCATGCGCAAAACAGCACCACCTACGACGTTCCCCCCGAGTTACTAAGTGACGATGCGCGCGAGGCCGCGGTGCTGGTGCCCCTGGCACGCATCGAAGATGCCTGGCATATCCTCTATATCCGCCGCGCGCATATCGACAGCGACCGCCATAGCGGGCAGGTGGCATTTGCCGGCGGCAAACGCGAAGAGGGCGATGAATCGCTGCTCGCGACCGCATTGCGCGAGGCATGGGAAGAGGTTGGTATCGCCGCGGCCGATGTCGAGGTGCTCGGGTATATCAATCATCACCACACCATCAGCGAGTTCCAGGTACGCCCTTATGTCGGCGTAATGCCCTGGCCCTACCGGCTGGTTCTGGACGAGGACGAGGTCGCGCGGGCGTTCACGATACCGCTCAACTGGCTCGCGCAGAAGTCGAATTATCGTACCGAGGAGCGCCGGCATCCCGAGTCTCGGCGTCCCTGGCCTGTTGTTTACTACGACCTTTACGACGGCGAAATGCTATGGGGCGCGACCGCGCGCATGACGCTGTCTCTGATCGATGTGCTGCGCGGCGCAGACTAGTGGTATTTCTCGGTGGTGTAATGGCCGGGATCACGGCGGCGATGTTTTTTCATATCGCGGGCATTTAACTCCGCGCTGACGTCGGTGATCATGTTGGAACTGCCGCACATCATGACATGCGAATCGGCGGCATTGATGCCGACGCCGGCAAACGCTTCGAGGCTCCCGTCCTGCATCAGGGCGGTGATACGTTTGCCTAGCGCCGCGTCGTGGCGCTCGCGGGTGACGATGGGGACGTAGCCGAACTGCTCACCGCGCTGCGCGCGGATCTGCCCGATAAGGTCCTGGTAGGCGAGTTCGCTGGTATAGCTTACCGAGTAGCACAGGATAACCCTGTCGAATTTCTGCCAGACGGCCTCGCTCTTCAGAATCGCCAGGAAAGGGCCAATGCCGGTTCCGGTTGCGACCATCCACAGGTGCCTGCACCGGGGAATCTCGCTGACGGTAAGAAAACCGGAAGGATTGTCGGAGACCAGCACCTGGTCGCCCGCCTGCAGATCGAAGAGGCGCGGTGAAAGCGGGCCTTCCTCGACGATATTGAAGTAGACCTCGAGATAAGGTTCCTCTGGCGCGTTCACCAGCGAGTAGGGGCGCGCGAGCACGCCGTCGGCTTCCGGCAGACCGACGCGCACGAACTGGCCAGCTTCATATGCGCCGATATCGACATCGATAATCAGCGAAGTCAGGTACTCGTTGAGGCGTCGATTATCGACAACCTTGCCATCTAGCCAATTAGCCATAGCGTGTCTCCGTCAAAGGTACTGCAAGCGTCATATCAGGCTGCCAGCCGATACAGGCTGTAGGAACCATTCTTTTCCATGGCGGCGAGATACAAATCCTCGAATTCGTCGACGACCGAGTCGCGTACCTCGGGCAACGCGAGCAGACGTTCAGCCCAGGCGCTTACTTTTGGCATGGACTCGGGATCGATAACGGAGAGCTTACCACCGGCCACGGAATTTTGTCGGAACAACGGTGCGAACGCGGTGTCGGCAAGGGAAAAATCCTCGCCGTTGAACCACGGACCGTCCCCAAGTCGTTTCTCGACCCGCTGCAACTGGCCCACCAGTCGGTCGCGATACTTGTCGTAGCGTTCCTTGTCCTTGCTCATTTTCATCCTATAGAAATTGCCGAGCATGTCGGAGGCGAATTCGATCCAGGCGCGATTCTTCGCGCGCGCGAGCGGGTCCCTGGGCTGCAGCTCCCCACCGGTTATTTCGTCCAGGTACTCGTTGATGACGGCCGATTCGAACAGGATTTCGTCGTCCACCTTCAGCACCGGCACTTTTTGCAGCGGCGATATTTCGAGAAACCAGCCGGGCGGGTTGGCAAGGTCGATATAGGTGATGTCGAAATCGATTTTCTTGTGTTTCAGCGTAATTACCGCGCGTTGCACGAACGGGCAGGTCTTGAAACTGATCAGGTGTAGCGACATTGTGTTTTATCCGGGATTTAACGGTATCATTAGTTTCACCCGGTTAACTTATGGGTAAACGCCTGAATCTCAACCCCGAAAGGTCAGTGCCCGGGTAGCAACGGGGCAATACAGGAGCAAGTCGATGTCGACGTCGTCACTGGGTCTCGATGATAACCTGCAGCAATACCTGCTGGAGGTATCCCTGCTCGAACCCCGGGCCTGCGCGCGACTGCGCGAGCAGACCCTCGCCATGCCGGATGCCAACATGCTCAGCTCTCCCGAACAGGTGCAGCTGCTGGTTCTTCTGTGCCGCCTGCTGAACGCCACCAACGGTCTCGAAATCGGCACCTTCACCGGTTACACCAGCCTGCGGCTAACGCTGGCGCTGCCGCGGCTGCGCATGAGCTGTTGTGATGTCAGCGAGGAATTTACCGCCATTGCCCGCCAGCACTGGCGCGAAGCCGGGGTGCAGGAGCGCATCGACCTGCAGCTGGCGCCGGCGCAGCAAACGCTCGGCCGCCTGCTCGATGAGGGCCTCGAGGGCGCCTTCGATTTCGCCTATATCGATGCCGACAAGACTGGCTACCGATGCTACGTGGAGTCCTGCCTTATCCTGGTGCGCAGCGGCGGGCTGATCATGCTCGATAACGTGCTATGGAGCGGCTCGGTAGCGGACCCGAGCGACACTAGCGCCGACGCGGTTGCGCTGCGTGAACTGAACGCCTGGATCTACGAGCAGGCGCCGGGTCGTTACGACCTGTCGCTAATTCCAATCGGCGATGGTCTGACCGTTCTGCGAAAATATGGCTAGTACAGCAATGGGGCGTATTAGCCTTTTAATCTAATCTGGAGGTCTTCCAGGCTGCCGATGTGTTCACCATCTGCAAATATCTGCGGCAGAGCTTTGGC
>JAOTTY010000229.1 GCA_029864185.1 Gammaproteobacteria bacterium
GCGGCTGGGCATATCGAAACCGAGTTTCTCGGCGGTGTACTCGCGGTCGAGCTCGTACGAGGTTCCGGCCAGCGCGGCGCTGCCGAGCGGCATCTGGTTCATGCGTCTGGAGCAATCCCCGAGCCGACCGTGATCGCGTTCGAGCATTTCGAACCAGGCCAGCATGTGGTGGCCGAAACTGACCGGCTGCGCCACCTGCAGGTGGGTAAAGCCGGGCATGATGGTGTGCGCCTCGCGCTCGGCGAGGTCTAGCAGTCCGTTCTGGAACGCGCGGATGCCCTGCATGCAGATTTCGATCTGGTCGCGCAGGTAGAGGCGGATATCGGTCGCGACCTGGTCGTTGCGCGAGCGTCCGGTGTGCAGTTTCTTGCCGGCGTCGCCGATCAGTTCCGTGAGGCGCGACTCGATATTCATGTGCACGTCTTCGAGCGCTACCGACCATGCGAACTTGCCGCCGTCGATCTCGTCGCGAATCTGCTGCAGGCCGTACTTTATCGCGGTCAGTTCGTCGGTGCTCAACACGCCGATACGCTTGAGCATCATCGCGTGCGCGCGCGAGCCCTCGATATCGGCATGCGCGAGACGGCGGTCGAAAGCGACCGAGGCGGTGAACGCCTGTACGAATTCGTCGGTGGGTTCGTTGAATCGCCCGCCCCACATGCGGCTGTTTTTTTTGCTCATCGGTTTCAGGTCTTTCGGCTTCTCTGCGCGCACGCAACACGGCGACACATTGCGGTGATTATTGTTGTATGCTTGCAGTGCAAGTCAAACAAATCAACACTTTATGCCAGATAATACGGAAAAAAGTATAACCGGCACCGAAATCACGTCTTACCTGCCCGATTTTTGCGATGCGGATGTATTCCTGCGCCTGCTGCTGGTCATCGAATTGATCGCGATCGTGTTCGCGCTGGTCAGTTTCGGCGAAGGTATCCTGTTCGTGCATATCGCGCTGATATCGGTGGCGATGCTCTGGGTCGGCCTGACCACGGCCGCGCTGTTATGCCTGGTAACGCGCCGGGGCTGGCTTGGCGACCATGTTCGCACCACCATCATCGCGGTCGTCATCACGTTGTTGATGACGCTGCTGGTCAGTTTCCTGAGCCTCGGGCTCGGCAGCATGCTGAACTTCGGTCCGACCGCGCGCGACGTCGGTTTTACGCTGACGCGCAACCTGTCGATCGCGGTGATTCTGATCGGCATGGCGCTGCGCTATTTTTACCTGCACTACGAATCGGACCTGCGCCTGAAGGTGCAGGCACAGGCCCGATTGCAGGCCCTGCAGGCGCGCATTCGACCACATTTTCTGTTCAACAGCATGAACACCATCGCGAGCCTTACCCACGATCAACCGGACCTCGCCGAGCAGGCGATCGAAAACCTGTCCGACCTGTTTCGCGCAAGCCTGTCGGCAGAGTCGAGCATTTCGCTGAAGCAGGAACTCGAGCTGACGCGCAGCTATATCGATCTCGAGGCACTGCGTCTGGGCGACCGGCTCGAGGTCAGGTGGCGCCTGCCGCCGCAGGAACCCGGCGTGAACCTGCCTGCGCTGACGCTGCAGCCGCTGGTCGAAAACGCGATTTATCACGGCGTCGAGCCGATACCCAGCGGCGGCACGATCGAACTCTCGATAGACGAGTTCGATGACAATATCGTCTTCACCATATCCAACCCGCTGCCCGCGCATCAACAGCAGAATCACCGCCAGGGTAACCGTATGGCGCTCGATAATATCCGCGAGCGACTGGCGCTGGCCTACGGCGGCGCGGCCTCGATGGAGTTATCCGAGTCCGACTCGCGCTATACTGTTAAATTAACCATTCCGACTACGGAGGCCGTGTGAAAATACTGATAGTCGACGACGAGAAACCGGCGCGCGATCGTCTCGCACGCATGGTGGGTGAACTGAAGGAACATGAGCTCGTGGGCCAGGCGGTGAACGGGCTCGAAGCGCTGGGTATGGCGCAAAGCCTGGAGCCCGATATCGTACTGCTCGATATTCGCATGCCGGGCATGGACGGCATCGAAGCGGCGCGCCATATCGCCAGGCTCGACGAGCCGCCGGCCGTTGTCTTCACCACCGCGTTTTCCGATCACGCGCTCGAGGCCTTCGAAACTCACGCCGTGGACTACCTGCTCAAGCCGGTCAAGCAGGATCGCCTGCAGGCGGCAATGGACGCGGCAATACGGCCTACGCGCGCCCAGGCCAGCCGCAGCGACGGCGTGTTATCCGGACTGGAGCCGCGTCAGCATATCTGCGCGCGCGTGCGCGGCAGCCTGGTGCTGGTGCCGATAGAAAACATTTATTACTTCCATGCCGAGCAGAAATACGTCACCGTGCGCCACACCGAGGGCGAGGTCCTGATCGAGGATGCGCTGAAGAGCCTCGAGTCCGAATTCGGCGACCGGTTTTACCGCATCCACCGTAACGCGCTGGTGAGTCTTGCGCGGCTCGCCGGCATGCAGTCCGAAAACGATGGCCACCAGGTGACCTTTCGCGATATAGAAGATACTCTCGAAGTCAGCCGGCGGCATTTGCCCGGCGTACGCAAAATTATCAAGAATCTGTAAATGACAAGCTCCCGAACTAAACTACGTATCGCCACGCGCGGCAGCCCGCTCGCGCTGTGGCAGGCCGAGCACGTCAAGGCGCGGCTCGAGGCGCTGCACCCGCATCTGAGCGTGTCGCTGCTGACGATGAAAACCCGCGGCGACAAGCTGCTCGACGCGCCACTTGCCAAGGTCGGCGGCAAGGGGCTGTTCGTCAAGGAACTCGAGGCCGGGCTGCTCGACGGGCGCGCCGACCTCGCGGTGCATTCGCTCAAGGACGTGCCGGTAGAGTTTCCGGGGGGCCTGGAACTCGCGCTCGTCATGGAGCGAGAGGATCCGCGCGACGCTTTCGTGTCGAACACTTACGACAGCCTCGCGGCAATGCCCGCGGGGAGCCTGGTCGGTACCTCGAGCCTGCGCCGGCAGACGCAGATTCGCGCGCGCTATCCAGAACTCGAGGTCGACTGGTTGCGTGGCAACGTCAATACGCGCCTGGCCAAGCTCGATGCCGGCGAATTCGACGCGATCATCCTCGCCGCGTCGGGTTTGCAGCGTCTCGGTTTCGGCGCGCGCATCCGTGCCGCGATTCCGCCCGAGGAATGCCTGCCGGCGATCGGCCAGGGCGTGCTCGGTATCGAGATCCGCAGCGACGATGACGAACTGCGCGCACTGATCGCGCCGCTTGCGCATACCGAAACGACGCTGCGGGTCACCGCCGAGCGCGCCCTCAACCAGACCCTGAATGGCGGCTGCCAGGTGCCGATCGCGGGCTACGCGGTGCTCGAGCAGGACGGGCTCTACCTGCGCGGCCTCGTCGGTGAACCCGACGGCAGCAAGATACTGCGCGCCGAGGTGCGCGGCGCCAGCACCGCGGCACACCAGCTCGGGGTCGAGCTGGCGCGGCAATTGCTCGTGCAGGGCGCCGACCGGATACTCGCAAGGCTGCGGGAATAACGATGCCGGGCAGGCTCGGCGGCATGGTCGTTCTGAATACCCGGCCTGCCCGACAACAGGCACGGCTGACCATGCTGCTCGAGGCGGAAGGCGCGACGGTGCTGTCGTTTCCGGTGATCGAAATCGTAGCGGTAGAGGCGAGCCCCCGGCCGCGGCGGATCGCGGAGAGTCTGGCGCAATACGACATCATGATATTCGTCAGCCGCAATGCCGTCGACGGCGCGTTTGCCTCCATCGACGTCGCCGCTGTGCCCGCGAAAATGCGATTCGGGGTTATCGGCCCGTCGACCCGCGAGGCCCTGACCGGCCATGTCGCTGATGCGGGTGAGCGTCTGATCGCGAGCGAACCCTATAACAGCGAAGCGCTGCTCGGGGCCGAAGACCTGCAGCGGGTCGATGGCAAACGTATCCTGATCCTGCGCGGACAGGAGGGGCGCAACTTGCTCGGCGACGAACTCGCGGCGCGCGGCGCTGCCGTCGACTATTGCGAAGTTTACCGGAGGGAACTGCCGCGGCGCGATTTTGACGCCTTCGATCGCCTGGTTGCGGCGGCGTTTCCGACCCTCGTTATCCTGACCAGCAACGAGGGTATGCATAACCTTTTCGAACTGGTGGACGGCACGGCTGCCGGGCGTCTGCGGCAAATCCCGTGGCTCCTGATCAGCGAAAGAATGCGTGAATCGGCGCAGAAACTGGGACATAATGCCGCAATCATCATCGCCAGCAGCGCAAGCGATAGCGGAATCAGGCAAGCGATCTGTGATTGGGCTAATCAGCGAAAAATCGATTTATGAGTAAAAAAGATTCATCCAGCGATACCGGAAAAGGCAGCGAGAACGAGGTCGCAGACAATACCGACCCGGTCGTTTTCGATGCCGACCCGGATTCGCCTGATGAGGCGGGCGACAAGCCCGCAGCGGAGCCCGATCCTGCAGGCGCCGGCGAACCTTCAGCCGACGACAGGGCCGGGGACAAACCCGGGCCCGCAGCGGACGACAAGACCGGGGACAAACCCGAACCCGCAGCGGACGACAGACCCGTAGCCGCATTCACCGATAAATCCGGCGGCAAGTCTAAAGCCGAAACCGATGCCAAATCAGAGTCCAGGGTCGAAGTCGACGACAAGTCCGGATCCGACACCGAACCCGTGACCAAGCCTCCGTCGAAGTCCGCGGCTGCCGCGGCGCCGAAACCGCGGCGCTCCTGGTTCAGCCTGTTCAACTTTCTGTTGATCATCGGTCTCGCCGCCGCCGTGGGCTACTACTGGTGGCTGCAACAGCAGGCCGCGCGCGATTACCGGGAGACGATCAGCGATCTGCGTCAACAGCTCGACTCCAGGGCCAGCAACAGCCGCCTCGATTCGAGCCTGGCGCCGATGAAATCGGAAATCGGAGGTCTCGAATCGAAAATCGGTTCGCTGACGCTCGAACAGCAGGGTTTGCGCGAGGCCAGCGAAAAGCTCTTCGAGCTCTACGGCCGCGACAAGAACGACTGGCAGTTCGCCGAGGTCGAGTACCTGATGCGCATCGCGCAGCATAAACTGATTCTGCAGGATGATTTCGAGGGCGCCGCGCTCACGCTGCAGGCCGCCAGCGACAAGATCGCGCAGACCGGCGATACCGGGCTGCTGCCGGTGCGGGTCATGATCAGCGAGGAAATCGCCGACCTGAAGACGCGCAAGCGACCGGACCTCGTCGGCATGACCCTGATCCTCGCGCAACTCGCGCGCCAGGTGCGGGTGCTCGAGCCGGGATTCGCGGTGCGTGTCGAGGAGACGACCACGCAACCGCAGCAATTGCAGGCATCGAAGGACTGGCTGGACCGCCTTGGCGCATTTATCGATTCGCTCGTCGAAGTGCGCCACGAGACCGCAAAACCGACCGAAATCGAGGCCAGCATCGCCGATGTCTCGGAAACGCTCGAGGATAACCTGAAGCTGGCACGCTGGGCAGTGCTTGACCGCGACGCGCGCCAATACGATCAATTGATCTCGCAGAGCCTGCGCCTGTTGCGCGAGTTTTACGATCTCGACAATGCCGCCAACAACGATTTCATGAGGCAATTGCAGGATTTGCAGAAAATGCAGTTGAAACCCGAAAAACCGGATATCACCGGCTCGCTGCGGGAACTGCAGCGCATACTCAGCCAGCGCGAGAATGCGCCCGAGCCCGCCACCAAGCCGGCGACGGAGTCCGGTAATGGTTAAGTTATTCGTCAAACTGCTGATTCTCGTCATCGTTGTGCTCGCGGCGGTTTTGGTGGTGCGCGACGATCCCGGCTTCGTGTTGTTGCGTTATCGCGACTACTCGGTCGAGACCAGTCTCGCGTTCGCGCTGGGCGTGCTGGTCGTTTTCCTGGTCGCGCTTTACTACCTGCTGCGTTTGCTGCGGGGCCTGTGGCGCCTGCCCGCCACGGTCCAGCGCCAGTCCCAGAACCGGCGTTACGCGAGGACGCGGCGCCAGCTCAACGAGGGACTGATCGATCTCGCCGAGGGACGCTTCGAGCAGGCGGAAAACCACCTGATGCGGTTCGTCGAGCACAGCGAAAGCCCGCTGGTGCATTATCTCGGCGCGGCGCGCGCGGCGCAGTTACAGGGCAAGCACGACGCACGCGACAGTTACCTGAAAGCCGCTCACGATGCCAACCCGGATGCCGAGCTTGCCATCGGCGTAACCCAGGCAGAACTGCAGCTCGCGCACCTGCAAACCGAGCAGGCGCTCGCAACGCTGAGTCACTTGCACAGTATCGCGCCGCGCCACGATTACGTGACCATGCTGCTTGCGCGTGCCTACTACGAACTCGAGGACTGGTCGGCGCTGGTCGAAATTCTGCCGGATGTACGGCGTAAAAAACTGATCAAGGCCAACCGCCTGCGCGAGATGGAGCTCGCGGGTTATAGCGGCCTGCTCGAGCGCGCCGCCGGCAATCAGCAGGATTTTGAACAGGCCTGGAACAAGGTCCCGAAGGAACTGCGCTCGGACCCTGCGATGATCCGGTTTTACCTGGACGTCATGGCGCGCAAGGAGTGGTATAGCGCTAGCGCCGAGCAGCTTGTGCTGAAATCGCTGGATAATCAATGGGACGATGCCCTGATCGAGGTCTACGGTCGGTTCAAGGCAAAAGACGCGACGGTGCAGTTGTCGCGTTGCGAAAAAATGCTCGACGATTACGGCCATAACGAAAACCTGCTGCTGGCGCTCGGACGGATCTCGATGCGCGCGCGCCTGTGGGGCAAGGCGCAGGGCTTCTTCGAGGCCAGTATCGGCGCGAAGCCGACCCCGGAGGCCTGCATGGCACTCGCCGAACTGTTCGATCAACAGTTGAAACAACCGGATAAAGCCGCGGAATACTACCGGCGAGGGCTCAGGCTGAGCCTCGGCAAAAAGAACTGAAACCCGCCCTGGCTC
>JAOTTY010000021.1 GCA_029864185.1 Gammaproteobacteria bacterium
GCAGAGGCTGTGATTGTGGTCTGCGCCGAACCCTGGTCGACGTTCTGCGTGTCGAACTTGAGTAGCCGGGTATCGAAATAGGCTTCCTGGTCGACATTTAGCTGCGGCAGTTCAAACTGCTCGGTCAATCGGTTGACAACTTCGCCGGCGGTATCGCGCACCGTGGCCTGCAGTTGCGGGACCTTTTGCATTAGCTTGTCGCGGATAGTCCTGGCGTGACGCTTGGTGGCGAGTTTGCCGATGGTTTCCAGCGCCTCGCGCTGCACCAGTGCCTCGGGCATGCGCAGGCAGGCGAAAGCGATTTCGAGTCCCTTGCTAAATCCGAGTTCACCCACGGCTTTCAGTACGGCGGGAGTGGATTCTGCCCAGCGCTCGACGACTTTCTTCAGGATACCGATCGATTCGCGTTTACCCGATCTACCGATTGCCTGGATTGCGCTGTCGCGTACCTGCCAGTCGTCATGCAGCGCGTTGTCCCAGAGTTTTTTAAGGTCGGACGGATCGCTGCTGTGTGCGGCAAAGCGCTGCGCCTGTTCGCGGATAAAATCGTTTTCGTGATCGACCAGCGTTTCGGCGGCGGCGTAAAGCTTATCGTTGCCAAACTTTTGCAGGCATTTCAGGGACTGATCCTTGCCCCACCATTCCTGCTTGTCGAGCAAGCGCAGGTAAGTTTCCAGGCCTTTCGGGGTAACATACTTGACCAGCAGTTTGACGAATATTTCGCGGATATCATCCGACTTGCCGCAGGTCCACGGCGCCAGTCTCGGCGCCAGTTCCTCGTCTGCCTGCGCGCGCAATATTTCGATCGCCATTTCGCGCTCGACCTCCGACATGGATTCGACGAACGGTAGCAGCACCGACGCATCGAACTTGACCCGAAGGTTCTTGAGTGCTTTCAAAGCCTCGATGACGACCGTCTTATTGTCGTCGGTCAGGAATTTTGCGATCGGTTGCGCTACTTCATGCTGCTCCACCTGCGCGAAATATCGCAGCAGCATGATTTTAACCGACGGGCTGCCGATGGCTCCGGGCTCGATTCGCAGCGCGCTCAGGTCCAGCGGTATCAACGATTCCGACGCCAGCTTCAACAATTGCTCGGCATGGGATTTATCGAGCTTGAGCGCGTTGGTGATGATTTGTTCGGGCTTCAGTTTTTCACGCTGAAAGGCGAGGATATCGATAATTTCGGTTTTGGAGATGTCGGATTCATGCAACTTCTTGAACAACTTTGCCGGGTTCACCTGCGCCGTGCGCGACAATATCGACGCGGCGGTGGAGCGAATATCGGTAGCGTCGTTGTCGAGGCTTTTCAGGAATAGCTCCTCGTTGCTGCCTCCGACATGTTCGAGACAGATATCCCTGAGCACGTCGCTATGCGGCGTGCCCGTTTCAGGGATTACTTCGATCAATCGCTCGAGCGAACCCTTCGCCGAGTTGCGCAGCTTCTCGGTCAAAGCGACGCCTTTCTCGCTTTCAAGATCCTTGCAATCGAGAAACTGCTTGAGCGTTCGGTTAAAGAAAATGGAGCCTAACACTGCCATATTTTTTTCATTTCGCCTTGATGACGCGCGAATACCGCTTCTGTGACAGGATTATAGTCACAAAACGCTCAAAAAAGACCATCCCGGCCCTAATTTATGCCTGCTGTTGGTCAGTGCAGCCGCTGTTTGGCGAAACTGAAGTGCCGGTTTTTGTCGACATCGACAGCAACCAGGTCGCCGGGCTCGAACTCTCCTGCCAGAATCGACATCGCCAACGGATTTTCGATCTCCTGCTGGATCTCGCGCTTGAGCGGCCTGGCGCCGTAGACCGGGTCAAAACCAAGCTCGCCGAGCGTATCCAACGCCGCGTCGCTGATCGAAAGGCCTATATCCTTTTCCTTCAGGCGCGCGGTAAGACCCTTGAGCTGAATTTGCGCGATAGCGCGTATCTGTTGCTGGGTCAGCGGATGGAAAACGACGGATTCATCGATCCGATTGATGAATTCCGGCCTGAAATGGCGCCCGACCTGCTCCATGACCGCCTGCTTGATTTCGGCATAGTTCTGATCGCCGGCAAGCGCCTGGATTTCGGTGGAGCCCAGATTCGAGGTCATCACGATGACGCAGTTGCGAAAATCGACGGTGCGTCCCTGGCCATCGGTCAGGCGGCCATCGTCGAGAACCTGCAGCAGAATATTGAACACGTCCGGATGCGCCTTCTCGATCTCGTCGAGCAAAATGACCGAGTAAGGCCGACGGCGCACCGCCTCGGTCAGGTATCCACCCTGCTCGTAACCGACGTAGCCCGGTGGCGCGCCGACCATGCGGGCGACGCTGTGCTTTTCCATGAATTCCGACATGTCGATGCGGATCATCGCGTCCTCGGTGTCGAACAGAAACTGCGTAAGCGCCTTGGTCAACTCGGTCTTGCCGACTCCGGTCGGGCCCAGGAACAGGAACGAGCCGTTAGGCCGTGCCGGATCGGAGAGGCCGGCGCGCGAACGCCGGATTGCGTCGGAAACCGCTTTCACCGCTTCGCCCTGCCCGACCACGCGTTGCGACAGCTGGGTTTCCATCTCGAGTAGTTTCTCACGTTCCGATTCGAGCATTTTCGATACCGGGATCCCGGTCCAGCGCGATACCACGGAAGCGATCTCTTCTTCGCCAACCTTGTTGATCAACAGCTTCATGGGCTGCATTTCTGCACTGGAGGCGAGATTGAGCTGCTTCTCGAGTTCTGGAATACGCCCGTACTGCAGTTCCGACATGCGCGTTAGATCGCCCGCACGCTGGGCGGTCTCGAGATCGAGCCGCGCGCGCTCGAGTTCTTCCTTGATATGCGTGGCGCCCTGCAGCGCCGCCTTCTCAGATTTCCAGACCTCGTCGAGGTCCGAATACTCGCGCTCGAGCTTGCCGATCTCTTCCTCGAGCGCATCGCGGCGCTTCTTGCTCGCCGCATCGCTTTCCTTTTTCAGGGCCTCGCGCTCGATCTTGAGCTGGATAAGCCGCCTTTCCAGCCGGTCCATATCCTCCGGCTTGGAATCGATCTGCATGCGAATGCGGCTCGCCGATTCGTCGATCAGGTCGATCGCCTTGTCCGGTAACTGCCGGTCGGCAATGTAACGGTAGGACAGGGTCGCGGCGGCGACGATCGCCGGGTCGGTGATGTCTACGCCATGGTGTACTTCATAGCGTTCTTTCAGGCCGCGCAGTATCGCGATCGTATCCTCGACGCTGGGCTCCTGCACCAGTACCTTCTGGAAGCGCCGTTCGAGCGCGGCGTCTTTCTCGATGTACTGCCGGTATTCGTCGAGCGTGGTAGCACCGATGCAGTGCAACTCGCCGCGGGATAGCGCGGGTTTAAGCATGTTACCGGCGTCCATAGCCCCTTCGGCCTTGCCCGCGCCGACCATGGTATGCAGCTCGTCGATGAACAGGATAATCTGGCCTTCCTGCTTGGAAAGATCGTGCAATACCGCCTTGAGGCGCTCCTCGAACTCGCCGCGAAATTTTGCGCCGGCGATCAGAGCACCCATATCCAGCGACAGGACGCGTTTTTTCTTCAGCCCCTCGGGCACCTCGCCATTGATGATGCGCTGCGCGAGGCCCTCTACGATCGCGGTTTTGCCGACGCCGGGTTCGCCGATCAATACCGGGTTATTCTTGGTGCGCCGCTGCAATACCTGTATCGCGCGCCGGATTTCCTCGTCACGCCCGATGACCGGATCGAGTTTTCCCTGTTCGGCGCGTTCGGTTAGATCGATGGTGTATTTCTCGAGCGCCATGCGCTGGTCTTCGGCGTTGGCGTTGTCAACGGACTGCCCCCCGCGGATGCCGTCAACCGCCGCGGCAACGGCCTGCTTGCTGGCACCAGAGGCTTTCAAAGCCTCGCCAAGGGGACCCTTCTCATCCATCGCCGCGAGCACGAACAACTCGCTGGATATGAACTGGTCCTTGCGCTCCTGCGCAAGCTTGTCGGTGACATTCAGCAACTTGCCGAGTGCATTCGAAATGTGAAGATCGCCGGCGGCACCCTCGACGCGGGGCAATTTTTCAAGCATTTCGCCGAGGTGGGAACGCAGCATGTTGATATTGACCCCGGCTTGCGAAAACAGCGGGCGCACCGAGCCGCCCTGCTGATCGAGCAGGGCAATCATTAAATGCACCGGTTCGATGAACTGGTGGTCTCGTCCTACCGCCAACGACTGAGCGTCAGACAGGGCTTCCTGGAATTTACTGGTCAAGCGATCCATACGCATTGAAGCAGTCCTCTAAACATTAAAAATTATGGGGTTATGTAGGACTGTTATGTTCTTTTTCAAGGCCAGGGGGTACGCTTTTACCTGATCCAGATCAACGCCGCCATGCGTCCGGTCGTGGCATCGCGGCGATGCGAGTAAAACATGCCGGCGTCGCGATAGCTGCAATGCGGATCGCGAAAAACCCGCGCGATGCCGCGTCGGTTAAGCCTGAGTTCGGCGAGACCGGGCAGGTCGCATTGCCAGCGGTGGTTGTTATTTGCGCGAAAGTAATCCCGCGCGCCCGGCATCGATTCGACAAAGGCCGAGCGTACCTCGTCACCCACTTCGAAAAATGGCTGCGAAATCCCGGGACCGATCCAGGCCATCAACCGATCGCCGGGTGACTGCATCCTGTCGAGCGTCGCCTCGATCACGCCGGCCTGCAGGCCACGCCAGCCCGCGTGCACGGCCGCAACCTCGGTGCCGGCCTGGTTGCACAGCAGGATGGGCAGGCAATCCGCCACCAGGACTACCGCGACGACGCCGGTTTGCCGGGTTATCGCAGCGTCGGCTTCACGACCGCGGTTCTGCCCCAGCACCACGACCCGCGTACCGTGGATCTGGCGAATCCAGGCAGGTTCGGTTGGCAGCTTCAATTGCCGCTGCAGGCGTTCGCGATTTTCGATAACCCGGGCATCGACGTCACCGACGTGAAGTCCCAGATTCAGGCTTTCGAAGGGGGCTTCGCTCACGCCACCAACGCGCGTCGTGCAACAGGCGCGAATCGCGGCGGGCGCCGGCCACTGCGGCTGGACGGTTTCAATCATGTTGTTCCAGCGCGTCGAGCAGTTGCCGAAAATCCCGCGGCAACGGCGCCTCGAAACTTACCGGCTCGCGGCTTCGCGGATGAATGAAGCCCAGCCTCTCGGCATGAAGGGCCTGGCGTTTGAAGCTCCGGATTACGCTTAGCAGCTCGTCATCCGCCCCCGTCGGGACGCGCATACGCCCGCCATAGACGGCGTCACCCAGCAGCGGGTGATTGATATAAGCCATGTGCACCCGAATCTGGTGGGTGCGGCCGGTTTCGAGCTGCAGCCGGATCAGGCTGTAATGACCGAATTTGCGTGCCACCTGGAAGTGGGTAATCGCCTTCTTGCCTCGCTCCACTACCGCCATCTTCTTGCGGTTTTGCGGATGGCGCGCCATCCCGGTTTCGATGCAACGCCCGGCGGTAATAACGCCCTGGGCGATGGCGATATATTCGCGCCTGACGAGGCGAGCCTGCAGCTGTTCGACCAGCCAGTTGTGCGCCCTGAGGTTGCGCGCCACCACCATGATACCCGTGGTGTCCTTGTCGAGCCGATGCACGATACCGGCACGCGGTAGCTGCTCCAGCCGCGGATCCCGCGCAAGCAGCCCGTTCACGAGGGTTCCGTCCTGATGACCGGCGGCAGGATGGACCACCAGGTTGGCGGGTTTGTCAACGATGAATAAATCTTCGTCCTCGTAGAGTATGGTGAACTCGATCGCCTGCGGCAGGTCTGATATCTGGTTTTGCTCGGGTACGTCGAGAACCACCAGGTCGCCGCTGAAAACCTTTTGCCGGGGCTTGCACTGTTCCTGGTTGATACACACGAATCCCTGCTGAATCCATTGCTGGATCCTGCTGCGTGAGTAGTCGGGGAGCAGCCTTTGCAGCGCTTGGTCGAGGCGGTTTCCGGCCAGTTGTTTTTCTATCTGGAAACTTTGCTGAATTAATTTCATGCGCTGGTTATACTGGCTGCCTCGACACTCGATACCTGATTCGATCTTAACAAAATAGCCACCCATATGCGTTTTATTCTCTACATTTTCATTGCAATCGGCCTGGTCGGTTGCGGCGCGGAAAAGGAAATCGACGTTACCGCCGACTGGACCGTGGAACAGTTTTACAACGAGGCTCGCAACGAGCTCGCCAATGAAAATTACCTTACTGCGATCGAATACTACGAAACCCTGGAATCGCGTTTTCCCTTCGGCAAGTATGCGACCCAGGCGCAGATAGACGTCGCATACGCCTATTTCAAGTTCGACGAGCCTGATTCGGCGCTGACCGCGCTCGAACGCTTTATCAAGCTGCACCCGCGCCACGAATCGGTCGATTACGCTTACTACCTGAAGGGCCTGGTGAATTTCGAGCGCGGCGGAACGATACTCGACGTGCTGTCGGAACGAGACCTTTCGGATTATGACAAGAAACTTTTGCAGAACGCCTACAACGATTTCCGGCTGCTGATACAGCGCTTCCCGAACAGCAAGTACGGCGCGGATGCGCGTAAACGCATGATTTACCTGCGCAACGAGCTGGCCCGCGCGGATTTCAAAATTGCCAGCTATTACGCCGAACGCGAGGCCTGGATCGCAGTCGCGAATCGCACCCGGTATATCCTGCAGAATTACCAGGGATCCAGCGTTATCAGGCCCGCGCTGCAGCTGCAGCTGCAGGCATACCGGCAGCTTGGGCTCGAGGAGCTGGAGCGGGACACCCAGCGAATCCTGGACCTGAACTACGGCCAGAAGTCCTGATGCGTTACCGGCAGCTCGGTCGCAGCGACATCGAGGTCAGCGAGATCTGCCTCGGATCGATGACCTGGGGCACCCAGAACAGCGAAGCCGAGGGGCACGCACAGATCGACTTTGCACTCGATCACGGCGTCAACTTCATCGATACCGCCGAACTCTACCCGTCGAATCCGATGTCTGCCGCGACCGCTGGTCGGACCGAAGAGATCATCGGCAGCTGGATCAGCAAATCCGCCCGGCGCGATCATGTGATCCTCGCCAGCAAGGTGGCCGGCGAAGGCATTTCCTACCTGCAGGACGGCATCGAAATCAGCCCGCAAAAAATCCGGGGCAGCATCGAAGGCAGCCTGAAAAGATTGCAAACCGATTACATCGACCTGTATCAGCTGCACTGGCCAAACCGTGGTTCTTATCATTTCCGCCGCAACTGGCGATATGACCCCTCGCACCAGGATACTGCAGAGACGCTGGATCATATTTATACAACCCTGGAATTCCTCGCCGAACTGGTGACGGCAGGAAAGATCCGCGAAATCGGGCTCTCCAACGAGACCTGCTGGGGTAGCATGAAATTCCTGCAAATCGCCGAGGCCAATCATTTCCCGCGCGTGGTTTCGCTGCAGAACGAATATAGCCTGATGTACCGCAGCCACGATCTCGACATGGCTGAACTATCGCATCACGAACAGGTCGGCTTGCTACCTTACTCGCCACTGGCCTGCGGCATGCTCACCGGCAAGTACCGCAATGGCGCCAGGCCCGCGGGCTCGCGTATCACGATAAATCCTGACCTGTACGGGCGCGTCGACGATTCGGTCTGGCCAGTGGTCGATCAATACCTGGCGGTCGCCGCAAAACACGGCATCGAGCCGGCGCAGATGGCGATCGCCTTCTGCAATCAACGCCCGTTCGTAACCTCGAGCATCATCGGTGCGACCAGTATCGCGCAGCTCGCCGTCAACCTGGGCGCCGCGGGGCTGGATCTTGGCGAAGAGGTGCTCGAAGATATCCAGGCTGTTTATCGCCGGCATCCAATGCCTTATTGAATCATAGACACTCGCCCTAGTGAGGGGGCAGAGTCCTTTTTCCCCAGGCCCGGGCACTCGGGATCAATCTGCCCGAAGTATTTATGGGGACACAATACTTAATCCCCCGAAGCGAGCCAGGAACATCGAATATCGATGAAACAAGTATTGTGCCCTCGTGTTTCGGAAAGATGCTGCAAAAGCCCGGATTTCGACGGGTCAGGCGTTGAGGATGGATTCGGCCTGCAGATCGGCGTGGTAGGAAGAACGCACCATGGGACCGCTGGCCACCTGGTCGAAGCCGATCGATTCGGCGTAGGCGCCGAGTTCGTCGAATTCCGCGGGCGTCACGAAGCGTTCTACCGCGAGATGATCGAGGCTGGGCTGCAGGTATTGTCCGAGCGTTAACATGTTGACGCCATGCTCGCGCATATCGCGCAGCACCCGCTTGACCTCGTCGATTTCTTCGCCCAACCCGAGCATCAGGCCCGACTTGGTCGGCACCGCTGAATGCATTTGCTTGAACTTTTGCAGCAGGTCCAGCGACCACTGGTAATCGGATCCCGGACGGATCTTGCGGTATAGCGACGGCACCGACTCCAGGTTATGGTTGAAGACGTCGGGCGGCGCCTGGGTCATGATTTCGAGCGCAACGTCCATGCGCCCGCGAAAGTCGGGGGTCAGGATCTCGATCTTGATATCCGGATTGAGCTTGCGTGTTTCGACGATGCAATCCACGAAGTGCCGCGCACCACCGTCGCGTAAATCGTCGCGGTCGACCGAGGTGATCACGACGTATTGCAGGCACATCGCATGGATGGTCCTGGCAAGATTGACCGGTTCCGACTTATCCAGGGGATTCGGCCTGCCGTGCCCGACATCGCAGAACGGGCAACGTCGGGTGCAGATATCGCCCATGATCATGAAGGTCGCCGTGCCCTTGGAAAAACACTCGCCCAGGTTAGGACAGGAAGCTTCCTCGCAAACGGTGTACAGGCTGTTTTCACGCAAACGCGCTTTTAACTGCCTGACGCGGTCTCCGGTCGGAGCCTTGGCGCGAATCCATGGCGGCTTACGCTGCACCGTGGTCGACGGCACGACCTTGATCGGGATGCGCGCGAGCTTGTCCGCACCCTTGAGTTTAATCCCCTGAACTACCTGATTTTTCTTCACCGAGTTTTCCAATTAGTATTGCCGCCAGTTTGGACCCTACCACGTCACCGGCATCACCGACGCCAAGGTCACGCAACTGCGTTACCGCGAGTCCGCGGTAACCGCAGGGATTGATGCGGCTGAAAGGCTCCAGGTCCATGTCTACGTTGAGACTCAGGCCATGATAACAACATCCTTTTCGAATGCGCAATCCAAGCGCCGCTACCTTGGCCTGGTCTACATAGACCCCGGGCGCCCCCGGTCTGGTATTCGCGGCGATCCGGTAACCCTCGAGCAGTTCGATCACCGACCGCTCGATCCTCGAGACCAGGCTCTTGACGCCGAGTCCGAGACGCGTGATATCGAGCAGGCAATAAACAACCAGCTGCCCCGGACCATGGTAGGTGACCTGGCCGCCGCGATCGATCTGCAGCACCGGGATGGCTCCAGGCGCCAGCAGGTGCTCCGCGCGCCCGTTGAGGCCCTGGGTGAAAATCGGCGCATGCTCGGTTAGCCACAGTTCGTCGGGGGTATCCGGTCCGCGCTGATCGGTGAATTCCTTCATCGCCTCCCAGGTTTTCCGGTAATCCGTACGACCCAGGTTTCTGACCAGGCAGCGGGATCGTGCCATGCTGGCCTACAGCGACATTACGACATGCTCACAGTCGTACAGGTCCTGATAAATTTCTTCCAGTTGCTGTTGACTGTAGACGGTAAAGGTAAGCGTCAAGGCGAGGTACTTGCCGCCCTTGCTGCTGCGGCGACGCACCTCGATATGCTCGGCCTGCGGGCATCTTGCCCTGACCAGCGCCAGCACGATCGATTCGAATTCGGCCGTATGGTTGCCGAATACCTTAAGCGGAAACCGGCTCGGATAATCGATCAACGCGAGGCCGGATTCAGCCGTGTTCATCACTTCAGCCACTAGCGGAACATCAACTTGATGCTGTCCAGGGCCCTGACGAAAAGACCCCCTTGCTCGACGGCCTGCATCGCGACGATCTGCTCGCTCAGCAGCAGTTCTTCGTCTAGTCTGATGTTTACCTGCCCCAGCTGCTGCCCACGAGAAACCGGGGCGGCAATTTCACGATCTATCTCCATCGAAGCGTCCAGGTCGCCGTAACGACCGCGCGGAATCGTAATGTAAATATCTCTTCCGATACCCATGCTGACCTGCTCCTGATCACCGTACCAGATGCGCGCCGATTTCAACACTTCCTCGGCGCGATAAAGTTTGTGCGTCTCGAAAAAACGGAATCCGTAATTCAGCAGCGACTGGCTGCTCTGGGTTCGCGCCTTGTCGGAGTCGGCGCCCAGCACGACCGAAATCAGGCGCATATCGCCACGCTGGGCCGAGGCCACCAGGCAAAACCCGGCCGACTCGGTGTGGCCTGTCTTGACGCCGTCAACCGTTTCGTCGCGCCACAGCAGGCGATTTCGATTGAATTGCCGTATCTTGTTGAAGGTATATTCGCGCTCCTTGTAAAACCGGTAAGATTCGGGAAAATCCTGGATAACCACCCGGGTCAGCGTCGCGATATCCCGGGCGCTGCTGTAGTGGTCCGGGTGCGGCCAGCCCGTTGCGTTGACGAAATTGGTGTTGTCCATGCCAAGCAACTTTGCCTGGTGATTCATGTAGCCGGCGAAAGCAGATTCCGAACCGGCGATATGTTCGGCGAGCGCGACGCTGGCATCGTTTCCGGACTGGATAATAAGTCCTTTCAACAATTCCTCGACCGACACCTTTTTGCCGACCTCGACAAACATCTTGGAGCCCTGCATACGCCAGGCTTTTTCGCTGATGGTGACCTCGTCTTCGAGCGCGATATCGCCATCGGCAATCGCCTTGTCGACGAGGTAAGCGGTCATCAACTTGGTAATGCTGGCCGGTTCGATATGCCTGTCCGGATCTTTTTCGGCAAGCACCCGGCCGGAATCGTAATCGACCAGGAAGTAGCTGGTGGCATCGAGCGCGGGGGGATTCGGGATCGGCTTGGCCGCGGTCCAGCCGGTTACGGGGAGCGTTATCGTCAGAATAGCGAGAATAAACGAAAATATATTCATATTGATTCGATGCGTCGGGGGATTAGTCAGGAGACGCGATTGTAACGATCCCGGCTATGGCTCTCAAGGTCTATCGGTTCAGTCCTGCACTACGATGTGCGCGGTTTGAAATCCCTTGTCCCTGAGGCGCCGGACGATGGCGTTGGCTTCGTCGATATCGTAGAGCGGGCCAACCCGAACCCGATAAAACAATCCGCCGTCGGTTTGCAGGTGGAATATACGGGCGGATAACTCGTTCGCGGCGTGCAGATCCTGCATCAGGTTACTTGCGTTAATCTGGCTCGAAAACGAGCCCATCTGGATAAATAAAGGCGTGTCCTGCAACTGGTCCGGTAGCGGAATGGTGCGCACCACGCTGGTGGGTCTGGTTTCACCCTGGTCGAGCACGGCGATCTCGACGTTGGCCGTACCCGGCCCCTTGACACCCAGCTTCTTGGCCGCCGCGTAAGAAAGATCGATTATTCGACCCGGGATAAACGGACCACGATCGTTAACTCGAACTACCGCGCTGCGCCCGTTATCGAGGTTCTTGACATGCACGTAAACCGGTATCGGCAGGGTTTTGTGCGCCGCGGTCATATCGTGCATATTGTATATCTCGCCGCTCGAGGTTTTACGGCCGTGAAATTTGATTCCATACCAGGAGGCGATACCCCGCTGCACGAAGCCGTCGGCGCTGTCGAGCACATGGTAGCGACGGCCGTGCACGACATAGGACGACGGGTTCCCATTTTTCGACCTGGTCGTCGCCGGTACTCCAGTTGCCGGCACTACCTGGCCGCGATCGCCGATAGGAACGCCGAAACTGCAGGCGCCAAGCGTTAGCGAAACGATCATCAGGGCTGGGAGCTCGAACCTCATGCTGTTTTTTTGTAATGGTGACTTATCAACCTGGCCAGCTGGTACACCGCCATCGCGTAGAGTTCGCTGTGATTATAACGCGTGATGACGTAAAAATTCTCGAATCCCGCCCAGTATTCCGCGTGGTCCCGTTGTTGCAACCTGACCAGCGCCACCGGCGTATCCTCGCTAATCTCGAAGTCCGATGCCAACCCGCTGCGCTTCAGATCCGCCCATTTGTAGGTCGGCTTGAGGCCGGGTTCGAGTGCGTCGATAGAATTGTTCTCCGCCGCCGTCAGCGGACGCGCTACGCGACCATCGCGCTGCCAACCATGTCTGACAAAATAGTTGGCGACGCTGCCGGCGATATCGGGAATGCTGTCGAACAGGTTGGTCTGACCATCCTCGTCGAAATCGATCGCATAGTGGCGGTAGCTGGACGAAATAAATTGCGGCATCCCCATGGCCCCGGCGTAGGATCCGCGCAGGGCTCTGGCATCGAAGCCCTGCTCCTTGGCGAGCAGCAGAAACTGCTCGAGCTCCTGCTTGAAGAAACTTGCGCGACGCGGATAATCGAAGGCCAGCGTCACCAGGCTATCGAAAACCGGGTCTTTCCCCTTGTATACGCCGTAGAAAGTTTCTACGCCGACGATCGCAACGATGATCTCGGCCGGTACGCCAGTCTTGTCGCTAACGGCCGCCAACAGTTCACGGTGCTCTCGCCAGAACTTCACGCCACGCTCGATCCGCGTGTCCTTGATAAAAATACCGCGATACTGGTACCAGTCGAGTTCCTTTTCGGCCGGCTTGTCGAGCTTCTCGAACAGGTGTTCCTGCTTCTCTACCTGTGCGAACAGGTCCACCAGTTCCTTTTCGGTATAGTCGGTTTCAAGGGCCAGGCGCTTAATGAAAGCACTGACGTCGCTACGGCCCTGGTAAGCGCCACCCGGAATTTCCACCGCAAATGCAAGGGACGTCGCCACTGCACCGATAATAAAAATAATATTTCTCATCAAACCCGAAATCGCCTTGCCGATCTTATCGACATTATTAAACCAAATCCAACCATCAGGGTCACCATAGACGTACCGCCGTAGCTGATCAAGGGTAACGGCACGCCCACTACTGGCAACATCCCCGCAACCATACCGGTGTTCACGAACAAATAGACAAAGAAAGTCAGACTCAGCGCTCCAGCAAGCAGGCGCCCAAAATTTTCAGTCGAATGCGCTGCAATATAAAGCCCCCGGAATATTATCGCCATGTAAATCAGTATCAATACGACGCTGCCGAAAAATCCGAACTCCTCGCCAAATACCGAAAAAATGAAATCGGTCGATCTCTCGGGAATAAAATCCAGCTGCGACTGGGTGCCGTTAAGCCACCCCTTGCCGTAGACGCCTCCGGAACCGATCGCTATTTTCGACTGAATTATGTGATAGCCCGAGCCAAGCGGATCGCTCTCGGGATCCAGTAGGGTCAATATCCGATTACGCTGGTAATCATGCAGCGCGAACTTCCACAATAGCGGCGCCAGTGCCGAAAATAAAACGCCAAGACTGATTATTATACGCCAGCGCACCCCGGCCAGGAACAGCACGAAAAACCCGGCGCTGCCAACCAGTATCGCGGTGCCAAGATCCGGTTGCCGCGCAATCAGCACGACAGGGATCATCACCAGTATCGAAGAGACGATCAATTCCTTTAGACCAACCGGCAAAACCCGATCTGCCAGATAAGTCGCTACTATCATCGGCACCGCGAGCTTGAGCATCTCCGAGGGCTGAAACCGGATAAAGCCCAGATCGAGCCAGCGCTGCGCGCCCTTGCCGACCTCACCGAAAAACATTACCGCAACCAGCAGCGCGACCCCGCCCAGGTATAGCCATACCGAAATCTTGCGTAACATGCGCAACGGGACGTTGGCCGCAGCGACCAGTAATAATAAGGCAACCGCGATTCGGATCCCCTGGCGGATGACCGCCGCGGCATCGGATCCGCTCGCGCTGTACAGCACCATGCTGCCAAACAGGGCAAGAATGAGCAGTAACGACAGCAGCACCGGATCGAGACGCAGCGCATCAATAATCCTGCGCGTAATGGAAACGGAGTCGAAATCGAAAGTCTGATTCATGATGGGTCCAGCAGGTAGGTATCCATGATTCGTCTGGCTATCGGCGCCGCCACCGAACTGCCGTGTCCCCCGTTCTCGACGATTACGGCAACCGCGATGCGCGGTTTTTCGGCCGGCGCGTAGCTGATAAACAGCGCGTGATCCCGCAGTTTCCTGGCAACCGTTTCTTCATCGTATTCTTCGTCCTGGGCCACCTCGAAGACCTGCGCGGTACCGGTTTTACCGGCGGCCTTGTACTGCATTCCCTGGGATATTCGAAATGCGGTTCCGCGCAATCCATGCACCACGTTTACCATGGCATTGTGCACATGTTCCCAGTTATTCTGTTTCGATATCTGGTAGCGACCCGCGACGCGGCTTGCGATATCGATCAGGTTGTATTCGGGTATTTTTTCTACCGACTTGACCAGATGAGGCTGATATCTTACACCCTGCAGCGCGAATTCCGCGGTTGCATTGGCAAGTTGAATCGGTGTAACCAAAAGCGCGCCCTGCCCGATACCGGTAATCAGGGTTTCGCCCGGAAACCAGGGCATGCCCTCGTTACGACGCTTCCATTCGCGTGACGGTAGCAAGCCGCTGCGCTCCCCGGTGCTGTCGACGCCGGTTTTTACGCCGAAGCCGAACTGCGCCATGAACGCGGACATGCGATCGATGCCAAGCCTATAGGCCAGGTCGTAGAAATAAACGTCGCAGGACTGGACGATGGCCTTGGTCAAATCGGTCGCACCGTGGCCCTCCTTTTTCCAGTCACGGTACCTGCGCTCCTCGTTCGGCAGCCGGTAGTAACCGATGCAATAGGTCTCCTGCTCTTTGTTGGTGATGGCGGTCTCAAGGCCGGCCAGCCCGTAGAAAGGTTTGGTGGTCGAACCGGGCGGATACTGCCCCGACAGCGCACGGTTGAACAGCGGGCGGCTGGGCGAATCGCGCAGCTGGTTATAGTTTTCGAAACTGATGCCGTTGACGAACAGATTGGGATCGAAAATCGGCATCGACACCAGCGCCAGTATCTCGCCATTATTGGGGTCGATGGCCACCGCGGCACCGCTCTGGTCGCCAAACGCTTCCTCGGCCACACGCTGCAGACGGGAGTCGATCGTCAAATGCAGGTTATTGCCCTGGATCGGCGGCGACTCGCTGAGCACCCGTAAAGTCCTTCCATTGGCGTTGACCTCGACCTGCTGCACGCCGACGGTACCGTGCAGCTCGTGCTCGTAGAATTTTTCGAGCCCGAGCTTGCCAACGTGGGTGGAGCCGGCATAGTCGACCTCGTCCACTTCGTTGAGGTCACGCTCGTCGATACGGCTGACATACCCGAGCGCATGAACGGCATGCCTGCCCTGCGGATAGTTACGGGTTAGCCGGGCGTTTATCTCGACGCCTTCGAGCTTGTGCAGATTCACCGCCAGCCTGGCGACCTCCTCGTCGGTGAGATTCAGTTTCAACGGGATACTTTCGAACGGTCGCCGTCGCTCCGACGACTGCCGGAAACGCTTCAGGTCCTGATCGCTGTAATCGACATACTGCCTGAGTTCGGCGAGCGTCTGTTCGAGATCGCCCACCTGCTCGCGCACGATTTCGAGGCGGTAGGTCGGCAGGTTGTTTGCCATGACCACGCCATGACGGTCGAATATCAGTCCACGGGTGGGCGGCAGGGCCTTGATACGGATACGATTGCTGTCCGAGAGCGTCGAAAAATGCTGGTATTCGACGACCTGCAGCACGTACAGCCTGGCGATCACGAGGCCGAGCAGGACGAGTGTAATTATCGCGGCAAGCACGAGGCGGCGCCTGATCAGTCGGTTCTCGAGGAAATCGTCCTTTAACTGCTCTCGCTTCGACATTAAAACGGATTTTACCTTCGGAACTCTGGATCATTGGCGGATATTGCGACAATAGCAGAAAAATACCCGAAAAAGGCCCGAAAAAATGTAAAGATATTTCAATCTGGCGGTAAAAACCGATATGATTCACGCGTTTTTCGGGTCCCGGTAAGCGACGGGGCCAAAATACCAAAAAATATCAACGCAAATATCTTGGGGAACAAGTATGGAGTTTAACAACCTCTTGCCGCCTTTCATCGGCGCTCTTGGACTGGTCGCGGCCGCGCTCACCTACGCGGCAGTCAAAAAATATCCCGAGGGAGAGGGCAAGGTCGTCGAGATAGGCAATCAAATCCATCTCGGGGCGATGGTATTCATGAAGCGTGAATACAAAATGCTGTTCATGTTTGCGCTTGTCCTGGACATTTTGCTTTTTATATTCCTGGGCTGGGAAACGGCCTTTTGTTTTCTGCTGGGTGCCCTGGCTTCCGGAACGGCGGGTTACATCGGCATGAACACCGCCACCCGGGCCAATGTTAGAACCACGACCGCGGCGCATGACAAAGGTGCCGCGGCGGCATTAACCGTCGCTTTTTTCGGCGGCTCGATTATGGGCCTGGCGGTGGCGTCACTGGGTCTTCTCGGCCTGGGCATCGTGTTTTTCATTTTTTCCACGGACATCGAGTCGATTCATGCGATTCACGGCTTTGCCATGGGCGCCTCGGTGGTTGCCCTGTTTTCACGTGTCGGAGGCGGAATTTTTACCAAGAGCGCTGATGTCGGCGCCGACCTGGTGGGCAAGATCGAGGCTGGCATTCCCGAGGACGATCCGCGCAACCCGGGTGTCATTGCAGACAATGTCGGCGACAACGTCGGCGATGTCGCCGGTATGGGTTCCGATATTTTCGAATCCTACTGCAATTCGATGATCGCGAGTATTGCGATTGCGTCCACCCTGACAGTCGCAGCTGCGGACAAACTGGGAGGCCAGGAAGCAATGATGTACCTGCCGCTGGCATTGGCTTCACTGGGACTGATGTGTTCGATTGGCGGCATTCTGATTGTCAAAATAAATTCGAGCAAATCTCCCGAAAAGGCATTACGCACAGGGACCCTGGCAGCATCCATCCTGTTCATCGTGTTCGCCTATTTTGTGATTTCAATGCTGGGGCTCGATAACGGCATTTGGATCGGTGTACTGGCCGGTGCGGTCGGCGGAATTATCATCGGTTTGATTACCGAGTATTACACCGCGGGCAAGCCGGTCGAGCACATCGCGCGGTCCGGGGAAACCGGCCCGGCCACCGTCATGATTAGCGGACTTGCGATTGGCATGCAGTCGGTTGCGATTCCGATTCTGACCATATGTAGCATCATCTGGATTGCCAGCTCCTTCGCCGGGCTCTACGGAGTTGGCATCGCGGCGGTCGGCATGCTGGCGACCGTCGGCATTACGATGGCGATCGACGCCTATGGCCCGGTCGCGGACAACGCCGGCGGCATCGCCGAAATGGCGGGCCTCGGCCCGGAGACGCGCAAGATCACCGATTCGCTGGATGAACTCGGCAATACCACCGCGGCGATTGGCAAGGGCTTTGCGATCGGCGCTGCGGCGCTCGCGGCACTGGCAATCATCACCGCCTATATTGAAACCGTGTCCGTCAACATCGAGAATTTCGAGCTCGAACTCAGCAATCCGAAGGTGCTGATCGGGCTGTTCATCGGGGGCATAATCCCGTTCATCATCGCGTCGATTACGATGACCGCGGTCGGCGACGCGGCCTTCGAAATGATCAAGGAAATACGTCGTCAATTCCGCGAAATCGACGGCCTGCTCGAAGGCACGGCCAAGCCGGACACCGCGCAGTGTGTCGATATCGCAACCACCGCTGCCTTGAAAAAGATGATCGTGCCCGGCGTCATCGCAGTAAGTGCACCGCCGCTGGTCGGTTTCATCATCGGCGCCGAGGCGCTCGGCGGCATGCTTTCGGGCGCGCTGCTTAGCTGCGTACTGATGGCGCTAATGATGGCCAATGCCGGCGGCGCCTGGGATAACGCGAAAAAGTTCATCGAAAAAGGCAATCTCGGCGGCAAGGGTACCTCCACCCATGCGGCGGCCGTGGTCGGCGATACCGTGGGCGACCCGTTCAAGGATACGTCGGGCCCATCGATGAACATCCTGATCAACGTCATGGCCATTGTCAGCCTGGTTATCGCCCCGCTGCTGAGCTAGCACGACAGCTGCCTGTAATCGAAAGGGTAGTGCTCACGCTACCCTTTACTCATATCTCCCCCGAGTAACTGTTTTTTCCGATTTTTTGCGGTATTCTGCGTTTCGGTCTTCGGATTCGCTAACCATCGTGCCGATTCCACCAACCTTGCGCATGCACCAGTGGACGTTCGGCAGCGTCGGGAATCCATGGTATCGTGTTAACGAATGCGGATTTTTTACATCGAGTGGAAGCCTGAATCATGAGCCCTAAAAATGCTTTCTATGCCCAGTCCGGCGGCGTCACGTCGGTCATCAACGCCAGCGCCTGCGGCGTCATCGAAACTAGCCGCAAAAATCCCGACCGTATCGGCAAGGTATTTGCCGGCCGCAACGGCATCATCGGCGCGCTGTGCGAAGAGCTGATCGATACCTCGCGTGAGTCGGAAGCCGATATCGCGGCGCTCAAGAATACCCCCGCAGGCGCTTTCGGTTCCTGTCGCTTCAAACTGAAAAGCCTCGAGGAAAACCGGCGCGAATACGAGCGCCTGATCGAGGTATTCAGGGCGCACGATATCGGTTACTTCTTTTACAACGGTGGCGGCGACTCCGCCGATACCTGTTTCAAGGTATCGCAGCTGTCCGAAACCATGGGCTTCCCGGTACAGGCGATCCATATTCCCAAGACCGTGGATAACGACCTGCCGATAACCGACAACTGCCCGGGATTCGGCTCGGTGGCCAAGTATATCGCGGTATCGGCGCTGGAAGCCTCGTTCGACGTGGCCTCCATGGCAAAAACGTCGACCAAGGTATTCATACTCGAGGTCATGGGACGCCACGCCGGATGGATCGCGGCCGCGGGTGGCTTGATCGAAGACTACGGAATTCCGGCACTGGTGCTGTTTCCCGAGGTCGACTTCGATCATGACCGGTTTATTGCCGAGCTCAGGAACAAGGTCGAAAAGCACGGCTATTGCACCGTCGTGGTTTCCGAGGGCGCACGCAACGCTGACGGCAGTTTCCTCGCCGAGCAGGGCACCCGCGACGCCTTCGGCCACGCACAGCTCGGCGGCGTAGCCCCGGTCGTCGCCAACATGGTCAGGGAGGCCCTTGGCTACAAGTTTCACTGGGCGGTTGCCGACTACCTGCAGCGCTCCGCCCGCCACATCGCCTCCGCCAGCGATCTCGAGCAGGCCTATGCGCTCGGCCGGGCCGGTGTCGAAATGGCGCTGGCCGGAAAGAACGCCATCATGCCAACCATAGAGCGGTTGTCGTCCAACCCGTACAAGTGGCAAATCGGCAGTGCCAACCTGGCCGATGTCGCCAACGTCGAAAAAATCATGCCGAAGGATTTCATCACCGACGATGGATTCGGTATCACCGCGAAATGCCGCGAGTATCTCTATCCGCTGATTCAGGGTGAAGCCTATCCCGACTACGATGAACGCGGCATGCCGCGATACGTGGTGCTCAAGAACGAGCTGGTAGACAGGAAGCTCGGCGATTTCGACCTTTAAATAAGTCCAATTGAAATATCGCGGATCGAACGCGCCCGGCTGTTCAACAGGTGCTATTGGGTTATAATCCCGGCTCCTCCAACAAGGCAGCGTAACAATGATTCTGGATCGGGTTAGCAGCGGTATCAATGTGCCGAACGATATCAACGTGATAATCGAGATTCCCTCGCACAGCGATCCCGTCAAGTACGAGGTCGACAAGATAACCGGCGCGATGTTCGTCGACCGTTTTATGGGCACGGCCATGCACTACCCCTGCAATTACGGCTATGTCCCGGGCACCCTGTCCGAAGACGGGGATCCGGTAGACGTACTGGTGGTGACCCCGATCCCGGTAATCAGCGGCGCGGTAATCCGGGTCAGGCCGCTCGGCATGCTGTGCATGACCGACGAGGCCGGCAAGGATTCCAAGATCGTCGCGGTGCCGATAGACAAGCTCTCCAGCCTGTATACGCACATGCAGACGGTGCGCGACCTGCCAAAGGCATTGCTCGATTCTATCGCGCATTTCTTCGATCACTACAAGGATCTGGAATCCGGCAAGTGGGTAAAGATAGACGGTTGGGTCGAAGCCGAGGAAGCGAAGCGCGAAATTCTCGACTCTATCGAGCGTTACAACGCCGAATCATGAAAACCTATCCTGTGCCACACCAAAAATTTCGGGGAGTGGTGGCCGGTTAGCGGCTTGATGACCGGTCCCGCAAACCTAGGCCCGGGCCCTTCGTCGCAACCTGGTCAGTCTGTTTTGAAAAGCATGGCGCGTTCGTCGACGCCTACCTCGGTGACCGAGCGCAGGTCGGCGTAATCTATATGGCAGATGCAGTTGCGCCCCGACTGCTTGGCCTCGTACAGGTACTTGTCCACCGAGTCGATGAAGTCGTCGATATCCAGCACGCTGGTTTTCATGTAGACACTGGCGCCCATGCTCGCGGTCAGTCTGATGTCGCTGCCTTCCACCGGAATCGGGCTAGACGCGATTTCCTCGCGTATTCGATCAGCCACCTTGACCGCCAGATTCAGATGGGTTTCCGGAAAAATCATCGCGAATTCCTCTCCGCCGTAACGGCAGACGATATCGGTCGTCCTGACCTCGCTGGTGAGGATACCGGCAAGGTGCCGGAGCGCCTGGTTGCCCACCTCGTGACCGTAATTATCGTTTACCGATTTGAAGTGATCGAGGTCAACCATTACCAGGCTGGTCGGGATTCCGCTGCGTTTGGAACGGTCCATCTCCGCCTGCAGCATCGATTTGAAATGGCGAAAGTTGAACAGGCCGGTCAAGGCATCGGTGGAGACGAGCTCAGACAGTTCGTCTACCTGCCTCTGCAGCGCGCCGATCTGATCCAGCCATTTGCAGCTGGCTTCACCGACTGGGCACTCGGGCCGGGAATCTTCCGAATTACTCATTTCTGTTCAGTTCTTCGATACGCTCTCTGGCCTCGGGGGTTGCGCCGGGGCCTGCCTCCACCCTGATATCGCGGGGGCGCAACACTTCCCCTCTTGCCGAACAAACCTGCACCTGCGATATGGGCTCACCCCGTTCCCGATCGAGAAAAATTACCGGCTCGTTATTTTCGCCGAACACCCACTTGTCGCCCCACTGGGTCAAAGCTATCAGCAGGGGCATCATGTCCTTGCCCTTGCGGGTTAGTATATATTCGTGCCGCTTGGCGCCCTCCTTCACCGGCACCCGGTCCAGTATCGCGTTGGCGCATAGTTTCTTGAGCCTCGACGTCAGTATATTGCGAGCTATGCCGAGTCGGCCCTGGAATTCCTCGAAACGCCGCGTGCCGAGAAATGCCTCCCGGATAATCAGTATCGACCAGCCCTCACCGATGATGTCGAGCACATGACCGACCGACCGTCTAAACGGATCGAACTTCTCCGGCTTTGACATAAATTTTCCTGTACTCGGGGTAATCAGAGAAAAATCGCGAGTCCAGGCTAGCTATCGACACCGAATCGACCCGCATCTTCAGTTGTGTTTCAAAACTTTTAACTCATTCCAGTGCCGAGGTCAACCGCTCTCGGCGCCCTCCAGTACTCCGCAGTTGCCGCTTTCGAAGCGTGGCAGGTCGTCGCTGATTTCATAGTATTTACCTGCCTCGGACACATACACGTGGCCGATAGTCTGCAGGCCTGAAGCATCGTCCAGCGATCCCGCGGCAACCGCAATTTTGTTGTTGCCGTCGCGTGCATCCCAGAACAGGCTTGCCCCACAGCGGTTACAAAAGCCGCGGTAGGTATCCGGCGATCGATCGTGATACCACTGCAGCGTTTGCCGCGTCGTCAAGTTCAGATCGGACTGACGCACCGAGGTATAAGCCGCGATGTGCCCGTGGGTACGGCGGCAATTCTCGCAATGACAATTGATGACATCCCTGCGCGGGCCGGTGATTTCGTAACGCACGCCGCCGCAAAGGCAACGCCCGGTCAGTTTATCGGTGTTTCCGCTAGTCAACGGCCGCCTCCTCGACGGGCATGATTTCTTCGAAAGAGTGGATCGCGTCGAAATCGATGATGGCGCGGCGCGGCGCCCGCGAGTCGGGTTGATATATCGCCAGCAGGTTGCCAATACCATATTCGCGAGCAGACTGCAACGCATGCAGGTTATCGTCGATTAACAAGGTTCTATCGGCGCTGAAGGGATGGCGCCTGTGCACCTCGTGCCAGCACTGCGGATCTTCCTTGGGGAGTAAAAATTCGTGCACCGTGATCAGGCGATCGAATTTGTGCGCAATTTGAGTCTTTTCCATTTTCAACGCCAGGCTATCGTGATGAGCGTTGGTTACCATGACCACGTCCTTGCGGGCGGCGCGCAGGGCATCGAGAAAATCGATGCAATATGGCCTTATCGCGACCTTGTGGCTAACTTCGTGTTTCAACCCGACCACATCGACTTCCAGCATTTCGCTCCAGTAGTCTGTCGAGTACCAGTTGAGGCTACCCTCGATTTTCCGAGTCTGGTCGACGATGTGGTTTTTCGCGGCCACGGGATCAATGCCCTTGATCTCGGCGTAGCGCTGCGGCAGGTACTCCTGCCAGAAGAAGTTGTCGAAATGCAGATCGAGCAGCGTCCCGTCCATATCCAGCAGCACTGTTTCGATTCCCTGCCAGTCGATCATGTATCGGTCCCGAGTCAGGCGTTTACCGCGCTACTCCCGGAATTAAAGGTCGCGCGCGACGCGAATTCCGACATTGTACTGGCCCCTGTCGCTTTTGAAAATCTCGCGGTTTTCGACGCGCATCGAATCGGCCGGGCTGCGGTAAGCGCCACCGCGAACGACGCGCACGTCACAGTCGCCACCTTCCCAAACCGAACCATCATTCGGCGCATCCTTATATCCTCTATGGTAGCAATCGTGCACCCACTCATAAACGTTTCCGGCGGTATCGTAAAGACCGAATGCATTGGGTTTATAAGTGCCGACTTTGGCCGGTTTGCTGGTGCTGAATTCGCTTTTACAGTCGAAGCAATGAGCGTTGCTAACGCCAGCCTTGGTGCCCCACCAGAACGGGGTGGTGGTGCCGGCGCGGGCCACGTACTCCCACTCCGACTCGGATAGCAGGCGGTAGCGCATGCCGGTTTCCTTGCTCAACCACCTGGTATAAGCGATCGCATCATCCCAGGAAACATCGATGACCGGATGTGTTTTCACATCCCAGCCGTTATTCTTCGGTTTCCTGCGACCGGTGGCCTGCGCAAAACGATAGTATTCCTCGAAGGTAACCTCGTACACAGAGACCATGAAGGACTGGATATTAACCTCGTGCCGCGGAACTTCGTCGGGCGCGATGATAGCCGACGCCCCTCCCATGCGGAATTTTCCGGCCGGTACCTTGATCATGGTCGGGCCGTAGCCGCCCGATTTCAGGCGGTCCCTGAACACGTCGGCCTTGTCGACAAAAACCGGTTTGGGTTCGGGCTCGATTACGGGTTCCGGTTGCGCTTCGACCACCGGCTCGGGCTCTGCCTCGACCACCGGTTCGGGCTTCGCTTCGAGTTCGGCTTCTATGGTCTGCGCCGTAGACTCGACCAGTTCGGTGCCTTTTTGCATCGCCTCGTCTACCAGTCCCTTTTGCCACGCGAAATAGCCCCCGCCACCGAGGGCGCCGAGTACGATCAGCCATACCAGCCATTTGTACGAGCGCGGTTCGCGAGGCTCGTCGGGAATCTTTACATCGGCGACACGAGAAACCGGTTCCGCGGGCACGGCTTCAGGCGGCGCCTCGGGTATACTGCGGGATTCCCGCTCCTTGATATCGACTACGATGAGGGTGGTATTGTCCTGGTTGATCTTGTTCGCATCCTCGACCGCTTTCAGCAGCGCGTAAACGCATTCCTTCGCGGTCGTCGACCAGGACGAATACTGGATGATTGCGCCGGCCCCGAGGGTGTCCAGGCCGTCGCTGGCGACGATAACGCGATCGCCGGGGCGAAGCTTGATCGGTGATTCGGAGACATCGATGCTGCTGATCTCTTCACCGGTCATCGCGCTCATCAGCATGTTGCGCGACATGCCGGCCTGTTCGTCGATCTCCATGCCCTGTTCTTTCATCATGTCGAGGTAGGCGCCATAACTGTGATCGGCGTTTTGCTTGATCAACTCCCGGTCGCGAATCAGGTAGAGGTGGCTGTCGCCGACGCTGACCCAGTAAAGCTTGTTATCCTGCAAATACGCGCTGACCATGGTGCAGCCCATACCGCGCAGCGCCGGGGTTTCCTTGACCGAAGCCCGGATCTGATCGTTGGAACGATTCAACGCGTCGGTTAATACCTCTGCAATTTCAGTCGTGGGGAATTTTGCCTGGAAGGTTTTATTGAATGTCGCAACCACCATGTTGCTGGCGACATTGCCCGCGGCATGACCACCCATGCCGTCAGCCATGATAATCAGCGAACAAACTTCGCCGTTTTCGGCTTCACCCAGCTGGTTGACCATGTAAGCGTCTTCCTGATAGTCGCGGGCACCATCGATCTGATCGCTAGCAATATCGAATTCTACTTTCATTAAAGATTTATTATTTATGAATCGCGCACTAAGGAACTATAGCAGTATAGTTAAATTTAATTCTAGTTTATCGGGGATAAGCCCATAAAATCACTGTGAAAATCTAAATTGGGGCATAGGTTTTCGGCCGATCTTTCGAAAACGGTAAGTAATCGGTTTGTTTGAACAGGCGCAGCGGTAAATAGAGATTATCGGACACCGCGGACCAGTGCTCCCATTGCCAAACCTTGCACCTGTCGTGCTCCACTATCGGAAACGGTTCGCTATCGGCGCATTCAGCCTCAAAAAACAACGATATAGAATGATTATGGTCGGGAAATACATTGCTGGTCACGCCGATAAAACGAGGCTCCAGTATCTGCAATCCGGTTTCCTCCAGTACTTCGCGACGGGCCGCCTGTCGAGGTGACTCTCCGGGCTCGATCCATCCGCCCGGCAATTGCCACTCGACCCCGGTTGAATTTGCAGCGCGCTTGCCGAACAATACGCGCTGCCGGTGTGTTACTACCACCGCCACACCGCAAGCCACGACCTTATCGCTTTTGTTTATAAAGCCCTCCCCGGGCACAACTTTCCGAATCTGAACTCTATGTTATATTGCGAGTCTATCGATGATCAATAACTAAGAACATAGCAATGCATGATACCTGGCCTTTGTTAAAAACCACCGATTTTCCAAATGTAAGCCGGACTTCACTGGAAATCCTGCAGGTTAACCTTGGCTACCTCTGCAACCAGTCCTGCCTGCACTGTCACGTGGCAGCGGGCCCTACGCGCAAGGAATTGATGCAGCAGGAAAACATTCGGCATATTCTCGAGGTACTTTCCAAGCCGTCGGTACATACGCTCGATCTCACCGGCGGCGCGCCCGAAATGAATCCGATGTTCAGGGAGCTCGTGGTAGCAGCACGCAAGCTGGGTGTCAATGTGATTGATCGCTGTAACCTGACCATCCTGCTCGAGCCCGGCTACGAGGACACCGCCGAGTTCCTTGCCGATAACGAGGTTCAGATCGTGGCCTCCCTGCCCTGCTACGTGGAGGGCAATGTCGACAGTCAACGCGGTAAAGGTGTCTACCGTAAGAGCATGCAGGCGCTGAAGCGTCTCAACCAGCTCGGATATGGCAGGGAAGGCAGCAATCTCACTCTGACCCTCGTTTACAATCCCACTGGGCCGTATTTACCGCCACCCCAGGACAGGCTGGAGGAGGACTATAAGCAATTCCTCGCCGCGAAGTTCGATATCGTATTCAACCAGCTGTTCACGATTACCAATATGCCGATTGCGCGTTTCGGCAGTACGCTGTTGTCGAAGGGCGAATTCGAGAATTACATGAACCTGCTAAAGGATTCGTTCAGCGCGGCAAACTTGCGGGGCCTGATGTGCCTGAATCAGCTTAGCATCGACTGGGAGGGCTACGTCTACGACTGCGATTTCAACCAGATGCTGAATATGAATATCCGCCACCCGGTCAAACAGCACAAGCTTCATATCAGCGAAGTCCTGGAAACCTGCCTGGAAAAGATTCCCGTCAGTATCGCGGACCATTGTTATGGCTGCACTGCCGGCCAGGGTAGCAGTTGTGGCGGAGCTCTTGGCTGAGCGACCCCGCATCAGCATAATCATTCCGATTCTGAATGAAGCGGACTGTCTCGATCAAAGTCTGGCGAAGCTGTTTGCACAACCCTGGATAGGAAAGCATTGCGAGGTAATCGTCAGTGACGGCGGTAGCTGCGACGGCAGTCGCGAAATTGCCGCCCGTTATCCCTGCAAAGTCGTCACCAGCGCCGCCGGTCGAGCCCTGCAAATGAATACCGCCAGCAGGTCGGCGCGCGGTGTCCTGCTGCTGTTCCTGCATGCCGACAGTGAACTGCCGGCCGACCCCGGCGTCGTTATCCCGCTCGACGCAAAATGGGGATTTTTCAACCTGCGCCTTAGCGGAGGTACCTTCGTGTACCGCGTCCTGGAGACGGCGATCAACCTGCGCACCGGCGTCACCAAAGTGGCGGGCGGCGATCAGGCCCTGTTCTTCAACCGGATTTTCTTCGAATCGATCGGCGGCTACCCGCGGATACCCCTGATGGAGGACGTTGCCATCAGCAAACTGGCACGCACTCTGGCTGCACCGGTAAGGATAAAATCGTCCGTCACCAGTTCGAGCAGGC
>JAOTTY010000230.1 GCA_029864185.1 Gammaproteobacteria bacterium
CGCCACCGGCACTCGGCATTATCCAGGATATAGGCGATCTCCGGTGGCGCCAGACGGTAGTTGATCGGCACCGGCACCAGGCCCGCCCAGTAGCCTCCACGCATCAATTCGGCCTCGCGGAAGGCGTTATGACTGATAATGGCGAAACGATCGCCCGGCCCCAGGCCGGATTCAAGGAGAACAGTGGCGCAACGCCGTGCCCGGTCAATGAATTGCGCCCAGGTGAAACGCCCTTCCGGGTCCACGACGGCTATACGATCACCGAAAATCCGTGCGCTGCGCTTCAGATTGGACGCCAATGTAAGCATATTTGATTCATCTTGCTTTACATCTATCTGATGACAGTATACGCATGCGAAATTAGCGCTGAATGACCTGCCTCAACTCCAGGCGCCGCGAAAACCGCGGCCATTATTCGTCGGAACAGGCTTTACCCGGGCGGGTTACTTCGATATCGGCATAGTCGTCACCACCAACCCGAGATACCTGAAACTCGAACTGGCAGCCTGAAGACTCGAAATGCCCGGTTAAGCAATCCCTGGCGAGGATCAATCCTTTTTCCTCGATAGGGTTTCTGCCCGCCGGGCGCCCGTATAGCCTGCGGACATTGCTGCAGAGCCGACGCGCCAGCACCTGTCTGGCCTTGTCCAGCGGCGGTAAGCCGCCTCCGTAGGAATCAACCGACATTCTGATCATATCGATAACGTCGAATTTTAAAATTTCGCCCGACCAAATCCCCAAAAGAGCGGAAAACGCGGGAAATCGGCAAATAATTGAGGCAGGTCAATTGCCGCTTCATGGGTAAAAAATATGGTATGTAAGGCGGGTAAAGAAAGAGGTTTGACGATTCACTGGTAATTAATATGAAAGCAGGATTTACACCGGATGATCAGGACAAACTGGCAAATACCCTGCTGGCGCTGATCGAGGACCTGGTTACCGAATTACGTACCGACAACACCCGTGGCCTGGTGCTCGGCCTGGACAGCTCACTGGATGACGATCTCGGCCTGGACAGCCTGGCGCGCGTCGAGCTGATCTCCCGCATCGAACGACATTTTCATGTCAGCCTGCCGCAGCATGCCTTCGCCGAGGCAGAGTCACCGCGTGACTTGCTGCGTTCGATCATCAATGCGCAGGGACGCAGGGAAACCAACTTCACCCGGCAGGTCGTCGAACGCACGCCGGGTAAGGTCGGGGAATTGCCCCACCATGCGGCAACACTGGTCGAGGTACTGGAATGGCATCTGCAACATAATCCCGAGCGATTGCACATCAATATTCTGGGTGACGATAATGACGTGGAGGGCCTGACCTACCGGCAGCTCTGGCAGGGGGCGCAGCAGGTTGCCGCCGGGCTTCAGCAAAGCGGGGTTCAGTCGGGCGAAACGGTTGCGATCATGCTGCCGACCGGGCGCGATTACTTTTTCAGCTTCTTCGGTATCCTGCTAACCGGCGCGGTTCCGGTTCCGATCTATCCGCCGGTAAGACGCAGTCAGCTCGAGGATCACCTGCATCGTCATGGCGGTATTTTGAACAACTGCGCAGCCACCCTGTTGATTACCATGCCCGAGGCAAAGGTGGTTGCCCGATTATTGAAATCCCGGGTACTGAGCTTGCGCGAGGTGGTCACGGTGAAGGACCTGGGCTCGGTGTCCTCCCCTTACCTGCGCCCTTCGATAAGCGCCGACGATATCGCGTTTCTGCAATACACCTCCGGTAGCACCGGCAATCCGAAGGGCGTCGTGTTAACGCATAATAATCTACTCGCGAATATACGCGCCATGGGTGAGGCGGTGGCGGCGACTTCCGATGACGTTTTTGTCAGCTGGCTGCCGCTTTATCATGACATGGGACTGATTGGCGCCTGGCTGGGTAGTATGTATTTTGCGGTATTGCTGGTGGTTATGTCTCCCTTGAGTTTTTTGTCCAGGCCGGAACGCTGGTTGTGGGCAATACATCGATACCGGGGCAGCCTGTCGGCAGCCCCCAATTTTGGCTTCGAATTTTGTTTATTGCGGCTCGAGGATGACGCGATCGACGGTCTCGATTTGAGTTCCTGGCGGCTCGCATTCAATGGAGCAGAACCGGTGAGCGCCGAGTCGATCGACGGTTTTATCAATCGTTTCGAGGCATTCGGATTCAAGGCCGAAGCCATGATGCCGGTATATGGACTGGCCGAATCCTCGGTGGGACTGGCATTCCCACCGTTGCATCGAAAACCGCTCATCGACCGGATAAAACGCGATGAATTCAGCCAAAGCGGGCAGGCGATACCCGCCCGGCCGGGAGATCGAACGGCGCTGCAATTCGTGGGCTGCGGGCACGCATTATCCGGTCACCAGATTCGTATCGTCGATTCCGACGGCAAGGACCTGCCCGAAAGGCAGCAAGGTGGCCTGCTGTTCCGCGGCCCCTCGACGACATCGGGTTATTACCGTAACCCGCAAGCGACCCGGGCCCTGTTTGCCGGAGACTGGCTGGATTCCGGTGATCTCGCCTATATTGCCGAGGGAGAGGTATTTATTACCGGAAGAAACAAGGACGTGATCATCCGTGCGGGGCGGAATATCTACCCGCCCGAGGTCGAGGAAGCCGTCGGCAATATCGACGGCATCCGCAAAGGCTGTGTCGTGGCATTTGCCGCCAGGGATCGGCATTATTCCACCGAGCGTCTGGTGATACTGGCGGAAACCAGAGTAACCGATCAGGAGACCCAGAGGGCGCTTAAAAGCCGGATCAGCGAAATATCCAGCGACCTGATTGGTTTACCACCGGATGAAGTGATCATTGCGCCACCGCATACGGTCCTGAAAACATCCAGCGGCAAAGTCAGGCGTTCGGCCTGCCGCGAACTCTACGAGCAAAACAAACTCGGACAGGCACCGAGGTCGTTTTGGCTCCAGGTCATGCGAACCGCGATGAAATCCGCATTACCCCTGGCGCAGCGGCTGTTGCACGCACTCATCAGGGGCGCCTACGCGGTTTATGCCTGGACACTGTTTCTGATATTAGCCGGTGTTACCTGGCTAAGCGCCATGTTGTTACCCACACTGGAATGGCGCTGGCGGGCGGCGCGTGGCCTGGCGCGTTTACTGTTCCTTGCCGCCGGGATCAAAATAATCGTCAACGGCCTCGAAAAATTACCGCCCGAATCGCAAATTTCAGTCTATGTTGCGAATCACAGCAGCTACCTCGACAGCATTGCGGTTGTCGCCTCGATTCCGCGAAATTTCAGCTTTGTCGCCAAGCATGAATTAAGTCGAAATTTATTCACGGGTGCCGCCCTAAAAAGAGTTAACACAAAATTCGTGGAGCGTTTCGACAAGCTCCAAAGCATCCAGGATGCCCGGAAAATCGGCAGCGCCGAACACCTGACCCAGTCGCTCTTTTTCTATCCCGAGGGTACTTTCACGCGGATCAGCGGATTACAAAATTTTCATATGGGCGCGTTTGTCACCGCAGCAACAACCGGCATGGCGGTCGTGCCGATCGCCATTCGTGGTACTCGTTCCATGCTGCGCCCCGGTACCTGGATGCCGCGTCGCGGCCAGATCACTTTCACCGTCGGCCAGGCAATAAATCCGGATGTCGGGGTTGAAACGGCATCGGGTGACAGCTGGGCTGCCGCGGTAAATCTGAGAGAGGCCGCGCAGCGACATATCCTGGCACATTGTGGCGAAGTGGATCTTTCGTATAAATCTACGCGTGCATAAAACATCATTCTTCCGATACCGGCGATGCGAACGTGGCGCTGCACTCGATGCGCCTGGCCAGAAGCCACGCCGCCCCGGCAAGAGATCGAACCCGCTTACCTGTCGCTACAGCACGATTACCAGCTGGCGGAATGGGTCGCGCAAGCATACGAACACATGACCGACTGCGATTTGTGCGCCCCCTATTGTCATGTCGATCCTTTCAGGACAATCAAGGGAGCCGTCTGCCGCACCGCGACAACGGCTGTGGCGAACAGTTTCGACCGGTTTGATTAACAGTCATAGCAGAGGGTATGGTGTCAGCAGAACAAGTTCGGGTATCGGATGGCTGGAAATTGCCCGATCACGGCAAGATTGACTGACCGTACCCCGGTAATTAGAACCCCCCGTATATTGGATTTCCACATATGAACTCTTACCGCAAAGGGTACCAACATAGGTGAGAATTTTCTAACTATGCCTGGCTCAGTTTTCTGAGCAAAGGCCCAAGACCACGGTTACTAACTTACCGTTTTGGCTAATTCTTCCTGAATTGAACTGATGATATGTTTCGAGGTTATCGCCGAAGATTCACCTGCTGCCAGGAAGGCTGCGCGCACGGTCGTATTGCGAATCTGGCCTCCTGTCAATTCCGATTCCCTGGCAAGTTTTTCAGTATCGACATCCTCGTCTATAGGTGCACCTTCTGGCAGATGTAGACGCCATATCTGCTCCCTTTCCACCTGGCTGGGAAACGGAAATTCGACAACCATCTGACATCTTCTTATAAATGCGGGATCAATTCCTTGTCTCAGATTAGTTGTTAAGATAGCAGGTCCTTTGTAACTTTCGAGTCGCGTCAATAGATAATTGACTTCCAGATTTGCATATCGGTGATGGGAATCTCGAACTTCATTTCGTTCGCCAAAACAACAATCTAACTCATCAAAAAACAGGAGCATTGGCTCGTTCGTCGAGGCCTCGAACAAAGCATTCAGATTCTTTTCGGTTTCACCAATGTATTTGCTGATCAGCCGCCCAAGATCCACTCTATACAGAGGGAGGTCGAGGGTATTCGCCAGCACTTCAGCCGCGAGGGTTTTACCCGTACCAGACGGTCCTGAAAAAAGAGCGATCGGTCCTCCGCGGACTTTGAATTTCCATTCCAGTTCTACCTTGGGGCGATGCGTCACCCAGGAAACAAACTCATGGAGTCTCTGGATGCATTGCTCAGGTAAAACCAGTCTGTCCCAGGTTGCGTCCGCTGAAACATCAACTACACCGGGTAAGAAAACATCGACGCTGGGCATAACTGTCCCCCTTTAATGCTCGGTTGGCTCGACTACTGCCTCATCCCGCTCCCAACCTTCATGCTGAAGGACAATCCGCTGAATACCGGTTACACAATCGTCAGCATCAAGGTCGGGTAGTGCCTGATACTCAGACACCCACGCCCGTCTGACGACATAACTTATCGCAACCGAACCCTGCATATTCAATACGTTGATAACAATATCCTTGCGGAAATTGACCAAAGACATCGCGGCATCGCCGTCAAGATTGTTCACAAGGTTAGCCCAGTTCTCAAACACAGGATCATGCGTCAAGCCCTGTTCAAGGGTGATGGGCTCATAAAAGGTCTTTCCGGGAATCTTGCTTGTATGCGGCGGATCGCCCCCAGTACGCCACTCGACCACCTCGGTTTTTTTGATTAGTGCGGACACCTTTTTCAGCCCTGCGACGGGTTGACCATCGATCAACACCTGAAACTTGAAATTTCTGTAGGGATCACGACGATGGGCATTAACGGGAAATAATGGTGCTGCCATGAGAATCCTCCCTTACTCGGCAATAGGCGGAATATTCAACCAATTTAATCAAATATTCATAAACTGAAATCGTAAAATTACCCCCCGCTGTTCATAAGGTATTGACATGAGTCAATTGATATCTATCTCGTATTGAGAATCGCGTTGATTAATGGTATCCGCTCTCGGTTAGTTACAGGTTTATTGTTATTTCACCAAATGGGTGTGTAATCGTTGCGGCTACACGTTTACGCCGAAATCTGTCGAAGATATGGGTGATCGAGCTCAGCTATAGGCATCAGGACTACAAGCCCTCGTACCACCCATCGAGTAACCGTTTGAAGTACAAAATATGGTGCCCAGGGGCGGAATCGAAACAACCCGCGATCGGCACCGACACGAGGATTTTCAGTCGGAATTTAATTTTTTAATTCTATAAAATCAGCTACTTATGCGCTTTCCATTTCAGTTTGTGGCAGTAAATGCCAGTTATTGGCAGTGATTAGAGCACAACATTGGCACAACATTGGTTTCGTCATATTCAAATCTTGCTTGGTTGATTTAATCCGACTTGTGCATGTGATCCTCCCGGACCAGATGAGCCAACAAAGGTAGGCATAACTCCCTCGGGAAAGGTGCTGATTCATATGTTGGCGACAGAATAGACGCCGAATATAGCAACGATTTTCTATCAGCGAATTAAATTATAAATTCGCTTCCTCCCCTGGAATCGAAGCAGGCTAATACAAAAGATTTCTTCTGAATCTAGACGTTCGGCAAAATCAATGATCCGTAGAAATCGACTTAATGGATTACCAAAAAATCTACAAACAATTGAGGCCCGAATGACGCCAGCTATTTTCTGTCGGCTTCTAAATTGGCGTGAGAGAAACTATCGACTTAGGCGATAAAGATGCCTGAAATTCTAAGCTTGGCTGCAGTCGGAAACTTGAGTTATCTCAATTTCCTGCTTAGTCGTTGGGATAATGACATCGCCAGACTCTGCAATAAGGTCTCATGCCTGTTACCTGATTAAGCTCTATCAAGTTATTCTGCGCTCAAGAATCTTGAGACGGTATCCGAAATGAAATTTTGATGATCGGCCTCCTTAGTAGAAATGTGTTAAAAACAATTCGTGCTTGCCTCCGCTAATTCTTTAATTAACCTTTGGTTTCCAGGCAAGTAAAGAGCTTTGGTTTATGATGCGTAAGGCTTTGCTGACAATGACGATGTTATTTCCCCTGTTCTGGGGAACGGGAGGTTATGCAGATGACGTTCCCGTCATCGCTGCAGCGTCCGATTTGAGTTATGTCCTGGTAAAGGTATCCGATC
>JAOTTY010000022.1 GCA_029864185.1 Gammaproteobacteria bacterium
ACAGCGGCCGCCCAGCGCGGCGTGGATGCCTTCGTCAGCGGCGAGGTCTCGGAGCCCACGTTTCATCTGGCGCGTGAAATGGGTATCCATTACATCGCCGCGGGCCATCACGCGACCGAACGTTACGGCATACAGGCCCTCGGTGCCGCGATCGTCGACAGGTTCGGGATCGAACTGCAATTCATCGACATCCCCAACCCGGTGTAACGGCACCCGGTGAACGCTCTTCCGAAACCCGTTTAAATATTGATCATTGGCGCTGAATCCCCTCGACGAAAAAGTCAAAGTGAGCTATGCTAGCGGCCTTTTTTTATGTCCGAGACTACGACCTCGCGGACGGGGAGCGATTGCCCGCAGCGCAGGTCGTTTCTACGTCAGTTTGCAAATTTTTTTTAGGAAAGAATGCGAATGTCTGATGAAGTTGATAACAGCCGCAGGCGCTTCCTGACTGCGGGTACGGTGGTCGTGGGTGCCGTCGGCACGGCTGCGGTCGCGGTGCCGTTTCTGAAAAGCTGGAATCCCAGCGCTCGCGCCAAGACCGCCGGTGCGCCGGTGCAGGCGGACATCGGCAAGCTCGAACCGGGCCAGCAGATTATCGTCAAGTGGCGCGGAAAACCCGTCTGGGTCGTGCGCCGCGACCAGAAGGCGCTGGAAACCCTGCCCAGGGTAGTTGACGAGCTGCGCGATCCAGGCTCAGACGACAGTATCCAGCCCGACTACGCCAAAAACGAGTACCGTTCGCGCAACCCGGAATACCTGATCATCGAGGGAATCTGCACCCATCTCGGATGTTCGCCGAGTTATCGACCCGAAATCACGACCGACTTCCAGGGCGGCTTCTTTTGCCCCTGCCATGGATCCAAGTTCGACTTTGCCGGACGCGTTTACCAGGGTGTGCCGGCGCCGACGAACCTGACCGTTCCGCCGTACTATTTCATTAGTGACAGCGTGATACTGATTGGCGAGGATGGAGTAGCATAATGAGCGAAAAAGATACAGGCACGGGATTTTTGGGATGGATCGACGCGCGTTTCCCGTTGACCAAGATGTACGAGGAACACCTGTCCAAGTATTACGCGCCGAAGAATTTCAACTTCTGGTATTTTTTCGGTTCACTGGCGCTATTCGTACTCATACTGCAAATCGTCACCGGAATTTTCCTGACCATGCACTACAAGCCCGACGGCGACATGGCGTTCAGCTCGGTGGAGTACATCATGCGCGATGTCGACTGGGGCTGGCTGATCCGTTACCTGCACTCTACCGGTTCTTCGGCCTTCTTCATCGTGGTCTACCTGCACATGTTTCGCGCGTTGATCTATGGCTCCTACCAGAAACCGCGCGAGCTGATATGGATTTTCGGCATGTTCATTTTCGTCGCGCTGATGGCCGAGGCGTTCATGGGATACCTGCTGCCCTGGGGACAGATGTCCTACTGGGGAGCACAGGTCATTATCTCGCTGTTCGGCGCGATCCCGGTGGTCGGTGACGATCTGACGCTCTGGATTCGCGGCGATTTCGTCGTTTCCGACGCGACGCTTAACCGGTTTTTTGCGCTGCACGTGGTCGCGGTGCCGCTGGTGCTGCTGATGCTGGTGGTCATGCATATCCTCGCGCTGCACGAGGTCGGTTCGAACAATCCCGACGGCGTCGAGATCAAGAAAAACAAGGACGAAAACGGGATCCCGCTCGACGGCATTCCATTTCACCCTTACTACACCGTCAAGGATATTCTCGGGCTGGTCGTCTTCCTGATACTGTTCAGCGTCGTGGTGTTTTTTATGCCGGAAATGGGGGGTTATTTCCTCGAGCATGCCAACTTCGTACCGGCCGACCAGTTCAAGACGCCCGAGCATATCGCCCCCGTCTGGTACTTCACGCCTTACTACGCGATCCTGCGCGCGATCCCGGACAAGCTGTTGGGAGTCATCGCGATGTTTGCCGCGATCATCGTATTGTTTCTGCTGCCCTGGATCGATCGCGGCAAGGTCAAATCGGTGCGCTACCGTTCGACCACGTTCAAGTGGTTGCTGGTGGTTCTGGTCATCAGCTTTCTCGGGCTGGGTTACCTGGGCGCCCTGCCGGCAACCGAGACGCGCACCATATTTGCACGGTTGTTCAGCATCGGCTACTTCGGCTTCTTCCTCGGACTCTGGTGGATCAGTAAAAACGAAAATACCAGACCGGTGCCAGCGAGGGTGCAATGATGAGCAAGGTACTGTTAATGCTGGCGGCACTGCTGCTGCCCGCGGTCGGCCTGGCGGCGGGCGCGGAGAATGCTTATCCCAACGACAGGATCGAGATCGACTGGAGTGACAAGGCGGCCATGCAGCGCGGTGCCCGCACCTTCGTCAATTATTGCATGGGCTGCCATTCCGCGTCGTATTCTCGATTCAACCGGGTTGGCGAAGACCTCGGTATTCCAGACGACCTGGTGCGGGAAAACCTGATTTTCACAACCGACGCCAATGGCGACAAGACCAAGGTCGGGGCGCTGATGAAAAACGCGATGACGCCGGCCTATGCGGAGCAGGCTTTCGGCATCGTGCCTCCCGACCTTTCACTGATCGCACGCTCGCGCGGAGTCGACTGGCTGTACAATTACCTGCGTGGATTTTATGTCGATGAAAGCCGGGTCGGGCTCGGTGTCAACAACGGCGTATTCGCCAACGTCGGCATGCCGCACGTGCTCGCCGATCTACAGGGATTGCAGGCACCGAAGTATCAGACCGTAACCGATGCGCACGGTAACGAGCACGAAGTAATTGCCGGTTTCGAGTTGATAAAACCAGGCAGCCTGTCGAAATCAGAGTATGATCAAACCATCCACGACCTGGTGGCTTTTCTGGATTATATTGCGGAACCTTACAAGCAAACCCGCAAAAACGTCGGCACCGGTGTTATCATATTCCTTCTGGTGTTCCTGGTTCTGGTTTATTTTCTGAAGAAAGAATACTGGAAGGACGTTCACTAACCTTGGGTTTAATAATATGTCTGTAGTGGCGAATCGCCGTTCGGTGATGAGTTGTTTTTCTTCGCCGATCGATCCTGAGTGTCACCGCGCACGCATCGTGCTCGCGGAGAAAGACATCACGGTCGAAATTCATGATGTAGATACCAATAATCTACCCGAGGATCTGCTCGATCTGAACCCGTACGCGACCGTGCCGACAATGGTCGATCGCGACCTGGTCCTGTATAACGCCCGCGTGTTGATCGAGTATCTCGACGAGCGATTTCCGCATCCTCCGCTGATGCCGGTGGATCCGGTGTCGCGCGCCAAGAGTCGACTGGCGCTGTTTCGCATCGAAAGCGACTGGTTCAGCCTGCTCGGAGACATCGAGCGCGGCACCGAGAAGCGCAAGGCCCAGGCCAAGAAGGCTCTTACCGAAAGCCTCATCAATTCGGCAGAAGTATTCGGTGCGATGCCGTATTTCCTGTCGAACGAGTTCAGCCTGCTCGATTGCAGTATCGCGCCGATCCTGTGGCGTTTGCCGCACTACGGGATAGAGCTTCCGAAATCGACCAGGCAAATCACGACATACATGAAGCGCGTGTTTTCGCGTCCCTCGTTTCAGGCGAGCCTCTCCGAGCAAGAGCGGGATATGGTCGCTTAAGCCTGCCGTTACGCGATGACGCCAAGCAAGCCCTACCTCGTTCGCGCACTCTACGAATGGATTCTGGATAACGACAAGACCCCTTACATCCTGGTCGATACCGGCAACGACGAAGTTCTGATTCCAGCCGGTATCGCAAACGATGGTAAGGTCGTGCTCAATCTTGCGCCGCAGGCAATCCAGAATCTCGAGATGACCAACGATTACCTGTCGTTCTCGGCCCGCTTCAACGGTGTCGCCGAGAATATTTTCTGCCCGATAGGATCGTTGATGGCGATATATGCGCGCGAGAACGGCGAAGGCATGATGTTCCCGGCAGAAGATTCCAGCGATGACACAGGCGAAGTCGATAAACCGACGGGCGACAAGCCAAAGGGCCCAACCCTCAAAGTCATCAAGTGACGCCGCCTCAAGGCGGCGTCATCCCGGAAAATGCGCCAGCATTTTTCCGGGATCTTCATCCGATCCGCCTTTATCTCGTGGCGCCTCGATGCCGCAGCCGGATAAAACCGGCGGCGTCATCCCGGAAAATGCGCCAGCATTTACCGCTGCGTCGGACCGCGGGGATCTTCATCCGATCCGCCTTTATCCCTGGCGCCTCGATCCCGCGGCTGCACAAATCCGGCGGCGTCTTCCCGGGAATTACTCCGCGTAGAAAGCGTTCTTTATCCATTCGAGCCGATCGCTGCCGTCCGACTGCTGCTGGATTAGCAGCGCGTCGAAGCGCGGCGCCAGGCCTTTCAATTTGTCGTGGGTGGCCAGGAAGGTCAGGGCGGTCCTGATAATTTTGCGCTGCTTTGAACGCGGTAGCGAATTTGCGGCACCGCCAAACGCCAGGGAGCCGCGAAACTTGACCTCGACGAAACAGATCGAATCGCGATCGCGCATCACCAGGTCGATCTCGCCGAAACGGCTGCGGAAATTCTGCTGCAGCAACTGCAATCCCTGGTGCTCCAGGTATTTCCTGGCACGCTCTTCGTAGCGCAATCCCTTGCGTAGATTTCCGATCATTTCGCTAGGGCGGGAGATCCGAAGACGTTCCTTCCGTATCCGGCATTTCGAGCAGCCTGGCGATGCCGTTCTCATAGGTGGCCATCAACAACGAGCGCTTGACGCGACCGAACTTATCGACCGAGAGTTTACCGGTGTTGAACAGCAGGGATTCTTCCGGGTTGATCATCAGGCGCCGCAACGACGGTATCATGCGGTAGGCGTCGATCCCCAGCGCGAACAGGCGGCTGAAGCGCTGGCTCGAATCGGGCCAAAGACGGCTGATCTCCCGATGGTCGGGATTGTCGCGGTTGCTGAGCATCCACGGAATATCGACGAACAGAATCTCGTTCAGATCCCGATCGTCGTCGGGGTTTGCGCTGCTCGACGAAATATGCGAGGTGGCGTACACCGGCAAATCCTGCGCATGGTGAAACTTCAGCTGGGGCTTGATCAGGCGCGCCTGCCGCGAGTTGGCAGCGATAAAAATCATGTCGACGTCCTGGCGCCGGCGCGGGTCGAACTGGACCTGCTCCTTGATTACCTGCTGCAATATGCTCTTGCGGTGCTCGCTCGAGGTCAGGTTGAGCAGGTTCATTATTGCGGCCGAGTAATCGTTCATCTTGGACGGGTAAACGGTGCTGCCGACGACGTTGCCACCGAGCGATTCGAAGCGCCGGCTGAAGGCGCGATCGAGGCGGTAACCCCACTCGGTGTCGGGCACCAGCACGATGGCATGGTGTCTGCCCTGCGCAAGTGCGAAGTCGGCTATCTGCACCGCTTCGTCTTCCGGCCGCAGCCCGAACTGGTAAAGATTCAGGCCGGCCTCGGCCTCGTCGTTGCCATAGTTCAGCGTCAGCGTGGGGACCTCGAGTTCTTCGCGTTTCTGCAGCAGATCGATCAACTCCTTGTTGATCGGCCCGACGATGAAATCCGCGCCGTTCTGAATCGCCTGTTCGTACTGCAGATTGAATTCGGCCGGATCGGTGCTGGCGTTGATGATCTCGAGATCGGCAACCTTGTCGGGGTCCTGGTAGTAGGCGTAGAGAAAACCGTTTTGTATAGCCTCGGAAACTTTCTCGAGGCGGCCGGAAAAGGGCAGCATCAGCGCGATGCGCGTCGGGCTGATGAAAATGCGCTTGCTCTTCTCCAGCAGGTTTATCGCATACCTGGGCGCGGCGGGATGGTCGCCATAGAGCTTGTACCACTGATCGATCCAGGGCTCCATCTTGACCGGCAGCATGTTCGAGCGGCGCGCAATCAGGTTTAGCTCCAGCCAACCGCGAACTTCACCGGTTTGCTGCTCCGATAGCGCCCGGATGATCGCGGATTCGGTGATCCGGTTTAACGCGTCCCAGATGAAATCGTGATTCTTTTCTATTTCCTGAGGCGTCTTCAGAAACTGGCTGATCTGCATTCTCAGTTTTGCGCTGTCCAGTGGCTTGCCGATCGCTAGTATCCCGCGCGAGCGAATACCGAGCGCCAGCGCCTTGAAGCGGTAATCCACAATTTCGTCGATTTCCGGCAGTGCCAGCAAGGCCTGGTAGATCTTGCCTTCGCCGAGGTAGCCGCCCGCCTGAATCGCCTGCTTGTACTTGAGGTCCTGTTGCAGGATGTCCTGCTCGTCGAGGGCTTCGAAAAACGGATCTATTTCATCGTAGAGGCCGCCGTAATAGTACATCAACGCGACCTTGATCAGGAAAGCGGAGCGTTCTGGCTGCACGCTGGATTGCGACAGGCGGTCGTAGAGCACCGCGGCTTCCAGCCACTGTTCACTGGTTTCATACTCGAAGGCCTGGATAATGTCTTCTTCGGTCGGTGTCAGTATCTCGGAGGCCGCGTCGGGATCGACGTCTATCCTGGCGGTGCCGTCGGTCACCGCCTTGTCGGGCCCCGTCTGGCAGCCGCCAATAGCGATGGCCAGAGTCAGCATGAGCATGATAAATATTGGCATTCTCATCGATGGATCAGCGTGATCAGAAACGGAGGTTTGGCGAACGTAACAAAGGCCGTATAGTGTACACTCTTTTACATGCCCGGCGTACTCTATATTGTCGCTACCCCGATCGGAAATCTCGACGATATCAGCCTGCGCGCGATCGCTACCCTGAAGGCGGTTGACGTGATTGCCGCCGAGGATACACGCCACAGCCGGCAACTGCTGAATCATCTCGGTATCGCGACCCGCATGATTTCCTGCCACGAGCACAATGAGGAGGCGCGCGCCGTCGAACTGGTGGAAATACTCGCTGCCGGCAGCGATGTGGCGTTGATTTCGGATGCGGGAACGCCGCTGATTTCGGATCCCGGCTATCGGCTGGTGCGCGCCGCACGGCAACGTGGTATCAGGGTTACCCCAATCCCGGGGGCAAGCAGCCTGATTGCGGCGCTCAGCGCCGCCGGTCTGCCGACCGACAGCTTTCATTTCGGCGGATTCCTGTCGGCGAAACCCGGGGAGCGGGGCAGGCAGCTCGAGGCAATGCGTGATTTGCATGGAACCCTGGCGATATTTGAATCCGGTCACCGCATCGACGGATTGCTCCGGCAACTGGCACAGATTTTCTCCGAAAACCAGTGCGTGGTCGCAAAAGAGCTGAGCAAGCTGCACGAACAGTTTTTACAGGGCGAACCGGCGCAGCTGCTGCAGCGGTTCGCCGACGATCCCAGGCTTGGCAGGGGAGAATTCGTCGTGTTGATAGACAATCCAGCCAACGCCGCTGACCGGGAAATCGACGACGACGAGGTTAAATTACTGCAAATTCTGCTCGATGAAGTATCCGTCAAAATGGCGGTAAAAATTGCCATGCGTTTGACGGGGAAAAAGAAAAACGAGATTTACCAGCAGGCCTTGCGAATCCACAGGGGAGACCGGCCTGGAGGCAATTCCGGATCAGAATAAAATATCTAACTCTTTGAATTTCAAGGGAATAATATGACATCTGCGCGTGCTCCCCGGGGTTACGGCGTGGCCCGCCCGGGATCGCTTGCGACTGTTGCGCACCAAGTTGGTCAAGTTCTTGCATAGAAACTAAATATCGTATTGAATGGGCGGGTCGTCATTGCGCTCATAACGATGGCCTTGATGTGAAATATTTTATGCATCGATTAATTTATTTTGCGAACGAAAATCAAAGGCCCTCGTCTAAAAATTTACTATGCTTTAGCATAGTCACGCGATAAAAGAGTGATTAACTCCTTCAGGCGGCGCCTGGTAAACACGAAGCGATTCCAGGGGTGCCGATCCTGATCCGATTGAGGAAGAGGTAGCCCAAATGAGCATTTTCGAAACTTATCAGCAACGGTTCGAACAACACCTGCAGGAAGAGTATACGTTGCAGGAGTACCTCGACATGTGCAAGGACAACCCGCTAAGCTATGCGACGGCGGCCGAGCGCATGCTGGCGGCGATCGGTGAACCCAAGATGATAGATACCTCGCAGGATTCCAGTCTTAGCCGCATATTTTCCAACAAGTTGATCGCGCGCTACCCGGCGTTTTCCGAGTTCTACGGCATGGAGGATGCGATCGAGCAACTCGTCTCCTATTTCAAGCATGCCGCCCAGGGTCTCGAGGAAAAGAAACAGATTCTCTACCTGCTGGGACCCGTCGGTGGCGGCAAGTCCTCGCTCGCCGACCGGCTCAAGGTGCTGATGGAAAAACTGCCGATCTATGCGATCAAGGATTCCCCGGTTTTCGAATCACCGCTGGGATTGTTCGACGTTAACGAGGACGCCGAAATCCTGGAGCAGGATTACGGGATCGCGAAACGTTACCTGAACAAGATCATGTCGCCGTGGGCGGTTAAACGCCTGAACGAATACGGCGGCGATATTACCCAGTTCAAGGTGGTCAAGATCCAGCCATCGATCCTGAACCAGATCGCGATCGCCAAAACCGAGCCCGGCGACGAGAACAACCAGGACATCTCGGCGCTGGTGGGCAAGGTCGATATTCGCATGCTCGAGCATTACGCGCAAAACGATGCCGATGCCTACAGCTACTCGGGCGCGCTGTGTCGCTCCAACCAGGGATTGATGGAATTCGTCGAAATGTTCAAGGCGCCGATCAAGGTGCTGCACCCGCTGCTCACCGCAACCCAGGAAGGTAACTACAACGGTACCGAGGGGCTGTCCGCGTTGCCCTTCGAAGGCACTATCCTGGCGCATTCCAACGAGTCGGAGTGGCAGTCCTTCCGCAACAACAAGAACAACGAGGCCTTTCTCGACCGCGTATACATCGTCAAGGTCCCCTATTGCCTGCGCGTTTCCGAGGAAATCCGCATCTACGAAAAGTTGCTGCATAACAGTTCGTTGTCGGAAGCGCCCTGCGCCCCGAGTACGCTCGAAATGCTGGCGCAGTTCAGCGTGTTGTCGCGCCTGGTGACGCCGGAAAATTCGAGCATATACTCGAAAATGCGAGTCTATGACGGCGAAAGTCTCAAGGATACCGATCCCAAGGCGAAGTCTTACCAGGAGTATCGCGACTACGCAGGCGTCGACGAGGGCATGAGGGGCCTGTCGACCCGCTTCGCGTTCAAGATCCTGTCGCGGGTATTCAACTTCGATCAGACCGAGGTCGCTGCCAATCCTGTACACCTGCTCTACGTGCTCGAACAACAGATTGCGCGCGAGCAATTTCCACAGGACGCGCACGATCGTTACCTCGAGCATATCAAGGCCTTCCTGGTGCCGAATTACGTCGAGTTTATCGGTAAGGAAATACAGACTTCCTACCTCGAGTCCTACTCGGAATACGGCCAGAACATATTCGATCGCTACGTGACCTATGCCGATTTCTGGATCCAGGACCAGGAGTACCGTGACCCTGAAACGGGCGAAAATTTCGGTCGCGCCTCGCTCAACGAGGAACTCGAAAAAATCGAAAAGCCGGCGGGTATATCCAATCCCAAGGATTTTCGCAACGAGGTGGTCAACTTCGTGTTGAGAGCGCGCGCGCAGAACGAGGGCAATAACCCGAACTGGGTCAGCTACGAAAAACTGCGTACCGTTATCGAAAAGAAAATGTTCTCCAATACCGAGGAATTGTTACCGGTGATTTCGTTCAGCGCCAAGGCATCGGAAGAAGACGAAAAGAAACATGCCAACTTCGTATCCCGCATGGTCGAGAAGGGCTATACCGAGAAGCAGGTGCGCCTGCTGTGTGAATGGTACCTGCGTGTCAGAAAGGCCTCTTAACTCAAGGCAACAGGGCAGCCCAGAGAAATAACATGGCGCAATTGATCGACAGGCGGCCGAACGCAAAAGGCAAGAGCACCGTCAACCGGCAGCGATTTCTGCGGCGTTACAAGACGCAGATCAAGAAGGCGATTTCTGAACAGATCTCGGAGCGCTCGATTACCAATATCGACAGCGGCGAGAGCGTCTCGATCCCGACACGCGATATCACGGAACCGACTTTTCGCAGCGATCAGGGTGGGGTGCGCGAAGGGGTCTACCCGGGCAACAAGGAATTTGCCCAGGGCGACAGGATCAAGCGCCCGGTCAACCAGGGCGGGGAAAAAGGACGTCGCGCCAGCGACAGCGGCGAGGGCGAAGACGATTTCGTGTTCGAGATATCCAGAGACGAGTATCTCGACCTGCTGTTCGACGACCTCGCGCTGCCCAATCTGCAGAAAAACCAGCTGCGCAAGATGACCAAGAGCAAAACCGTGCGCGCCGGATTCACCAACGACGGGGTTCCCACCAACATCAACGTCGTGCGATCGCTGCGCTCGGCCCTGTCGAGGCGTGTTGCGATGGGCGCAGAACCGAGGCGACGCCTGCACGAGCTTGAAGCCGAGCTGCAGGCGCTGGAGCAGGACGCAGGCGGGGACGAAGTGCGGCGCCTCGAGCTGCGACAGGAAATCGAGACGCTCAAGGGCCGGATCAAAAGGATACCGTTTATCGATACCTTCGATTTACGCTTCAATAATTTTGTGCAGCGCCCGGAGCCTACCTCGCAGGCGGTCATGTTCTGCCTGATGGACGTATCGGGGTCGATGGACCAGGAAACCAAGGATATCGCCAAGCGATTCTACATCCTGCTTTACCTGTTCCTGACGCGCAGCTACCGTGATGTCGACGTGGTTTATATCCGCCACCATACCCAGGCCAAGGAAGTCGATGAAGAAGAGTTCTTTTACTCGCGTGAGACCGGCGGCACCATCGTTTCCAGCGCGCTCGAACTGGCGCGGGACATCATCGCGCAGCGCTACCCGCCGACCGACTGGAATATTTACGCCGCCCAGGCCTCGGATGGCGACAACTGGAACGATGATTCACCGGTCTGCGAACAGATACTGGCGAAGCAGCTGTTGCCCCAGCTGCGTTACTACGCCTACGTCGAGATTACGCGGCGCGACCACCAGGGCCTGTGGGCGCATTACGAGAACCTGCTGAAAAGTCACGACAACTTCGCGATGCAGCATATTCGCGAACACCAGGATATATACCCGGTATTCCGGGAATTTTTCAGGAAACACACGCAATGAGAGAACCCATCTCAACCGGCGCCGAGTGGACCTTCGAACTCATCGAGCAATACCATGCCGAAATCGAGGCAATCGCCGAAGAATACGGCCTCGATACCTATCCCAACCAGATCGAACTGATTACCGCCGAACAAATGCTCGATGCCTACGCCAGCGTCGGAATGCCGATCGGTTACAGTCACTGGTCATTCGGCAAGCATTTCATCCGCAACGAGCAGCAGTATCGGCGCGGCCATATGGGCCTGGCCTATGAAATCGTCATCAACTCGAACCCCTGCATCGCCTACCTGATGGAAGAGAATACGATGATGATGCAGGCGCTGGTCATCGCGCATGCCAGCTTCGGCCATAATTCGTTTTTCAAGGGCAACTACCTGTTTCGCGCCTGGACCGATGCCGAGGCCATCATAGATTATCTGGTTTTCGCCAAGCGTTACATCGCCGAATGCGAGGAGCGCTACGGGATCGAGGCGGTGGAAAACCTGCTGGATTCCTGCCACGCGCTGCAAAATCATGGCGTGGACCGCTACAAGCGGCCGTACCCGGTATCGATGCGCGAGGAAAAGGAGCGGCTCAAGGAGCGCGAGGCGTACCTGCAATCGCAGGTAAACGATTTGTGGTACAAGACGATTCCACAGAAAAAAGCCAGGGAAGAGGAGGCCAGGGAATCGAATTTTCCCGAGGAACCGCAGGAGAATATCCTTTATTTTATCGAAAAGAACGCGCCGCTGCTCGAGCCCTGGCAGCGCGAGGTGGTGCGCATCGTGCGCAAGATCGGACAGTACTTTTATCCGCAACGTCAGACCCAGGTGATGAACGAGGGCTGGGCCTGTTTCTGGCATTACCACATCATGAACGCGCTCTACGATCGAGGCAAGGTGACCGACGGGTTCATGCTCGAATTCATCCAGAGCCACACCAACGTAGTTTCGCAGCCGGATTTCGACAGCCCTCATTTCAGCGGCATCAATCCCTATGCGCTCGGTTACGCAATGATGTCGGATATCAAGCGCATCTGCGTCGATCCCGACGAGGAGGATCGCAAGTGGTTCCCGGATATCGCGGGCTCGGACTGGCAGCAAACGCTTGATTTCGCGATGCGTAATTTCAAGGACGAAAGCTTTATTTCGCAATTTCTGTCACCGCGCCTGATTCGCGAATTCAAGCTGTTCTCGATCCTCGACGACGAGGAGCGCAGCGAGCTCGAGGTGACGTCGATCCACAACGATTCCGGCTATCGGCACATCCGCCATTCGTTGTCCAACCAGTACAATCTAAGCATGAACGAGCCCAATATCCAGGTTTACAACGTCGATATGCGCGGCGACCGTTCGCTGACGCTGCGCCACGTGCCGCACAACAGGGTGCCGCTCGCCGATACCAGAGCGGAGGTGCTCAAGCACCTGCACCGGCTGTGGGGTTTCGGCGTAAAACTGGAAACCCTCGATGACGAGGGCGAGGTCATCGGTACCGAGGAATGCGCCGCCTAGCAGCGAGCGTGGCTAGCCGGCGTTCCGGCGCCGAAAATCAGGCAATCAGGGCGCGAAATTGAAATACATCTTGCCCGCGTCGAGTTCATAGCTCCACGGCAGCCCGGCGTTCTTCCAGCCGTTGACGACCCGCTTGCCCCGGTCAGGGCCCTGTTTTGCCTTGATTCCCTCGAATCCCTGGTACTGGGTGTAAACCTTGCCGAACCCGGCCTCGTGCAGCAGGCCCGCGGCAATCGGTACGCGCGATCCAGACTGGCACATCAGGATAATCGGGCTGTCGCGATCCAGCCCCTTCAGCTCCAGCAGGCGTTCGACGGCGGCGACAAAATCCGGGTTTTCACGGGTGCGGTAGGTGCCCGACTTTTCACTCCAGGCATAGTCGTCGCGCAGCATGCGCACCGGGATATTGGCATCTGCCGCGTCTGCAAAGCCGATATACTTGACCTCGGCGCGCGTGCGTACGTCGATCAGCAGTACCCGCTGTGCGCCCGCCGACTTCATTCGATAGGCCTCCTGCGGGGTCAGATAAAGTCCGTAAGGCGTGTGCCATTTCGACTTGACCGCCTCGGCCGGTGCGGCCTGAGCGGCGCAGGTCAGGATTGCGATCGCGAGAGCAAGCGTGGCCGGCAGTCGCGACATCCCGTTTTACCCGCCCTTGATCGGTGGCAGCAGCACCACCTCGTCCTCTGCCCTGATGGTTATTCCGGCATACTGCTGCGGCGTGACTTTTTCGTCGTTCAGAATAACCAGGTAAGGTTTGTCCTCGGGGATCGGCACGCGCTGCAACAGCGCCTCCAGGCTGGCGCCGTCATCGACGCTGATGCGGCACTTGTTGAAAGTGCTGCCGGCGGGCAGGTAATGTCGCAGCCCGCCAAACAGTGTTACCGAAACTTCCATGCAACGAGATTAGTCGAGACCCAGGCGATCGAGCGTGGAGCGGGTGGGTACGCCCTGCTCGTCCCAGCCGTTGAGCTGGTAGTACTCGGGCAGCATTTCATCGAGACGGCAAACCAGACCCTTGGCGGTGCCGACGTCGGCCGGTTCCTCGAGAATCCGCTTCGGCAGGGTATCGTCCTTCCTGCCGAGGCCTGCCTTCAGGTTGAACAGTCTTTCGAGGTTCCAGATACGCTCGCCGGTTTCCTTCATGCGCGCTTCGCTACTCCAGTCGCCCTCGCAGGCGGCATCGACCAGCGCGCGATAATCGTCGAGCCCCCAGCCGCAGCCGCCCGGAAACAGGCAAAGGCCGCTCGAGTCGATAAAGGCGGTATCGCGTTGTGTTTCGGCGACGATTTCGGCCTTGCCCTTGATTTCTGTGGTTTCGAAGTCGTGGCCGTAGGGATCGGCGCGCAGATGACAGGCGCCACGGTTGCTGGTGGCGTAGGCAAGCCCCATGCCCTGCATCGCGCGGCCATCGTAGGCGGCGAATTCCTGTCCCTTGACCGTCATCGACAGGTCGGGGTGTCCATATTTTTCGCACAGGCGTTTGGAGCCCATCGCGATGTCCGCGCCAAAGCCCTCGCCCTTGCCGGTTAGCTCCGAAATCTGGCACAGGGCCTCGGCGTTGCCGAACTCGAGCTTGATGCCGCCCGTCGTTTTTTCGTCGATGGCGCCGATGTCGAACAATTCCATAGCCGCGGCAACCGAGCCGCCCAGCGAAATCGGGTCCATGCCGTACTCGTTGCACAGAAAGCCCGCATAGGTTGCCGCGTCGATATCGTCGACGCCGCAGGCGGCGCCGAGGGCGTAGGCCGTTTCGTACTCGAGGCCGCCAGAGGCGCCATGGTACTGCGGTTTGTCCTTGACCGAGAAATGGGTTGGATCGATTTTACAGATCCGGCCGCAGCCGATGGTGCAGCCGAAGCAGGCGCCGTTGGTGACGATATTGGTATGCCCGTTTAGGTTCGGTGTATGCATCGCTTCCGGGTTCAGTTTTTCGGCACCTTCGAAGCGCACGCTGCGATTGTTGCGTGTCGGCAGGGCGCCGAAACCGTTGGTGACATCCATCATCGCGAGCGTACCGTCACGCGCCATGCCCTCGCGATCGTCGAGGCGTGCATTGACCTCGTTGACGATCCGGTAGAACGCTTTCGGGTCAGCGCTCCTGACGCCGCGCCTGCCACGCACCGCGATGGTCTTGATCTTCTTGGCGCCCATCACCGCGCCAACGCCGGAACGCCCGGCAGCGCGATGCTTGTCGTTGACCACGCAGGCGTAACGGCACAGGTTTTCGCCAGCCTGGCCGATGCCGGCAAAACGCATTAACGGATCCTGGTATTTCTCGGCAAGGATATCCTCGGTCTCCCAGACGGTCTTGCCCCAGATCTCGCTGGCGTCGCAGATTTCCACCTCGTCGTCTTCGATGTGGAGGTAAACCGGCCTGTCCGATTCTCCCTCGATGATCAGCAGGTCGTAACCGGCCATCTTGAGTTCGCCACCAAACTTTCCGCCTGAATTGGAACAGGCAATGGCACCGGTCAGCGGGCCCTTGGTGATGACCGAGTAGCGCCCGCCGGTAGAAGCCATCGTGCCGGTCAGGGGTCCGGTGGCAAAGATAACCTTGTTCTCCGCCGACAGGGCGTCGGCGGCCGGGTCCATTTCTTCATACAGGTACTTGCTGCCGAGGCCTCGAGATCCGAGATAGGCTTGCGCCCATTCCATGTTCAGCGGCTCGGTGCCGCAGCTTCCCGTAGTCAGGTTGACGCGCAGGATCTTGCGTTGCCAGGTCATCTGCATTCCTCCCGGAAGATATTGTGTTATGGGCAGGATTGTATATGCTGCCGAACTGATTTAACACAGGTATGCATCTTAAACGCGGCCTCGGGCCGGGAAAAATATCAATGATCAGGGTAATTATCGAACGTGAAATTGCCGAGGGCCTGGAGCAGTTTTATCAGTCCGCGATTGTGGACCTGCTGGGCGTCATGGCGAGCGCCCCCGGGTACCTCTCCGGGGAGTCGCTGGTGGAAATTCACCGGCCGAATCGATATGTCGTCATCACCCGCTGGAGCAGCGAGGAAGCCTGGCAGAGCTGGTTCTATTCTTCCGAACGGCAGGAACTGCTGAGCGCGATCCGACCGTTTTTGCAGCAGGACGAAAAAATAACGCTGCTCGAGCAGTTGATCTATGACCGGGTTGCCACCAGCGGCTCATCGAATTAAGCAGATACGGGGACGCAATAGTTAACTCGGCAGGGGTTAACTATTGTGTCCCCGGAGTTCTGCATTTTGTGTTAATATGCGCGCCAAGTCAGCTGGATAATCGCTGGTTCCAGCAGGAACCGGAGGAAAGTCCGGGCTCCGCAGGGCAGGGTGCCAGATAACGTCTGGGGGGCGCGAGCCCACGGCCAGTGCAACAGAAAGTATACCGCCAGCCCCGGCTGGTAAGGGTGAAATGGTGCGGTAAGAGCGCACCGCGCGTCTGGTAACAGAAGCGGCAGGGTAAACCCCACCCGGAGCAAGACCAAATAGGAAAACGATGGCGTGGCCCGCGCCGTTTTCGGGTTGGTCGCTTGAGACCGGGAGGTGACTTCCGGTCCAGATGAATGATTATCCTCGACAGAACCCGGCTTACAGGCTGACTTTCAATTTGAGGGGACGCATTTTTATGCGTCCCCGACTTTGGCTGCAGGATTTCCGATCCCCGTTTTTTTGTGCAATTTCGCACAATATTGACAAAAACCTAATGTATTACTTTAAGTAGACTGGCTAAGTAACCGATTTGCTTGGCTAATTCACCTTCGGATTGTGGAAAACATAGCTAAGTTATTGACGTTATTGAGAAAACCCGTTGATTTAACGCCCATTTTTACTTGACTTGTTGTAAAAATTAGCCATATTGTGTCGGTAAGTGGGTAAAAGTGTCACAAAGTGGCACATAACGGGTTAAGCGTGCATAAATTCCGAGGGGTTTCCAATCTAAGTTTGGACGCGAAGGGGAGGATTGTTCTTCCCGCGCGTTATCGCGAGCGGCTGGCGGAAAGCTGCCAGGGACTGCTCGTCGTCACTATCGATACCGACCAGCCCTGCCTGCTGATATATCCGCTTCCCGAATGGGAATTGATCGAAGAAAAAATCGAGGCCTTGCCGAGTTTCAATCCGACCACGCGGCGCATCCAGCGCCTGTTGATCGGCCATGCCACCGAGGCCGAGGTCGACGCCAACGGCCGCATGCTGTTATCCAACCCGTTGCGCGACTATGCCCGCCTTGGCAAGAAGGTCGTGCTCATCGGCCAGGGCAAGAAATTCGAGCTCTGGGACGAGACGCTCTGGAACGAGCGCATGGAGACCTGGCTGGCAGAAAGCGGCGGCGACGAAATGCCGGGCGCGCTTGCGGAGTTGACGCTATGAGCGCCAGGCATGCGCCGGTAATGCACGACGAGGTCATCGTCGGGCTTGCGATCAGGCCCGACGGTAACTACGTCGATGGCACCTACGGCCGCGGCGGGCACGCCAGGTCGATTCTGGAGGCACTCGGGGAACACGGGCGCCTGATCGTGATGGACCGGGATCCGCAGGCGATTGCCGATGCTCGCGCGACGCTCGGCAAGGATAAGCGCGTTACCATTATTCACGACGATTACGCCAACCTGCAGGCGCAGGTCGCGCGGCTCGATCTGCTCGAGCAAATCGACGGTATCCTGCTCGACCTCGGCGTTTCGTCGCCACAGCTGGATGACCCCCGGCGCGGCTTCAGCTTTCAGCAGACCGGACCGCTGGACATGCGCATGAATCCCGACGCGGGCCAGTCCGCGGCGTCGTGGCTGGCGCAGGCGGACGAGGCGGAAATCGCGCGGGTACTGTGGGAATACGGCGAGGAGCGTCATTCGCGGCGGATTGCCAGGAAAATTGTCGAAGTACGCACGACCCGTCCAATCGAAGATACCGCGACGCTGGCCGGCCTGATCGGCGAAATCCTGCCGCGGCCGAAGAACAACAAAAATCCGGCGACGCGGAGTTTTCAGGCGATTCGGATTCATATCAACCAGGAGCTGGCCCAGCTCCAGCGTCTGCTCGATTCGGTATTCAGCATCCTGAAGGTCGGCGGCCGCCTGCTCGTCATCAGTTTCCACTCGCTTGAAGACCGGCTGGTAAAGCGGTTTTTCAAGTCACACAGCACGCGGCGGAAAATTCCGCGCGGCCTGCCGCTGCGCGACAGCGAAATCGATTCGGTGATTCGCCTCAGGCTGGTCGGCGGCGCAATCATGGCGGGCACCAGCGAGCTATCGACCAATCCGCGCGCGCGCAGCGCGGTGTTGCGCATCGCAGAGCGCGCCGCCTGATGAACAGCAGGCTCTGGTTCCCGCTGCTGTTGACCATGGTTCTCGGCAGCGCATTGACGGTGATTTACGTGAAGCATCAAAGTAGGGTACTGTTTGCCGACCTGCGCAGCATCCAGAAACAACAGGACCAACAGGTCATCGAGTGGGGACGATTGCAGCTGCAGAACACGACACTGGCTACCCACAGCAATGTCGAATCGAGGGCACGCAAGGATTTGAAAATGCGTTTACCCGAAAACGTCGAGCTGGTGCGCCTGCGATGAAAAAAAGCGACAGCCTACAGCCCCAGGAACAGCAGGCGGTTTTCCTCGGTACGCGCCATTACCTGGTGTTGTCCGTATTGATTTCGCTGCTTGTCGGCCTGATCGGACGCGCGCTTTACCTGCAGGTCGTCGAACAGGATTTTCTCGCCAGCCAGGGCGTGCAGCGCCAGATTCGCACCATCGAAACCCCGGCCTATCGAGGTGCGATACTCGATCGCTTCGGCACACCGCTTGCCATCAGCACCCCGGTCGACTCGGTGTGGGTCGATCCGTCGGAAATTCTGGAAAACCTGGCCGCGTTGAAACAGGTGACCGCTAAACTGGGTCTCGATTACCGCGATACCGTTACCATGCTGAAGCAGCGCGCCAGCCGCGAGTTCGTTTATCTGAAACGCCAGCTCGAACCGGATTTCGCGCGTGCGCTGGCCGCAGAAATCGACGGCGTGTACCTGCAGCGCGAGTATCAACGTTACTATCCAGCCGGGGAAGTCGTGTCCCACCTGGTCGGATTTACCGATATCGACGACCGGGGACAGGAAGGACTGGAACTGGTATACCAGGACTGGCTGCGCGCGCAACCCGGGGAACGTCGCGTCATCCGCAATCGACGCGGAGAGGTGGTCGAGGAGCTCGCGCAGGTGAAGGCGGCCATTTCCGGCAACGATATCTACACCAGTATCGATATGCGCCTGCAGTACATCGTTTACCGCAGCCTCGCCCGTGCGATCAAATATCATGCCGCCAGCGCGGGTTCCGCGGTGTTGCTGGACGTGCGCAACGGCGAAATCCTCGCAATCGTGAATCAGCCGTCGTACAACCCCAACCGGCGTACCTCGATGGCGGCCGAGCAATTGCGCAACCGGGCATTGACCGATGTGTTCGAGCCCGGATCCGCGATCAAACCCTTTACCCTTGCAGCCGCGCTGGACCGGGGTCGATTTGATCGCGACAGCCGTATCGATACATCGCCCGGCTACATGATGGTAAGCGGCCACGCGGTCAAGGATTTCCGCAACTTCGGCGTGCTCGACCTGGCCGGCATCTTGCGCAAATCGAGCAATGTCGGCGCCTCGCGCGTTGCGATGTCGATGCAGCCCGAGGAGCTATGGGACAGCTTCAGTTCCTACGGCTTCGGTGAGCCGACGGGAGTTTCCTTCCCGGCCGAGTCGTCCGGGTATTTCCGTCACCACAGCCAGTGGCAACCGCTGGACCACGCCACCATGGGATTCGGCTACGGCATGTCCCTGTCGATTACCCAGCTAGCGCGCGGCTATGCGATGATCGCGAACCAGGGGCGCCTGCCGGAACTGAGCCTGTTGCGCAAGGAGTCGGTGGTGGCGCGCGACAACGAAATCTCGCGTCATGTCATGAAAGCTTCGACCGCGCGGCAGCTGCTCGCAATGATGACCCAGGTGGTTGGTCCGAAGGGGACCGCGCAGCTGGCGGCAGTGTCCGGGTACCAGGTCGCGGGCAAGACCGGCACCGCGAAAAAGAGTATCGACGGCGGTTACCAGAAGGACGATTATGTTGCGGTGTTTGCCGGTATCGCCCCTGCCAGCAAGCCGCGCCTGGTGATGGCGATCATGATCGATGAACCGACGCAAAACGGGTATTACGGTGGCGTTGTCGCCGCGCCGGTTTTCCAGGAAGTCATGTCGAACGCACTGCGCATTCTCGACATTCCCCCGGACGATCTGCCCACCCTGGCACAACGCGTCGGTAAGGGGGCATGATGGTTAGCGCCAACAGTCCCGGAATGTCACTGACCGAACTATTGTCGGATTTCACCACACGGGATCCGGTGCCGCCGATCGAGATTCACAATATCGCGAGCAACAGCACCGAAATCACCGGCGGTTCCGCCTTTATCGCGCTGCCAGGAATCAACGTCAATGGCATCGACTACGCGATAGATGCCGTCAAGGCCGGCGCCGTAGCCGTGATTTACGATGCCGTCGATGATTACTGCCAGCAGCGAATTTCGCTGTTGCGCAAGCAGGTCGACACCCACTGGATCGGCGTAGATCAGCTGGAGCGGGTGCATGGACATATCGTCAGTCGTTTCTTCGGCGATCCCGGACACGCGATGACGATAGTCGGCGTCACCGGCACCGACGGCAAGTCCAGCGTCACCCACCTGGTAACCCAGGCCCTGACGCGGGTTGGCAGGACCTGCGCCAGCATCGGAACCCTCGGCTACGGCATCGCCAACGACCTGACCCCGGACAGCCTGACGACACCCGACGCCGTCAAGTTGCAGTCGCACCTGCACCGGTTCCTGCAGCAGCGCTGCGAATACGTGGTGATGGAAGTCTCGTCACACGCGCTGGAGCAGTATCGCGTCAATGGCTGCGATTTCGATATCGCGGTCCTCACCAACCTGGGGCGGGATCATCTCGACTACCACGGCAGTCACGAACAATACGCCGCCGCCAAGGCGCGTCTGTTTCACGAATTCGAACTCTCCGGGCGCGTGGTCAATGTCGACGATACCTTCGGCCGACGGTTATGCCGGTCGGTAGAGCCCGATTCCCTGGTTCGTTTTTCGGCCGCGACGGACCATGCGCTGGAGGCGGAGGTTAGCCTGATATCGGTCGAATTTACCGACGACGGGCAAAATGTCCGTGCCATGACCCCGCGCGGGGAAGTAACCGCCGTAACCGGCCTGATCGGCAGGTTCAACGTCGAAAACCTGCTTGCCTGCATTGCCACGCTGGTGGCCCTGGGGCTCGAGCACGACCAGCTCGAACTTGCCGTGAAGGATTTGAAACCGATACCAGGGCGCATGGAGAAATTCAGCGGCGGACACAGGATGGCATCGGTGGTAGTCGATTTCGCCCACACCGAGCAGGCGCTGCGCGCATGCCTCACGGCCAGTCGCGAGCATACCGCGGGCAGGCTCTGGTGCGTATTCGGCTGCGGCGGCGATCGTGACCAGGGCAAGCGCGGCGGCATGGGCCGCGCGGTCGAGGAACTGGCCGACCGCGTCATCGTCACCGACGACAACCCGCGCAACGAATCGCCGCAAAAAATCGCCGACGAAATCCTCGCCGGTATGCAGCGCCCCGACCGTGCCTGCGTGGTGCACAATCGCCAGGCCGCAATCGAATACGCGTTATCGCAGGCGGCGCCCGAAGACCTCGTGGTGATTGCCGGCAAGGGACACGAACAGGAACAGATTGTCGGTAACGAGCGGCGCCCGTTCAGCGACAGGCATGTGGTCGGCCGAATTCTGCAGGTGGCACGTGATTAGCCTGTCGCCAGGGGAGCTGGCCGAAATATTTGCGCAGGACAGCGCTACCCGGCCGCTAACCGGCTTTCGCGGGGTTACCATCGATAGCCGTAAATCTTGCGAAGGCATGCTGTTTGTCGCGATCCGGGGCGCCAATTTCGACGGCCATAATTTTGTCGAGGCCGCCTTCCGTAACGGCGCTATAGCCGCACTGGTCGAGCAAGCGCAGCCATGCGAAATCCAGCAGATTCGGGTAGACGACTGCAAGATCGCGATGGGGGAGCTGGCAAACTACTGGCGCCAGCGCTGCGACCCGCAGGTGATCGCGCTGACCGGCAGCAACGGCAAGACCACGGTCAAGGAAATGCTGCACCAGATCCTGTCGAGGCAGGCCCGTACCCTCGCTACCCGGGGTAATTTGAATAATGATATCGGTGTGCCCCTGACCCTGTTCGAACTGGACCCGAGGCATGAATTCGCGATTATCGAAATGGGCGCAAACCATCGCGGGGAAATAGCCCGCCTTGCCGAAATTGCAGAACCGGATATTGTCTACGTCAATAACGTCGCCGCCGCGCACCTGGCGGGATTCGGCGATGTGCAGGGCGTGATAGAGGCCAAGGGCGAGCTTTACGACTATTGCGGTCCCGAACAGCTGGCCCTGTTCAATGTCGACGAGGCGGCAAGCGAGTACTGGAAACTACGCTGCGCGGCCGGTACCCGGATGAGTTGCGGTATCGATCATGCAGCGGATGTCGGCGCCGGCTGGTCGCTCGAGGATGGCTCCCTGACGGTCGAGTTTTGCTATCGGGACGAAACCCGCGCCTGCACGCTCGCGGTCATGGGCGAACACAACGCCCGCAACGCGCTCGCCGCCGTTTCGCTGGCGCTACTTGCGGGCGTCGCCTTCGGGACCGCGGTCGAGAATCTGGCGGGATTCTCCGGCGTCAAGGGTCGCCTGCAGGTGCTGGCCGGACCGGCGCACAGTCGCCTGATCGATGATAGCTACAATGCCAACCCGGATTCGCTGGCGGCGGGCATCAAGGTGCTGTGCGCATTGCAGGGGTCGCCCTGGCTGGCGCTCGGTGATATGGCCGAGCTCGGTGCAGACGCGGTGGCGCTGCATCGACATGCGGCGCGTGCCGCGCGCGAGCTGGGCGTCGAAAAATTTTTCGGCATCGGTGAAATGAGCTGCATCGCCAGCCAGGAATTCGGCGCCGACGGTTATTGTTTCGAGCGCATCGATGACATGGCGGAAGCGATACTGGCGCAGATCCACGACGGGGTAAACCTGCTGGTCAAGGGTTCGCGCGCCGCCGGCATGGAGCGGCTGGTCGAGATGCTGACGCAGCCCGCGAACCGGGGAGACGCCAATGCTGTATAGCCTGTCCGAGTATCTCACCCATTATTACAGCGGGTTCAACGTATTCCAGTACCTGACGATGCGCACCATACTCGGGGTGCTGACCGCGTTGGTGATCTCGCTGATCGTCGGCCCGGTCATGATCAGGTACCTGAGCAGTTACAAGATCGGGCAGAGCGTGCGCGACGATGGACCGGAAAGTCATTTCTCCAAGGCCGGAACGCCGACCATGGGTGGCGCCCTGATCCTGGTGGCAATCGTTACCAGCACGCTGCTGTGGAGCGATCTGTCGTCCCGCTTCGTCTGGATCGTACTGTTCGTCACGATCGGCTTCGGCACCATCGGCTGGATCGACGATTTCAAAAAGATTGTCTATGGAAACTCCAGGGGGCTGTCGGCCAGGTCCAAGTACCTGTGGCAATCGGTCATCGGGTTGAGCGCGGCGCTGGCCTTGTTCAACACCGCTCAGTTTCCGATCGAAACCCAGCTGATCCTGCCGTTTCTCAAGAACGTTTTGATCGATCTCGGCTGGTTTTATGTCGTGCTGACCTATTTCGTCATCGTCGGCAGCAGCAACGCGGTCAACCTGACCGATGGTCTCGACGGCCTCGCGATACTGCCTACCGTGCTGGTGGGCGGCGCGCTTGGCGTATTCGCCTACCTGACCGGGAACTTCAATTTTTCCAATTATCTCGGCATCCCCTACGTGCCCGGGGTCGGCGAGATGGTGGTCTTTTGCGGCGCGCTGGTGGGTGCCGGGCTCGGCTTCCTGTGGTTCAATACCTATCCGGCGCAGGTGTTCATGGGCGACGTGGGCGCGCTGGCGCTCGGTGCCGCGCTCGGGGTCATCGCGGTTATCGTGCGCCAGGAACTGGTGCTTTTCATCATGGGCGGAATTTTCGTCGTCGAGACGGTATCGGTGATGCTGCAGGTGGCTTCTTTCAAATTGACCGGGCGCCGCATATTCCGCATGGCGCCCCTGCATCACCATTACGAACTCAAGGGATGGCCGGAACCGCGCATCATCGTGCGCTTCTGGATTATCACCGTGGTGCTGGTGCTGATCGGGCTGGCGAGTTTAAAGATACGGTAATGCTTGTCGTGAATCAGCAAAACGCAGCGCTACAAGACGTCAACTACCTGGTGGTGGGGCTCGGCGTTACCGGGTACTCGGTGGCGCGCTACCTGCTCAGCCACGGCTATCGTTGCCGTGTCCAGGATACGCGTGACATACCGCCTTTCCTCGGCGAACTGAAATCCCGCTTCGACAACATCGATTTTCACGCCGGACCGCTCGACGCCGATCTGATCGCATGGTCCGAGATTATCGTGGTCAGTCCCGGGCTTTCGATACACGACCCGGTCATCGAGCAGGCGGCGGCGAGCGGCAAGCAGATCGTCGGCGATATCGAATTGTTTGCCCGACTGGTAGACCGGCCGGTAGTCGCGATTACCGGCTCCAACGGCAAGAGCACGGTGACGACGCTGGTTGGCGCGATGATTTCGCAGGATCGAAATACTGTCGCCGTCGGCGGGAATATCGGCACCGCCGCGCTGGACCTGCTCGAGCGACACGCGGACTACTACGTACTCGAACTGTCGAGCTACCAGCTAGAGACGACCACGTCGTTGCAGCCGCGCGTCGCTACCCTGCTGAACCTGTGCGAGGATCACCTGGATCGTTACGCCGATTACGACGCCTACGTCGAGGCCAAACTGCGCGTTTACCGCAATGCCGGGCTCTGTGTCAGCAACCTGGACGATGCCGCGACGCGCCACGATGCCGGCGATGTCTGTTTCAGCCTGGATCCGGACTCGACGGCCGATTTCAGGCTGCTGGAGGACGATGGCCTGTGGCTGGCGCATCGCGATGAACCCTGGCTGCGGGTAACCGAGCTGAAGGTCAGCGGTCGGCATAACTTTGCCAACTGCCTCGCCGCGATGGCGATTGCCCATGGCCTCGGTATTTCGCGGGAAGCGATCGTCGCGGCATTGCGTGAATTCGGCGGTATTGCGCACCGCAGCCAGTGGGTTGCCGAAATCGACGGGGTGGAATGGATTAACGATTCCAAGGCGACCAATATCGGCGCGGCCCGGGCGTCGATCGAGGGGCGCGAGCAGCCGGTCATACTGATCGCCGGCGGGCAGGCCAAGGGCGCGGACATGTCGGCCATGACCGAAACGCTGAGACGCAGGGTAAAGTGCGTGCTGTTGCTCGGCGAGGATGCGCCACGGTTGCAGCGAGCCTGGCAGGGCAGTACCCGCATAGAACGGGTGCGCGACATGCAAGAGGCGGTCGAACGCGCCCGCGCCTGCGCGGTCAGTGGTGATTGTGTTTTGCTGGCGCCGGCCTGCGCGAGTTTCGATATGTACCAGAATTTCGAGGCACGCGGCGACGATTTCATGCGGCGGGTCAGGGAGCTTGCGGATGAATAGCCAGGCGATTCGAACCGGCAATCTGGCCGCGACCAGCGAGCTTGACCTCGCACCGGAATACGACCGCGTGATTCTGCTGATCTACCTGGTACTGATCTGTATCGGGTTGGTCATGGTGGCGTCGGCGTCGGTCGGTATTGCCGATCAGCTGACCCAGGATCCTTTTTACTACGCCAAGCGCCAGTTCCTGCGCATCGCGTTAAGCCTGGCGCTGATGTGGTTCGCCTGCAAGATACCGCTCGAATTCTGGAACAACAACGGTATGGTACTGATGCTGGGATCGATTATCCTGCTGGCCTTCGTGCTGATTCCCGGTATCGGTCATACCGTCAATGGCAGCACCCGCTGGCTTAATTTCGGTCTGTTCACGTTCCAGATTTCGGAGATCGCAAAGCTGTTTCTGATTATTTATCTGAGCGGCTACCTGATTCGGCGCTGTGACGAGGTCAGGACCAACACGATGGGATTCATCAAGCCCATGCTGATCCTCGCGGTTGCCAGCGGTCTGCTGGTGCTGGAGCCCGATTTCGGCGCGGCCGCGGTGTTGCTGATGACCGGCCTGGGGCTGATCTTTCTCGGCGGCGTGCGTTTCGGGCAGTTCATCCTGTTCGTCATCGGCACGCTCGCGATCATGGGTTTGCTCGCGGTATCTTCGCCCTACCGACTGGCACGGATAACGTCTTTTATCGACCCCTGGGCCGATCCTTTCAACAGCGGTTTTCAGCTGACGCAATCGCTGATTGCGATTGGCAGCGGCGGCTGGTTCGGTGCGGGTCTCGGCGGCAGCATACAGAAGCTGTTTTACCTGCCCGAGGCGCATACCGACTTCATGTTCGCGATCTTTGCCGAGGAATTCGGCTTTGTCGGGCAGGTCGTGTTGATCGCACTGTTCGCCATGTTCTCGGTTCGATGTTTCGCCATTGCCAGGATGGCGTTGCAGAAGCAGCAGGCCTTCGGCGCCTACCTGGCCTACGGCGTCGGCCTGCTGATCACGCTGCAGGCGGTATTCAATATCGGCGTCAACATGGGCGCCCTGCCGACCAAGGGCCTGACCCTGCCATTTATCAGTTACGGCGGAAACTCGATTCTGAGCATGTCGTTCGCGGTGGGGCTGGTGCTGCGGGTCTACTACGAATTCCAGCAGGGGGATGGCGTCGGCGCGGTGCGCAAGAAAGTGGTGAGAGAGTCATGAACGGCAGGTTGCAAAAACCGATTCTGGTCATGGCGGGCGGCACCGGCGGGCCGCCGT
>JAOTTY010000023.1 GCA_029864185.1 Gammaproteobacteria bacterium
CCGCCAACTGCGGGACGCCGGGCGCCGAAATCAGGGCCGCCTGGGAGCAGCTCAAATCGCACCAGAAGGAGGCATCGGGAAACCTTCGCATCGGCGTTAAAACTTGAAATGTTGGGATAGAAAGCCCAGAATGGCAACGATGTAAGCAGGGGCCTGCAGTCAGGGCCTCCGACCAATATATAAATAAAATATCAAGCAATATAGCCACTAACGGAGAGAATCAATAATGAAACGTCGTGATGTACTCAAAGGTGGTGTCGCCGCCGCCCTCGCAACCGGAGCAGGCGCGGTTTCGGCACCTGCAATCGCCCAGGGTCGAATCGAAGTGACCATGGTATCGACCTGGCCACGTGATTTCCCCGGTCTCGGTACCGGCGCCCAGCGCTTCGCCGAGCGTCTGACCGCGATGACCGATGGTCGCATCAAGGTTAATTATTTCGCCGCCGGCGAGCGCGTCAAGGCGTTCGACTCGTTCGACGAGGTGGCCTCTGGCAATGCGCAAATGTACCACGCCGCTGATTATTACTGGAAAGGCAAGCACCCTGGCTGGGCCTACTTTACCGGCGTACCCTTCGGCATGACCTTTACCGAGGTCAACGCCTGGACCCAGTTTGGCGGTGGCCAGCAGCTATGGGACAAGCTCGCCGCCGAGTATGGCCTCAAGTGCCTGCCCTGTGGCAACACCGGTGTGCAAATGGGCGGCTGGTTCCGCAAGGAAATGCGTTCGGCTGCCGACTTCAAGGGGTTGAAAATGCGCATCCCGGGACTCGGCGGCGACGTGCTCGCCAAGCTGGGGGCTTCACCGGTATCGCTGCCGGGTGGTCAGATCTACGAAAACCTGGTGTCCGGCGCGATCGACGCGACCGAGTGGGTTGGTCCGTGGAACGACGAGGTCATGAAATTCTTCGAGGCGGCCAAGTTTTATTATTACCCCGGAATGCACGAACCCGGTTCTATGCTCTCGCTCGGCGTCAATAAGAAGTTCTGGGATGGCCTCAGCAAGTCGGACAAACTGCTTGTTACCGCCGCCGCGGAAGTCGAAAACTCGGTGATGATGTCCGAGTACAACGCCAAGAACGGTGCCGCGCTGAAAAGGCTGATTTCCGATCAGGGCGTCAAATTGATGAGCTTCAGCGACGACACCTACGATAGCTTCGGTGACGCAGCGGCGGAGGTGTTCGAAGAAGTGCAGCAGCACAGTCCGCTGGCCAAGGAAATTCACCAGAGCTTCCTCAAGTCGCGAGGCGAGGTGGGCGCCTGGGCCAAGATCTCGGATCAGGCCTACGTGGCGCAACGCAACCGCGTACTGGGGCTCTAGGAGCTACGGGATGTCAAGTGAAAACGGAGTCTTCGGACTCCGTTTTCGTTCCCATGTGAATCAGATACTTGCCCCTGAAGAATAACATGCCGCTGATCGGCCGTGGCTTTGGCTACCTGATGCTGAGCACGGTATTCCTGTATTTAATCAACAATTACCTGGTCTACTGGCAGGATATGCCCGGACCCTTCCTGCTGTTCTCTCATTATGAATGGTTCGGATTCGAGGCGCTCAGCAGCCAGCTGGACGACAACCAGGTTGTCCAGGGCTGGAGCCAGTTTACCGTTTACCTGCTGGTGTTATTGGCCAGCGTCGGCTATGTCGTCAAAACCGGCACGCGTACGCTCGAGCAGGAAAGCATACGCTTCGCGGTCCTGTCGGCCTACATCGTGCGTTTTTCCTTCTGGTCGGTATTGCTGATCGGCCTCACCGACATGCTGATATCGTTACTGCGTGTCGAAAATATACTGGAACATATTGCCAGCGAATCACTCACCCAGGAGCTCGGCCGTCCCATTTTTCGCGGTACTTACGTGCATTACCCGCTGGTGTTCCTGTCCCTGTTCATTGCCGCCCGATTTCGTAACGTCAGCTTCAGCTGGCTCGCCCTTCTGGTTGTAATAGCCGAATTTCTGATCGTGATTTCGCGCTTCGTGTTCTCGTATGAGCAGGCTTACATGGGCGACCTGGTGCGATTCTGGTACGCGGCCCTGTTCCTGTTTGCCAGTGCCCACACGCTGGTGGAAGAAGGGCACGTACGCGTCGACGTGCTCTACACGGGTTTCAGCCGGCGTAAGAAAGCCCTGTTCGATTCGATCGGCTGCCTGCTGCTCGGACTGCCGATCTGCTGGGTTATCCTGATGCATGGCATGGGTGGACGCGGCAACAGCATCAATAGCCCACTGCTCAGTTTCGAGGTTACCCAAAGCGGTTATGGCATGTACGTCAAGTACATCATGGCGGCCTTCCTGGTCGTGTTTTCGGTGACGATGATGATTCAGTTCGTCAGCTTCCTGCTGTACAACATCGCGCAAATGCTGGATCGCCGCGAGGACAGGGAGCACCCGAGCTATCAACAGCTGATAACCGGCGATAAAGCCACCACTCCGGGAGGCCACTGAACGTGGAGCTGTATTTCCTCGTATTGCTCATTGCGATCATGGTGTTTGCGCTGACCTCGGGCTTTCCGGTTGCGTTTTCGCTACCCGGGTCGGCGATACTGACCATCGCCATCGCCGCTTTCTGTGGCTGGATATTCGAGGGCAACACCGATGCTTACTTTATCCTCGGCGGGCCCAATCAATGGCTCAGCGCCGGCGTAACCAATTATCGAAGTCTGTACTGGGTGGTAGAACGCGACACGCTGATCGCGATACCCCTGTTCATCTTCATGGGCATCATGCTGCAACGTTCGAAGATTGCCGAGGACCTGCTGGTGGCGATGGCGCAACTGTTCGGTCCTATCCCTGGCGGCCTCGGCATCTCGGTGGTTTTTGTCGGGGCCCTGCTCGCCGCAACGACGGGTATCGTCGGCGCGACGGTGATCGCAATGGGGCTGATTTCGCTGCCGGCGATGCTGCGCAATAATTATTCGAAATCGCTGGCCTGCGGCACCATTTGCGCCTCGGGTACGCTCGGCCAGATCATCCCCCCTTCCATCGTGTTGATTATTCTCGCCGACCAGTTATCAAATGCCGCAGACCAGGCGGCGACCGCGCGCACTTCCGAGTACAAGGCGGCTACCGGCGAGTTTTCGATGCCCAGTGATTTCGATGTGGTTACGGCGAGCGCCGGCGATATGTTCATGGGCGCGTTTATTCCAGGCTTGATCCTGGTCGGAATCTACATGCTTTACATCCTGATTTCGGCCCTGATCAATCCGAAAGTCGCCCCGCCGGTGCCATTCGAAGGCGATTATGATCACAAGTTTTTGCTGCGCGTGCTGCTCGCGCTGGTGCCGCCATTAGCCCTGATCTTTATCGTGCTGGGTTCGATAATCCTCGGTGTCGCCACGGTAAACCAGGCCGGCGCTATCGGCGCCGTAGGGGCCATGCTGATGGGCAGCTACCGCCTGATGGAGGGCAGGAAAAGGGCCTATTATCCGGCCGCCCTGGCGATCGGAGCGGTAATCGTAATCCTGATCCTGCTCAGCTTTTTTGATCTGAATATCAAGAATATCGAGACTAGCTATGACGCCTTCGGTGTCGCCATGGCGACCGCGGCCTCGCTGGTGTTGATCCTGGCAATCGGCTGGGCTACCTGGCGTGCATTCAAGATCGATGACACCTTGCAGAGTGTGATGATGGATACCGCGAAGACGACGTCGATGGTATTCATTATCCTGCTCGGCGCCGCAATGCTGACCTCGGCGTTTCGCGGTTTTGGCGGCGAGGAACTGGTCAAGGAATACCTTACCGCGTTACCGGGCGGTTTCTGGACGCAGTTTATCGTGGTCATGGCCGTTATTTTTTTCCTCGGCTTCTTCCTCGACTTTCTCGAGATCGCGGTCGTGGTGGTGCCGATTGTCGCTCCCATCCTGCTGGCCGAGCCGAGCGCGAACGTTACCGCGGTCTGGTTCGGGGTCATGGTGGGTTTGAATATCCAGACTTCCTTCCTGACGCCGCCGTTCGGGTTTTCGCTGTTTTACCTGCGCGGGGTTGCGCCCAGGGACGTCAGAACGACCCAGATATACAAGGGTGCGGCCGCGTTTATCGCGCTGCAGCTGCTGGGACTGACCATTGCCGGCGTGTTCCCGAACCTGGTCAACTATCTTCCCAACAAGATCCACCTGACCTCCGAGACAGCGCCGCCGCCGAGCAACCCGAAGCTTCAAGAGTGCCTGGAAGACTACCTGTTCACCAGATACGACATTAACCGTGGCGTCATAGAAGCAGGCATCGAGCGGATCAGCACGGCCAACCTGGCCTATCTGCCGGATGAATACCAGGAACGACTCAATCAAAGCTACAAGCTTGCCGCCGAAACTTTCACGCGGGTTGACGAGGTGCGTGCATCTGTCGCAAAGCTGGAAGACTACTCCAGCGGTTATCGCCAGCTTCATATCGAGGTTCGCCAGATCCAGCGAAATATGCGCAAGATCAAGGATGAGATCGACGAACTCGAAGAGACGCGTCAACGGCTTACTTTCGAGGATCCCGTAGACGAGGAGCGCATCGCCGAAATACGCGCCGAGATCGCCGCGCACGAAATGCGTCATAAAGAACTCGAGGACAGCATTCCCGGCAACTGGGAGGAAGCGCGCGCCGGCTTCAAGGCGCTGGCAACCGCCGAGAAACGGGCCCGGCTGCAGTATCGGCAGAACGCCGATGACAGTTATGCTCCCATTGCTACCATGCGTAAAATGATATCGCAGACCGATTCGCTGGTTGCCCTGCAGGATCGATTCGATACGCTGCTGGCGGTGATCCGGGACCAGTCTCCCGACGAGGGTCTCGAAGCGATCAAGACTTTGGAAGCAGAACTAGCACTGCTGGCCGAGACCCACCGTATCGTCTCCGGTCTCTCCCGGGCAAAGCGCGCGCTGCGCGGGACCAGCCCGGACAAGGAAAGCGCCATTGCCGAGGTAAGCCGGTCGGCCGAACAGCTGCGCACCGAGATCGAATGGCATCAACGCGCCGCGACCGAACTTACCGATGATCTCGCCGAGTATGATGAGGTAATCGCCGACACAATCGGCATGCGCATGCAGGAGCGCCTGAGCGAAGACCAGGCCGAATCGGTCGCGACCTGTCTCGCGGTCCACAAGGACCTCACCCTCTACTTCTAGACTTGGCCTCGCAGACAGAGCTCATCTATCGCATTTTTGCGATCATCTTTCCGATATTCAGTATCGTCGCAATCGGATATTTTTATGCGCGCTATCGGCATGATACCGACGTATCGTCGGGGAATCGTATCAACATGGATATATTCACCCCCGCATTGATATTCGACTACATGTCGTCGAGTAGCTACGCGCTCGAGGACTATCTTTTACTGTCACTCGGCTGCATTGCCGTGGTGCTTGGATCCGGGATCATTGCCTGGCCGGTCGCCCGCATCATGGGTTACCAGTGGAAAACGCTAATACCCCCGATGATGTTCAACAATTGCGGCAATATGGGATTACCCCTCGTCGTGCTGACATTCGGTGAAGGCTTTTTGCCGGCGGCAATCCTGTTGCTTGCCATATCGAATTTTCTTCACTTCCTCGTCGGACAGCAACTGATCACCCAGCAGTGGTCCATCAGGACCGTGTTCACGAATCCGATGATTCTTTCCACTATCCTCGGCATCGCGGTATCGGTCTCGGGTATCGTGATTCCCGAAACCCTGCGCCTGCCCATCCACATGCTGGGCATGGTATCGATACCATTGATGCTGTTTTCGCTCGGGGTACGCATGATCGCGATCGATTTCCGTGACTGGGGCATTAGCAGCGTCGGATCGCTATTATGCCCACTCAGCGGGTTGATCAGCGCGCTCATATTTATCCAGCTGGTGCCGTTGCCTGCAGCGCAGGTGCCGTTGCTGCTCCTGTTCAGCATATTGCCACCGGCGGTGCTCAACTACATGGTGGCCGAGCGTTACAGCCAGGAACCGCATCGGGTGGCCTCGATCGTGCTGGTCGGTAACCTGTCAAGCCTGGTGGTAATCCCGATAGCGCTTTGGTTTATTCTTTGAACCGCAACGTCTTGCTGCTGGCGCTGGCCCAGGCGATCATGATGTCTGTCAACTCGTTGATGGTGACCTCTGCCGCGCTCATCGGCAGCCAGCTCGCGACCAACAAGGCCCTCGCCACCCTGCCACTGGCGCTGCAGTTCGTCGCGGTCATGACGACCACGATTCCGGCATCGATGCTGATGGGCGCAGTCGGGCGTAAACGTGGATTTCTACTGGCCACCGTCATCGGTATCGCCGGCGGCACCTGCGGTGTAATCGGGATATACCGGGAGTCCTTCCTGCTGTTTTGTATCGGCTGCGTCGGCACCGGAATGTATACCGGCTTCGGCAACTATTTTCGTTTCGCCGCGACCGAAATATCAACCGCAGGCAGAAAAAACACCGCGATCGGTTACGTGCTAGCCGGCGGCGTACTGGCCGCGGTCATCGGGCCTAACCTGGCCAATTTGAGCAAGGATATTTTTGCCATCACCTATCTTGGCACGTTGCTATCGGTGGTCGCGCTATACGCGCTGAACGGCGTCAATTTCCTGTGCATGAAATTGCCACCGCCGGCCCGCCGGGACTTTCGGCCGCGCACCCGTACCTTGTCTCAAATTGCATCCCAGCCCAGGTTCATCGTCGCGGTGGCCAGCGCGGCGATCGGCTACGGCGTCATGGTTTTGCTGATGACCGCATCCCCGCTCGAAATGACGCATCAGCAGCATGCATTCAGCGAAGTCGCCTTCGTTATCCAGTGGCACGTACTCGGAATGTTTGTACCGTCTTTTTTCACCGGGCACCTGATCAACCGTTACGGCGCGCCGAAAATCATCATGACCGGCGCGACGATGATGATTTCCTGCATCCTGCTTAATTTCAACGGCAACTCGGTGGGGCATTTCTGGGCAGCGCTGGTGGCGCTCGGTATCGGCTGGAATTTCATGTTTATCGGCGGCACCAGCCTGCTCACCGAAACCTATCGTCCGCAAGAAAGCGCCAGGGCGCAGGCCTTGAACGAGTTCGTCGTTTTTTCATCGGCCGCCTGCGCTTCGTTCGGCGCGGGAGCCCTGCTGCATCTGTTCGGTTGGCAGCTGGTAAACTTTGCGGTTGTTCCCCTGATCGTCCTGGTGCTGCTGGCCCATGGATGGTTGTGGTTGAACAACAGGAAAATTACCCTGGCAAGTCGCTAAGCCCCTCTATCCTGTCACCCGGCGCCAGGTCATGGTCGTCGTCGCTTAGCTCGAGCACGTAACGCGACGGGCGCGGTGACGAATACGATGGGCAAGGATCCTCGACACAGGGTTCCAGGCGCAGCATCTTGATCACTTCGAAATTGTTGTCGATCCAGTAAACGCGCAACGGGATCGACATGTTTTTCATCCAGATCCGGTGATCACCGGACTCCCCGTATACCAGCAGCATACCGCGGTCAGGCTCGAGCTGTCGCCGGTACATCAGGCCGAGGCGTCGCTGCTCGGGAGTCTGTGCGAGTTCGAGCCGATAGTTGTTGCTGCCGATGGCGACATCGATGATTTTCGCCCGGGCGCCCATTACCGGTGTTGCCAGCAAAAATAAAAAAAACAGGCCGAGGAGGGTTCCGCCGCCGATTTGTGCTATAAGGAAGCTCAAATGTGAATTATTTACAGACAGATTCATAAGTTCATCTGGCTTATTAGATTATTCGCATAATAACTTGATTAATCAGGAATTATTACATAAATAACCAAATTCTCTATCAGTGACAGGGTTCAAATAATAAGTTGAACAAAGCGACATAAGTCATTGATATTGCTACTATGCCCGATCCTGTCTGAATCAATATGGGGTGAAAAAGTTGATATCGAGCACAGAAAATAAGACCGATATTCCAAAGGATTCAAATATCGAACCATATGAGAATGCCCGTCGACTCAGCATCCTTCGACGCCAGCGTAGAGTCCTGATCGTCGACGACGAATCGACCGGACGCACGATACTAACCAAGATAATTCAGCAGGCCGAAGAAGACGTAAGCGTCGATTCCTTCGACAATCCACTCGAGGCCCTGCAATGGCTGGATCATAATCACCCGGATCTGATCATCACCGATTACCGCATGCCTGACATCAACGGCGTCGAAATGATCAAGCAAATTCGGGCAAAACCCGCCTGCCAGGACATCCCGATCATGATGATTACCGTGGTCAGCGAAAAGTCGGTACGTTACGAGGCTCTGGAGGCAGGTGCGACTGCATTTTTGACACGTCCGATCGATCAGATCGAATGTCGCACCAGTTGTCGCAACCTGCTGAAACTGCACGAGCAGCAATCCATCATCCAGGACCGCGCCGACTGGCTTGCGCGACAGGTCGAGGTCGCGACCCAGCAAATCGTCTCGCGTGAGCACGAAACCCTGCTGAGGCTGGCCAAGGCGGGGGAATACCGCGACGAGGTGACCGGCAATCACGTCGTGCGCATGGCCAAGTACTCCCGCGAAATCGGCGAGGCCCTGGGCCTTAGCGAAAAAGAATGCGACGAAATCGAATACGCGGCGCCGATGCACGATATCGGTAAGATAGGGATTCAGGACAAGATCCTGCTGAAGCCCGGCAAGTTCGAACAGCAGGAGTGGCTGACGATGCAACAGCACACGATTATCGGTCACGCGATCCTGTCGAATAGCCAGTCCCGTTATATCCAGACGGGGTCGATCATCGCCCTGAATCATCACGAGCGTTTCGACGGGAGTGGCTACCCGAACGGCATTTCCGGCAAGGATATCCCGCTGGTGGCACGCATCGTCACGGTTGCCGACGTTTACGATGCGCTGGTCTCGACCCGACCATACAAGCGCGCCTGGGACACCAGGGACGCGCAGGATTACCTGCACAAGCACGCAGGCACCCAATTCGATCCAATCTGTGTGGAAGCATTTTTCGAGCGTCTCGACAACATCACCCACATCCACAAGACCTTCAGCGACGGTTGACCGCCGTCGCTGATGCCTGATGCATGGAAAAGTCTGAAAAAAAAGTCGGCTGGCTTAGCAGGCTGAATCGCCGACTCAAGGGGACCGGGGATTCGGAACCCGAGCAGGCCAAGTTAAGACTTGCAATCGGACTTATTGTTCTTGTTTATATCTGCGTTCCCTGGGGTAGCGGCGAGAGTTTAACCGAAGCGGTAACCTCGCTTGCTGGTCTGATCGTGATATTGTTTTACAGCTGTGCGATGCTGATTTTTGGGGCGATCATCGTCAATCCAGCCCCATCACAAATTCGCAGGATCTGTGGTGCGGCCCTGGACATGGGATCTTTGTCGATACTCATGTTTCACACCGGATCTGAGGTAGTTCCACTCTTTCTGATATACCTGTGGGTAATACTGGGTAACGGATTTCGCTTTGGCTTGAGTAATCTTTATGTTTCTCAGGTAATCGCGATTATCGGGTTTTCTGTCGTCGTGATCTGGGGTGAATTCTGGCAGGAACATCGCAGCTTCGGGATTAGCCTGCTTTTAATGTTATGCCTTTTACCGCTTTATGCAGGATTCCTGATTAAGAAACTTCATGCGGCAGTAAGTATGGCAAAGCAGGCTAACGAGGCAAAAAGTCGCTTCCTGGCAAATATGTCGCATGAACTCAGAACGCCGTTGAACGGCGTCATCGGGATGGGCGACCTGCTGCGCGAGACCAAGCTCAACTACGAGCAGCAGGAACTGGTCAATACGATGCACAGTTCGGCCAACACGCTGCTCGAACTGATCGAGAACGTACTCGATATCGCCAAAATAGAAGCCGGCAAGATCCTGATCGAATCCAAGGATTTCGACCTGCACGGCCTGGTCAACTCGGTCATATACATGCTGGCACCGATGGGTAACAAAAAGGATTTAACGGTTTCCTGTACATTCGATCCGGAAACGCCATTCGCCCTTAAAGGTGATAAACAGCACCTGCGTCAGATTCTGATCAACCTTGTCAATAACGCGATAAAGTTTACCGAGCAAGGTTCGGTAATACTGTCGGTGCGGTTGGTGGGCGGCACCGAATCGACCCCGCGTATCCGCTTCGAAATTACCGATACCGGCATCGGTATCGCCGACGAGAATATCGGCAAGATATTCGACGATTTCACCCAGGCAGATGCAGGTACCAGCCGGGCCTTTGGCGGGACCGGACTCGGCACAACCATCTCCAAGGAACTTGTCGAGTTAATGAACGGCGAGATTGGGTTAGTCAGCGAGCTTGACAAGGGATCTACCTTTTGGTTCGAGATTCCATTCGTTGCCAGTAGGAATCCGGAAACCAGCATTTCTGAAAATCATGTCTTGTTGCTTGCCGGAGAAGATACTGCGAACGTGATCAGGCCTTCTTTGAAATACTGGCAAGTCAATTTCGACTGGGTGCGCACCTCGACTCGCGCACTTTCGCAACTGATCCGGGCCAACGATGATTCCCAGCCTTACGAAACTATTGTCGTTGATCAATCCTGCCTTAGTGATATCAATGCGGTACAGTTCGCGCAAATGGTCAAGTCGGAAGGTTTGCTGGAAAACACTTCGATGGTTTTGATCAATTCTTCGGACACGATGATCGATGCCAACAAGTCTAACCACTACTATATTTCTACGATTGCGAATCCCGAGGAAAAGCGGCTGCTGTTCAACGCGCTGCACGCGGCACAAAGCGTCAACCTGAACGACAGCAAGATCGTCACGATGGCCGAGCATTACGCCAGACAGGCAGGCGCATCGGCCCTGAACATTCTCGTTGCCGAAGACAACAAGGTCAATCAACAAGTTATAGAGGGAATACTGCGCAATGCTGGCCATAATATTCGCATAGCAAGTACCGGTGAGAAGACACTCGACATCCTTAGCGATGAAATGGAAAAGGTCGACATGTTGATCATGGATATGAACATGCCCGAGATATCCGGTGTCGAGGTCGTGAAATCGTTGCGCTTTATGGATACCAGCGGTCAACTGCCAATTATCATGTTGACCGCCGATGCAACGCCGGAGGCCAGGGAGGCGTCTTTGAATGCCGGTGCAAATCGTTTTCTGACAAAGCCGATAGATGCTCGCGGGTTGCTTGAATGTATTGCCTCTCTATCCAAGAATATTCGCAGATCGCAGGTAGCAAAGGCGCCCGCCGAGAAGGAATCGAGGGCTTTTATGGAATGTAATTTTGCCCAGTCGGAGTGGTATGACAATATCGTACTACAGGAACTCGACATTTTGGGTGAAGATCCCGACTTCCTGAAAACTCTGCTGAAAAATTTCGAGAAAGAAGGCGCCAGTCATATTCTGGAACTTAAGAAAGCGATGTATGACGACTATCTTGAGTACCGGGAGAACTTGCACGCCCTTAAAGGTTCTGCTACCGAGCTGGGGGCAAATAAACTGGTTGCGGTCTGCGCCGAGGGAGAAGCCTTAAAGCCATATGACATGGGCAGCGAAAAGATAAATCAGATGTGCCTCAAGATAGAAGAGGTGTTTAATAATACCGTAGCTGCACTGAATAATGCAGCTACGGTACAAGAAGACATTTATCCGAAAAAATCTACCGATCAGTAACTCAGGCCCGATCTTCGACCCGCGTGTTCTGCCGGCGAACCAGTCGCTCCATCATGCGCAGGTCTTTCTCGGTTAGCTTCAATGCGGCATCGGCCCATACTGTTCCGATATCGATTAGTTCCTGATAGCTCACCTGGTTGCAGATGTCCTTAACCCGCTGCATTGAACGGAATGAATTCATCGACCTCTGGGTCGATTTAATGTAACGATATACCGCTACCTCACCCTCTCCTTTTTCCGCGAGAACATCAACGACACCCATATCGTATAACTTCTCGGCCGAATACAAGCCACCGCTCATAATCATTTTTTCTGCTTCGGCAAAACCTATCTTTCTCGATAATAACGAAAAAGCACCCATACCAGGAAACAGGTTGAAAAGGACTTCGGGTAAACCTGCCTTTGTACCTCTTTCTGCGATAACAACATTTGCAGATATTGCAGATTCGAAACCTCCACCCAATGCGTCGCCCTGGATCAGAGATATCGTGGTCAGGTCTTCACCAAGGTGAGTCATATTTTGATGAATCAGATCGATGCTGTGAACGGCATATCTTATCAGTCCGTCCCTGTCCTTGTTACGGATGTACTGACTGAATAGGCCAAGGTCTCCGCCCAGATTGAATACACCCTCTATATCCGATCCCAACACCAGAAAGTCATACTTTTCACCGTTGGTTTCGGCCATCTCTTGTTTTACGGTCTCGAAATACGAGCTTATTTCCGCCAACAACCTGACCGTAAATGACGGCCTCGGAGTCCCCTTCATCAGGAACCAGCCGATTTTATTCTTGCTGTCGTAATAGGTTTTTAACTGGGATTGGTCGCCGTAGGATTGCCTTTCGGTCGTGACTTCGCTGATATATGCTACGTTACTCATATCTATCTCTCCGGATATATTAAGATGTCTTCGTACCCGAATCTTCGGTTTTCGGGATCTATTCTTTTGGCCATCTCCCTGATATATGAAATTGTTTTAATTTCAGGGTTTTACCCACTTTTGTTGAACGATGGGTTGAAGTAAATTTACCGAAACGGAGGACGATTGCAAGCAAACTGTGACCAAGTTCACAGCCGCTGAATTAGAATCTACCTTAGGTATTAGATTTAATTATTTGTTTATAAATGGTTTAGTTTAAAAAAACGGGACAGTAAAAAAATTCGAATTGCGGCGCGAATAACACTCAAATAACCTTAAAAGCGTCTCGAAAGTGTTTGATTTTGAACAACAATGATGTCGAGAATTCGACGTTTTCCTGTCAAGAATTTGACTGAAAATTAATCAATCAACCTCGTCGATCCAGGCCATTTGAATAGCCTCCAGTATTTTCTCGTTCGAGTGATTCGGATCATCGTCGAAATCATCCAACGCGCATACCCAGGAGTGCAGATCCGTAAAACGTACATATTGGGGGTCAATGTCGGTATATTTTTCTGACAGTTCGATAGCGATATCGAGCGTATCGGTCCATTTGAGACTCATCGGCTTCTCCTAGTGGTTTTCTGACACCATGTTGATGGTGTACCTGGGAATTTCGATAGTAAGCGGTTCGTCGGCGACTATCGCCTGGCAGCTCAGGCGCGAATCCATATCGAGCCCCCAGGCCTTGTCGAGATAGTCATCCTCGTCTTCGCTCGACTCTTCCAGCGAATCGAATCCTTCGCGTACGTATACATGGCAGGTGGTGCAGGCACATGATTTTTCGCAGGCATGCTCGATCTCGATTCCGTTGCTCAGCAGTGCATCGCAGATACTGATGCCGGGCTCGACTTCTATCGTCGCGCCTTCGGGGCAAATATTTTCATGGGGTTTTACCGTTATTACGGTCATCGAACATCAACCTCGTCTATTTGTTTGCCGGCAAGTACCTTGTTCACGCTCGCGTTCATGCGCCGCGCGACATAATTTTCGCTGGCATCCTCGACAGCCCTGATCAATCGCTTGAGTTCATCCGCCGTGGCGCTTTCGATGGCCGCTTCGAGTTCGTCGCGCCGTTGCATGATCAGCGCCAGTTCGGCTGCACCGAGCAGGCTTTCAGCATCCTGGGCCAACGCGGCATCGATCGCTACTATCACCCTGTTTGCTTCGACCTGCTGCTCTTTCAGCATGCGTATTTCGATATCTTCCCGGGCGTGATCCATGGAAGCGCGCAGCATCGATTCGATTTCGGAATCGGTCAATCCGTAAGAAGGCTTGACGACGATATCCGCGGTGACGCCGCTGGTGGTCTCCTGCGCGCTAACCGAAAGCAGGCCATCGGCGTCGACCTGGTAAGTCACGCGAATCCGCGCCGCCCCGGCCACCATCGGTGGGAAACCCCGCAACTCGAATTTCGCCAGCGAACGGCAATCGGATACCAGCTCACGTTCGCCCTGTACCACGTGAATCGACATCGCAGTCTGCCCATCCTTGAAGGTCGTGAAATCCTGCGCGCGAGCTACCGGAATCGATGTATTGCGGTCGATGATCTTTTCGCTGAGACCGCCCATGGTCTCGATACCCAGGGACAAGGGCAATACGTCGAGTAACAGCATGTCGCTATCGGGTTTGTTGCCGGCAAGAATATCGGCCTGAATCGCGGCGCCAAGAGCCACCACCTGGTCGGGATCGAGATCGCACATAGGTTTACGTTCGAAAAAATTACCGACCATCGACTGTACCAGCGGCACCCGGGTCGAGCCGCCTACCATGACGACCTCGCCGATGTCGGCCTTGCCGATCCCGGCATCCCGCAGCGCCCGACGGCAGGCCGACAGCGTTTTCCTGACCAGCGGCTGTACCAGTTCATCGAATTCCTGGCGACCGATTTTTCCACTCCAGCCCGACTCGTGTTCGATCCTGATCTCGGCCGACTCCTGTTTCGTCAGCGTCTCTTTCGCGTTGCGGGCAGCGAGCAGAATTTTACGCGCCAGCCCGGCATCGATATCGGAAAATCCACCCTGGCGAATAATCCAGTCACCCAGGGCGTGATCCATGTCGTCTCCACCCAGCGAAGAGTCTCCACCGGTGGCAAGGACTTCGAACACACCCTTGTTGAGATGCAGGATCGAGATATCGAAGGTACCGCCTCCCAGGTCGTAAACCGCGATCAGGCCATCGTTATCCTGATCCAGCCCGTATGCCACCGCCGCGGCGGTAGGTTCGCTCAGTAGCCTGAACAGGTTCAGTCCGGCCAGCGTTGCGGCATCGCGCGTTGCCTGTCGCTGGGCGTCGTCGAAATAGGCAGGGACGGTTATCACGACGCCTGCCAGGTCTGCGCCGAGACTTTCCACGGCGCGATGTGCGAGCAGCTTCAGTATTTCGCTCGAAATTTCTACCGCACTGAAATCGCCGCCGCTGGTGCGGATACGGGGAACCCCGCTTTCGCCGGAGGTAACAAAATGATGCGATGCGATATCGCCAAAGTGCTTCAGGTCGTTTTGACCACGGCCCATCATGCGTTTCACCGAGGCGATAGTGTTGAGCGGATCACTGGTTTGGCGCGCCTGCGCCTCGTATCCCACCAGAACTTCGGTCTTGCCAAAATGGACGACCGAGGGCAATAGCTTGCGTCCCTGTTCGTCCGCCAGGCACAGGGCCTCGCCGCTGCGTACCGTCGCGACCAGAGAATTGGTGGTGCCCAGATCTATACCCACCGCAAGCCGGTGCTGGTGCGGTGCGTTCGATTCCCCGGGTTCCGATATCTGCAACAATGCCATCAATTTTCTTCCAGCTCGTACTGCAATTCGGATAAATGATGCTGGATACGCTGGATGAACTGCATCTTGCGGCTGCTCTCCAAGGCATCCTCGAAAGCCTTCGCTTCGAAACAATCGACGAATTCGCCGGCCAGCTCGTCGGCCCGCCGTGCCAGCCTCGCCTCGATTCGATCGCAACGGTCGAGCGCGTCTTCGGCGTGACGACAGGATTCGAGCTCTTCCCTTAATTCGATCTGTTCCATCAAAAAAGTCGTGTCGGAAGTCGTTTCTGAATCATCGGGCAACCGCGCACCATTGATCTCGAGCAGGTAGCGCGAGCGTTTCACCGGGTCGCGCAGAGTTTCGTAAGCCTGGTTCACGCGCGAGGCCATTTGCACCGACAAGCGCTTGTCCTGGTCGGTCGATCCGACGAATCGATCGGGGTGATAGCTTGCCTGCAAGCGCCGCTGCGCGTCGTGCAAGCACGCGAGGTCTATATCGAACACGGGGCTCAAGCCAAATAGCTCGAAAAAATTCTGGCCAGGATCGAGGGACTGCATGGAATCGGGAATCAGACGGTAAAGCTTTCACCGCAGCCGCAGGCGTCTTTGGCGTTGGGATTCTTGAACTGGAATCCTTCTTGCAGGCCGACCTTGGCAAAGTCCACTTCGGTGCCGTCCAGAAACATCAGGCTTTTTTTGTCGACGACGACTTTTACACCTTTGCTTTCGAAGACTTCATCGTCTTCGCGAATTTCGTCGACAAATTCGATGACATAGGCAAGTCCGGAACAGCCGGTAGTTTTAACACCCAGCCGAAGACCGATACCCTTGCCCCGGTTCTCCAGGAAATGCTGCACCCTGGAGGCCGCCACGTCGCTTAATTGAATTGCCATTTGTGTCTCTCTATCCCGCTGCCCTGCGAATAACCGCAGGCAGTTTGCTTACCTGTTGGTGAAGTTTGGCGGTCAGTTCTTCGACATCCTGCAAGCTGTTGTCCATGCCGAAGCTGACCCGTATCGCGTTCAGTGCCAGGCTATCGTCTACGCCCATCGCCCTGAGTACATGGCTGGGCTCGGTAACTGCGCTATGGCAGGCGGAACCGCTGGACAGTGCGAATCCCGCCCGGTCGAGCTCCATTAGCAGCGTCTCACCATGGTAATACGGCAGTGCGAAAAACGTCGTATTGGGTAGGCGTAGTGCCTGCTGCCCGAAGACCACGCTGCCAGTAATAGCTTTGAGCCTCGTTTCGAACGCATCTCTCAACTGTTCAAGATAGTGTCGCCTCTGCTCCATTTCAAGCCGTGCGAGCTGCGCCGCCTTACCCAACCCGACGATGCCGGCGACGTTTTCAGTACCGCCGCGTCGCTTGTTTTCCTGATCGCCACCACTGATCAGCTTGTGTCCTGGTTTACGATTGATGATCAGCACGCCAACGCCCTGGGGTCCGCGCAGCTTGTGCGCCGAAAAACTGATCGCATCGAGGCCGAGCTGCGCCATATCGAGCGGAATTTTACCGATTGCCTGGGTGGCGTCGCTGTGCACGATGCAGGATTCGCGATCTACCAGCTCGAACAGTTCCGCTAGCGGCTGGATGACGCCGGTTTCGTTGTTGGCATAAATGATCGACAGCAATTGCGCCTGCGCATTTTCGACGACGGCTCGAGCCGCGTCGATGTCGACCTGACCGTCACTGTTCGACTTGAGCAGAATCACGTTCACACCTTCGGCCCGCAGCTGTTTCAGGGGTTCGATGACACTCGAGTGCTCTATCTCGCTGCTGACGATCGGCCGGGTACTCGTATGATCCACGTAACCCTTCAGTAACAGGTTGTTCGACTCGGTGCCGCCGGACGTGAAAATAACCGCGGCGCTGTCGCAGCCGAGCAAGGCTGCGACCTCGCCCCTGGCTGACTCGATAGCCGAGCGCGCCATACGCCCGTAACTGTGCAGGCTCGACGGGTTGCCTACCGGATGTTGCAGGTAAGGCATCATCGCGTCGACTACTTCGGGATGCATCGGCGAGGTTGCATTGTGATCGAGGTAGATAGCCATCGTGTTAGCGGAGGTTATTCTGGCGCTGGCGTAAATCGTGTACGCGCGAGAGCTCCTGCACTTCTTTGTTTTTCATCATGTCTGCGAGGGAGATGGTGGTCAGGTAGTTTTCGATCTCGGCGCTGAGTTCCTCCCATAATTGCTCGGTCAGGCAGGGTTCGAAGCTCGCCGAACCATTTCTGTTACCCCGGTTAGTCACCTTTAATTCCTCGTCGACAGCATTGATGACGTCGGCGATGCACACCTGTTCTGGCAACCCGCCGAGGCTGTATCCGCCGCCTGGCCCGCGCGTGCTGACGACCAGCTTGTTGCGGCGCATCTTGGCGAATAGCTGCTCCAGGTACGACAGCGAAATGCCCTGGCGGACCGAGATGTCGGCAAGCGATACCGGACCCTCGTCGGAGTGCATGACCAGATCGAGCAGCGACGTGACTGCATATCGGCTTTTGGTGGATAATCGCATTGTGAATTTAGCTGAAGTTTGACCGTGCCAGTATACAATCCTGACTAAATTGGTCAACTATTATCAAAGGGGTAGCGTGACTATTACCGTGGTGCCACTGCCGGGCTCGCTTTCGATGGTGAAATGGCCCCGGTGAGCATCGATAATGAGCTTACACAGGTAAAGTCCGAGACCATAACCTCCCGTGGATCGCTGACGAGCGCCGTCCGGCCGATAGAAAGGCTCGGCCAGGCGAGGAATTTCCTCCTCGCCTATTCCCGCCCCGTGGTCCTGAACCTCGATGATCGCCGCCTGCGGTTCGCGTCGCAGGCGTACCTCGATCAAACCGTCTTCCGCAGAAGAATAATGGCAGGCATTGTCGATCAGGTTTTTTATCAGCAGACCGATGCGTAACCGGTCGATTTCAACTTCGACCGGCGTCAGACTGGTTCTGATTCGACCCCGGCAGGAATGATCCGACACGACCTCCTCGACGAGGGTCAATAATTCGTGTCGCCCCAGGGACAGTGGTGCATGGCCGCTACTCAGCTTTTCCGATTCGAGTATCGCCGCAAGCAGGGTTTCCATTTCGTGAACATCGTCGATTAGTTTTTTCTGCAGATCTCCCGGTTCCAGTAACTCCAGGTTTACGCGCATGCGTGTAATGGGCGAGCGCAGCTCGTGGCTAATGGCCAGCAGCAGGCCCGACTTGCCCTCGAGCATCGACTTTATCTGCGCCGACATGCGATTGATCCCGGCGGCCAGCATCGCGATTTCACCTTTGCCCGATATGTCGATGCTCTGGTCGAGGTTACCCTCGCCGATATTCCTTAGCTGTTCTGAGATTGCCTCGATCGGCCGGAACATCCGGCGAATAGCGAAATAAAGCAGGATCAGTATCAGGCCAAGGAAAACGAACAGCAGCGAGTGACGCTGCTCGGAGCCCCTGCGAAAGCTGTTGTCGATTGCGAACAGGTAGCGATAATCCTGTTTGCGGATCAACAGGTACTGGTTTCGCCTTTGCTGGCTGAAATAGACGTCGTCGTAGGGGCGCGGGGCGGGTTCGAATCGGTAGCTGGATACCGCTCTCAGTCGCGGGCTCGAACTCCAGTCAACGCCCGGTCCCTCGATCCTGATCTCGAACGGCAACTCGTCCGCGAGCCGCCGCGCGACCGACAGGTCGGGAGGAATACCGATATCGTCTATGAGGTATTCGATATAGCGCTCGACGTTGGGGAGAATTTCATTTTCGAAATGTGGTTTCAGACCTCTCGTGAAACTGATAGCGAGTGCCATGGTGACGGCCAGCATCGAAATTACGAAATAAAACAGCAGCCTGAATATCAGGCTTTGCCACCTGGACCGAAGGTATTGCCACATTATCGATTCACGAGCTGGTAGCCCTGTCCGCGTACCGTGTGGATCAGCTCAGGGCGCCGCAACTTGTGCCTGAGCCGGCTTACCAGCACGTCGATGGCGCGGCTGTAAATATCTGCGTCGATACCGCGCAGGTCCAGCATGATCTCGTCACGCGACAATACCCGATCCTGGTTTTGCACGAGCAGGCTAAGCAGCGCGAATTCGGTCGCGGTAAGCGCAACCGGCTCGTTGTTTCGCGTCAGTTTTTTCCTGGCGATGTCAACCTGCAGTTCCCCCAGTTGATAGACGTTTTCGGCGGCCGATGCTTTGCCGCGTTTGAGAATATTCTGAATCCTCGCGACCAGTTCACGCGGTTCGAAGGGCTTCGGAAGATAATCGTCGGCGCCCAGTTCGAGGCCGACCACGCGATCCATGACCTCACCGCGTGCGGTCAGCATCACGATGGGAATGTCGCTGAACTGGCGAATGCGGCGGCAGGTTTCGAAACCGTCGATTTCAGGCAGCATCACGTCCAGTACGACCAGGTCGTAACTGCGCATCCTGACCCGCTCGATCGCCTTAAGCGGGCTGGTCTCGTTGTCAAGCTCCATATCGAACCTGGTGAAATACTGGCGCAGGGGTTCGGCGAGCTTTTCGTCGTCATCGATCAGTAGCAGTTTGCGCATCCGCGTATCTATAAGGGTATGAAGCGGATATTGTACAGCGCGACTCCCCATTGAGAAGCCGCGCTGTCCACGGGACAAGCGATTAATGACCGCCGCCATGACCATGGTGGCGGCGGTGATGTTCGAGGAATTGCCGCAGCTGCTGCTTCTGCTCGGCATTCAGCGAGTCGAGAAAGACCGCCAGCGACGAGACAACCAGCGGGGCTTTTTCGTTTATCATCTGCGTTTTCTGTTGCACCATCTCGAGCGCACGTGCCTGGTTGAAGCTCGGCTCCTGCAGAAGCTCGCCGATCTCGTCGACCTGCTGCTGCCGGGCCGACCTGGCGTCGGTCATGATCTGCGCCACGGCATCGGCAAACGTGGCGAAGTTCTGCTGTTGCTGGCTGTCCAGATTCAGCTTTCTGGTTACCCGCTCGGTTACGAACTCGACCTTTTCTGCGGGAGACATACCCCAGTCGCTGTGCTTGCTGAACGCGTAGACGGCGCCGCTGCCGCCGACGACCAGCAGTACCGCGGTAACGATTTTGGTAGAAAGTTTCATCTTGCTGCTCCGTTGTCGATTGATTACGGTGCAGGATTCTAGGGATTCGAAGGTTACAAAGCTTTTCGATGCTGTAACGATTTGTAACAGTTTGTAACAGTCAGTCACGTCGCTTTTCAATCGCGCTCAGTATGCCGCGCAGTATGTTGACCTCGTTGCGCGTCAGTTCGCTGCGAAGATACAGGCGCCGCAGGCGCTGCATGATCAGCCCGGGTTGTTCGGGATTCAGAAAGCCGCTGCTTTCGAGCGCCTGCTGCAGTTGTGCGAAATAACCCTCGGTCTCGGCGCTGGTCGCGGGCAGGTCCTGTGCATCGGGAACGGTGGCCTCGGGGCGGATCGCCTGTCGGCGATATATCTCGTAGCAAACTATCTGGATCGCGGACGCGAGGTTCAGCGAGCTGAATTCGGGATTGGCGGGGATGCTCAGCATATAATTGCAAAGTTGCAGTTCCTCGTTGGTCAGGCCCGAATGCTCACGGCCGAACACCAGCGCTACGCGGCTGGAATCCCCCATTTCGACCAGTTTCTCGGACATTGTCCCGGGGTTTAATTCGGGCCAGGCGAGCGAGCGTCGACGGGCGCTGGTTGCGATTACACAGTCGCAATCGGCGATCGCCTGCACGAGACTGCCAAAGGTCTGGCGCTCATTCAGGACGGAATTCGCGCCCGATGCCCGAGCGTAGGCGACCTCGCCAACCGGGCACTGGGGGTCGACGAGGACAAGCCGGTTGAAGCACATGTTATGCATTGCCCGGGCGGCGGCCCCGATATTGCCGGGATGGGTCGTGCCGACCAGCACGATACTGATTTTTTCAAGCCTCAATTTCCACACCCTCCTCGCGCCCTGCCGAACGGGCATATCGCTGGTCTATTCGAGGGGCGTTTGCTAGACTGCGCGCCTTCCCCAGTACGGCGATACCCCACCTATGCAACCCATGCTGAACATTGCCATTCGAGCGGCGCACCACGCTGGAGATTTCATCGTCCGCAAGATCAACAAACTACCTGACTTGAAGGTCGAAGTAAAAGCGCTAAACGACTACGTCAGCGAGGTAGACCGTGGGGCCGAGTCGAAAATTATCGAAGACCTGCTAAAGGCCTACCCGGGGCACGGTATCGTCGCCGAGGAATCTGGAATCATCGAAGGCAAGGACGAATATCGCTGGATCATCGATCCGCTGGACGGTACCACGAACTTTCTCCACGGCTTCCCGCATTACGCGGTTTCGATCGCCTGCGAACACCGCGGGCGGCTGGCGCATGGCGTCGTTTACGACCCGATCAAGCAGGAATTATTTGCCGCGAGCCGTGGCGACGGCGCCACCCTTAACAATCGTCGAATTCGCGTCGGCAAGCTGACATCGATCGAATCGGCGCTGGTCGCAACCGGGTTGCCCTTCAGAAATCCCGAACAGGTCGAAGAATTCATGAAACTTTTCACGAAGTTTTTCGCCTCCGTGGGAGATATTCGCCGCGCCGGGTCGGCCGCGCTCGACCTGGCCTACGTCGCGGCCGGCAGGCTGGACGGTTACTGGGAAGCCGGGCTCAGGTCCTGGGATCTGGCGGCCGGCGCACTGATCGTGCGTGAGGCTGGCGGCCTGGTAACCGATTACGCCGGCGACGGACACTTCCTCGAAAAAGGAGAGGTTGTCGCCGCTAATCCCCGAGTAACCGCGCAGATGCTGCACATCATCCAGCAGCAGCTAGCGCGGGGATAAGGCAGATTCAACGGTAATTACGCAACTGCCCGACCAGCACGCCGTGGATACTGACGCGGTCAGCCGCATAAATCATCGGCTCCATATCGGGATTTTCGGGAATCAACGCAATCTGGTCCGCGCCCCTGCGCTTGAAACGTTTCAGCGTCGCTTCCGATTTGTCGATCATTGCCACGACGATATCGCCGTCATTGGCGACTGGCTGCTTTTTGATAATGACGTAATCCTCGTCGAGGATACCGGCTTCGATCATCGAGTCGCCGGTGACGCGTAACGCAAACAATTCCGGGCCCATGAACATTTCCGCGAGATTCAGTTCCTGCTGATCCTCGATCGCCTCGATCGGCAGGCCCGCGGCGATCTTGCCGGCCAGCGGAATCGTGGGCGGGCTGACAAGCGGCAAATCCTTCAGGCTCATGCCGCGCGAATTGCCCTTGACCCGGTCGATATAACCTTTGTCTTCGAGCGACTGCACGTAGCGATGAATGGTACCCTGCGAGGTCACGCCGATCGCGACGCCGATTTCCCTGAACTTCGGCGCGTAGCCATGTTGTGCCAGATAGTTGCGGATAAACTGCAGCGTTCTCTGTTCCTGTGAAGTCAGCATCGAATCGTCACCTTCTCGTTTTATTCTCAGCGATTCTAGAGAAAAAAATGAGAACTTGCAACACAAAAAAGCCCCGCGCATGGCGGGGCCTTTTCGTCTACATCGTCTAACCCTAGCGGTTTTCGCGATTTTCGATCAGGTTGTCGACGACACCCGGGTCGGCCAGGGTCGAGGTATCCCCGAGGTTGTCGAGTTCGTTGGCGGCCACCTTGCGCAATATGCGGCGCATGATTTTGCCGGAGCGGGTTTTCGGTAATCCGGGCGCCCACTGGATGATGTTGACCTTCGCGATCGGCCCGATTTCGGAACGCACCAGCTTGACCAGTTCGCCCTTGAGTTCATCGCTCCCCTGTTCGCCCGCCATCAGCGTGACGTAGGCGTAAATTCCCTGCCCGGTCAATTCGTGCGGGTATCCGACCACGGCGGCCTCGGCCACCTTTTCGTGCAGCACCAGCGCGGATTCGATCTCGGCCGTGCCGAGGCGATGACCGGAAACGTTGAGCACGTCGTCGACGCGCCCGGTTATCCAGTAATACCCGTCCTCATCGCGTCTCGCGCCGTCGCCGGTGAAGTAGTAACCCTTGAACATCGCGAAATAGGTCTCGAAAAAGCGTTTGTGATCGCCGTAAACCGTGCGCATCATCGAAGGCCAGGGCGCCTTGATGGCGAGATTGCCCGCCGCCGGATTGCCGTCGATTTCCCTGCCTTCGTCGTCGAGTAACACCGGCTGCACGCCGAAGAAGGGGAAGGTTGCCGAGCCGGGCTTGGTCGCGGTAGCGCCCGGTAACGGCGTAATCATGTGCGCGCCGGTCTCGGTTTGCCACCAGGTGTCGACGATTGGGCATTTGCCGTTGCCGACGACATTGCGATACCACTCCCACGCCTCCGGGTTTATCGGTTCGCCGACGGTACCGAGCAGGCGCAGGCTGCTGCGAGAGGTTTTCTTGACCGGTTCGTCGCCCGCGCCCATCAGCGATCGGATCGCGGTCGGCGCGGTGTAAAAGGTGGACACGTTGTGCTTGTCGCAAACCTGCCAGAAGCGGGAGATATCCGGGTAGGTCGGAATGCCCTCGAACATTAGCGTGGTGGCGCCATTGGTGAGCGGACCATAAACAATATAGGTGTGTCCGGTAACCCAGCCTACATCGGCGGTGCACCAGTAAACCTCACCGTCCTTGTAATCGAATACCAGTTTGTGCGTCATTGCGGCCTGCAGCAGGTAGCCGCCGGTCGTGTGCAGAACCCCTTTGGGCTTGCCGGTGGAGCCGGAGGTATACAGGATAAACAGCGGATCCTCGGCTCCCATGCTCTCTGGTTCGCAATCGGCGGATGCCTCCGCCATGGCCTCGTGATACCAGAGGTCGCGCCCATCGGTCCATTCGACCGGGTCGCCGCCGCGCCTGACGACGATCACCGTACCGACATTGGGACACTGGCTGACCGCCCTGTCGGCGTTTGCCTTGAGCGGCACGCGCTTGCCGCCGCGCATCGACTGGTCCGCGGTAATGACCACCTGGCAATCCGAATCGAGTATCCGATCGCCCAGCGCATCGGGTGAAAATCCGCCGAAAACGATGGAATGCACCGCGCCGATCCGGGTACAGGCCAGCATCGCGACCGCGGCTTCCGGAATCATCGGCATGTAGATAGACACGCGATCTCCCTTGTTGACGCCGCGACTTTTCAGCACGTTCGCGAACTTGCAGACTTCCTGGTGCAATTCGGCGTAGGTTATGTTGCGGTCCTCGCCGGGATCGTCGCCTTCCCAGAGGATCGCAACCTGGTCGGCCCTGCTGTCGAGGTGCCGATCGATGCAGTTGTAGGAAACGTTGAGCTCCGCGCCCTCGAACCATTTGATATGCAGATCGTCCTCGGCAAAGCTCCAGTCGCTTACCGAATTCCAGGGTTTGAACCAGGAAATATAGTTTTCCGCCTGTTCCGACCAGAATCCATCCGGATCCTCGACCGATTGCCGATACATTTCCTCGTATTGTTCAGCGGTGACGTTCGCCTGGGCGATAAATTCTGCGGGAGCTGGATATATTTTGCTTTCTGACATCGTGTCTTCCTCGGGGATTCGTTTATCAATTATCTCTGCGGGCTCCGTTATGCTTGCATAATCGGTCGCAAGCGACAAGATCTGTACTCGCATGCGTTGCCCCGGGCGTTGCGATTATTGATGCAAATCAAGTCGTTTTTCAAGCATATTGACCTGATCGTCACGATAGGTAACACTCGGGCGTGAATCCAGGTAACCAGGGGTAACACCTTGCCGCTTTTTTCTCCTGATTTACGTCCGACCGAGATCACCGTCGTCGCGGTGCTGATAGCGCTTCTGGTTCTGTTACCGCCGCTCAACGGTCTCTGGTTTTCGATCGACTCGCCGTGGTACCTGCCCTACCTGGTATGGTTCGCGATCATTCTGTTGTCGTACTACCTGCAGCGTCTGCTGCGAAAAAATGCAGTTTGAGCTGTGGCAGCTGTTTGTCGTCGGGGTGCTCTACCTCGGGCTATTGTTCATCATCGCAACCGCAACCGATCGCGGCTGGATACCCGAATCGCTGGCCAGCCATCCGCTGGTATACACGCTCTCGATCGGGGTTTACGCGACCTCGTGGAGTTTTTACGGCAGCGTCGGATTTGCGCAAAAGGAAGGATTCAACTTCCTGACGATCTACCTCGGTACCACGCTCGCTTTCATCGCATCGCCTATCCTGTTGCGGCCGATCCTCAAGATTACCGAGACTTATCGGCTCGCCTCGCTGGCGGACCTGTTCGCGTTTCGTTACCAAAGCCAGCTCGCCGGGGTGCTGGTCACGCTGCTAGTGCTGATCGGCACCCTGCCCTATATGTCGCTACAGATCCAGGCGGTCACCAATACGCTGCAGATCATGACCAGCGAAACCGAACAGCAGCTGATAGCGCTGATGTTTTGTATCACCGTCGGGCTGTTTTCGATTCTGTTCGGTACGCGCCACATATCGCTGCGCGAAAAGCATCGCGGCCTGGTGGTTGCGATCGCTTTCGAATCGCTGGTCAAGCTGGTGACCCTGTTAAGCGTCGGCCTGTTCGCGGTGTTTGGCATCTTCGGCGGCTTCGGTGAGCTGAACCAGTACCTGCGCGCGCATCCCGAGGCCAACGCGGCGCTGTTCGCTCCGGTCAGCGAGGGTCCCTGGGCCACGTTGATGCTGCTGTCGTTCGCGGCCGCGTTCCTGTTACCGCGCCAGTTTCACATGATTTTCGTCGAGAGCATCAGGCACAGAAATATCGAAACCGCGAGCTGGGCATTCCCATTGTTCCTGTTGCTGTTGAATCTGTCGATCCCGCCCATTCTATGGGCCGGCCAGTCGCTGCAACTTACCATACCGGCCGACTTCTTCGTACTCGGGATTACCCTGGACAGCGGTTCATCTGTCCTGCCTATCCTGACATTCCTGGGAGGCCTGTCGGCGGCAAGCGCGATGATCATCGTCACCACGTTGGCGCTGGCGTCGATGTGCATGAACAACTTCGTGCTGCCCGCCAGTTTTCCTCCGAAACTCTCGACCGGCGCCAGCATGTACGAGTGGCTGTTGTGGGGACGGCGATTCGTGATCATGTCGATCGTCGGGATCGGCTACGCTTTTTACCTGGTGCAGCAGCATAATCAGGGACTCGCCGGGCTCGGCCTGATTTCGTTCGTTGCGGTGGCGCAGTGCCTGCCCGGCGTGGTCGGACTGCTGTACT
>JAOTTY010000024.1 GCA_029864185.1 Gammaproteobacteria bacterium
TGCTCGGGTGTCGATCCATCGAGCGATATCCAGACGGTCAGCGTTTCCAGCGGTTCGATGGGGTAATAGTCGCCATCCTGGTGCCAGGGCGTGGCCTTGCCGACCCGCGCCGGTTTACCGAATATGGTCATCCCCCAAAGGATATAATCGGGGCCGATCAATTGTTCGACCATATCGAGAATGTCGGGGATGCGCGCGAACTCGAGCCATTCGGGGTGACCCCTGACGCCGTAGGCGCCGCTTGAATCCAGGTGCGGGCCGAGAATGAAATCGGCCGAAAAACCTTCGCTGTGGCGGTTATCGTCGAGCAGTTTCTGGTACAGCTCACCGATGCGTTTCAGCGTCGAATCGGGAACCCGGTAAACGGACGGAATCACTAATCCGTCACGTCGGTAGGTTTCGATTTCGGTAGCGGTCAAAGGCACCGAGACAGCATATTACAAAGCCGCATCCGGGTACAGACGGTAGTGACGGTGGCCGGTTCGATAAGCCAATCGAGACCCGGGGGCGGTCTTTTTATATACTCGGCCGCAGCGATAAACCCGTGGAGCGACAAGTTGGCAGACAGACTGAAAATGGTAACACAATACCTGCGCGAGCATCCCGAGACTTCCCACCTGGACGTGCTGGTCATCGATCTCTGCGGGAACGCAATCGGCAAGCGCCTGCCGGCAAACGCGATCGAGTCGGTTTTCGCAAAGGGCACACCGGTCTGTGGCGCGATGCAGCTGGTCGACGTGATGGGAAACACCGAGGACCCGATGGGCTATGGATTCTCCGATGGCGATCCCGATGCCTTCGCGCTGCCGATTGCGGGCAGCCTGTGCCCGGTGCCGTGGCTGACAGGGCACAAGAGCCAGGTATTGTGCGAGTTCTCAGGTGCGGGCGACGGCAAGCCGCTCTGGTACGAGCCGCGGCAGGTACTGAAAAAGGTCTTGCAACGGTTTGCGGAACTCAACGTGAGCCCGAGGCTCGCCGTCGAACTCGAGTTTTACCTGATCGACGCGAAACGCGAAGACGGGGGAGCGCCGCTCGCGGCTGCTTCGCCGCGAACCGGGCTTGCCGAAACCGGAGGCCGCGTGCTGTCGCTCGATAAACTGGACGAGTTCGAACCGGTGCTCGGTGCGATCGAAGGCGCCTGCCGGATACAAAATATTCCAACCACGTCGATGATCAGCGAGTACGGTGCAGGGCAGTTCGAGGTCAACCTGCAGCACCAGGACGATCCGGTGCTGGCCGCGGATCACGCGGCTTTGTTACGCCGGGCGGTGCAGGGCGTCAGCCGTGCACGGGGATTCGATGCGACCTTCATGTCGAAGCCCTTCGCCGACCAGTCCGGCAACGGTATGCACATCCACCTGAGCCTGGTCGACGACGACGGCAACAACCTGTTCGATCCCGGATACCCGAAGGGTGACTCGAATTTGCGCCAGGCAGTTGCCGGGCTGCAGGCGACGATGGCCGAGGCGATGGCGATCTTTGCGCCGAATCTGAACGTTTATCGCCGCTTCAAGCCCGACGAATTCGTGCCGGTGACGACCGACTGGGGCGACAATAACCGTTCGGTCGCATTTCGCATTCCGCCGAGCGATGCGGCGAACCGGCGCATAGAGCACCGCGTTTCAGGCGCCGAGGCCAATCCCTATCTGGTCGTCGCCGCGGTTCTTGCCGGCGTGCACTACGGGTTGACGAAAAAGCTCGATCCCGGCGATAAACACTGCGGTAACGCGGGCGCCGAGGCCGATGCGGAACTGCCCTTGAAAATATGGCAGGCGTTGGCGGCGATCCGGGAGTCGCGCATCTTGCCCGACTACCTCGGCAGCGATTACCTGAAAATCTATGCCGACGTGAAGCAGGCGGAATTCGAGGCCTTCATGGACGGGATTCATCCGCGCGAGTATCAGTGGTACCTCTAGCGCTGTTCGCTGGCTGACTGGCACTCCAGGCAAAGGCTGGCAAAGGGTTGCACCTGCAGGCGGGCGAAAGCGATCGGTTCGCCGCATAGCAGACAGTAGCCGTACTCATTATTAACGATACGCAGTAGTCCCGATTCGATTCGTTTTATCAGTATTAGCGCCTGCTGCCGATTCGCGATCGCCATTTGCTGTTGCTGTATCGCGTCGATGCGGGATACTCGGCCAACCGACTGCTGGTCGAGTTCGACCGGCCGGGCGGCGGCTTCGCCTGTGGCCAGCTGGGCCTCGAGCTCGCTCCGTTTCGCCTCGAGCAAGGCCTGCAGGCTATCGATTTGCTGCCCAGTGAGTTTTGGCGCAGGCACGGCTCAGCCGGTTTCTGCCGGCTGCCGGCGATTCGAGTCGATGCCGTAATCGGTGCGGGTAATCCGGTGTTCTCGGGTATGCTTGCGGATGCTGCGGTTCTTCGCGATCGACTCGGGCTTTGCGTAACCTCGCCCGTGGTCCAGGTGCACGCAGCTGCAGCGATAACGTACCTGCCTCGTCCTGATGCCCATGTTCATCAGGCGCTCGCCGAACTCGCGGTCCTGTCCGCCGTACTGCATGCGTTCGTCGAAGCCGTTGGCGTCGATGATGTGTTTTTTCCAGGTCGAGGAACTGTGTCCGTTCCAGGTGGCGCGTGTTATCGTCAACGCGTCGAGTATCGCGCCCAGGACCGGGTGTGCATAGAGTTTCGCGATCTTCGGCGTGAACGGCACGCCGTGGCGCAGTAACCAGCCGGGTCGGGTGCAATTGCCGTTGAGGATATCCTCCCGGGTGATGGCGCGCGAAACCTCCAGCGGCAGCTTGAAATACCCCCCCGACAGCATCGTGTTTGCGGCCGCGAGCTCGACGTGGTTTTTCACGAAATCGGGGTGCGGGATACAGTCGCCGTCGGTAAAAATCAGGTATTCACCGCGACTGGCGACGATCGCCTTGTTCAGAATCCTGCATTTCTGAAAACCGTCATCCTCCTGCCAGACGTGCTGGATCGGGATGTCGATTTGCGATTTTATCGACTCGACGACAGCGCGCGTCTCCGGGCCCGAACCGTCGTCGGCGACGATGATTTCGAAATCGCGGTAAGTCTGCGCCGAGAATCCCCACAGGGTTTTTTCCAGCCACTGCGGATGGTTATAGGTCGTGAAAATCACCGATACAAACATCAATCGAGCTCTGCGTAAATGGATTCGAGTCTGGCGCACTGCCTGCGGATGTCGAAGTACTGTTCGACTCGTTTGCGCCCGCTAGCTCCCATATTGTGGCGCAGCGTCGAATTATCCAGCAACTCGGCGATATTGGCGGCGAGGCCGGCGACGTCCTTTTCATCGCTCAACAGGGCGCTCGAACCTTCTGCCACGGCCTCGACGACGCCGCCGCTACGGAAACTGACCACCGGGGTCTGCAGGGCCTGCGCCTCGAGGAAAACCATGCCGAGCCCCTCTGCGTCTCCGCTTTGCGCGGTGATGCTGGGCGCGACGAAAACCCAGCATTGCGCCAGCCGTTGCCTGATCGCGGCGGCATCGGCGCTACCGGCGAAGTCGACCCGCAATTGTCGCTCCCCGGCTTCCCGCTGCAATGCCGATTTCAATTCGCCTTCGCCGATGATGGTCAGGCTGAGCCCGGGAAATCGCGTTTTCAATTGCTCCATCGCCTGCAACAGGTAGGTACAACCTTTCTTTTCCACCAGGCGTCCGACGAACAGCAGCGAGGGCTCGGCGGTTTCGTTCTTTTGCTGGGCGAATTTTTCGAGATCGATGCCGATATAATGCTGAATCAGCTTGTCTTCGGGGCAGCCCCGCGCGAGCGCCTGCCCGGCGATAAAGTCCGATACGGCAATGATTTTATCGACTTCCGCGAAAAATCGTCGATTTGTCTTGCTCTGTGCCACCGCGTTCTCGTACTTGGTTATGTCGTGGCCATGAACCGTGGTAACGACCGGAATTCCGAGCCGCTTACCCAGCTTGACCGCGTCGAGACCGTCGTTGAAAAAATGCGCGTGCAGCAGGGCGGGCGAGCGCTCGGCGATGGCGTCGATCCAGGCGCGGGCGCCGCCGAGGCGCAGGCGCAGCATCAACTTCGATAGCGATGGCGTCCCGCTGAAATCGTCGAGCAGCAGCGTGTTCGATCCGTGGAGCAGCTGAAATCCCGATGTATCCTTTCGATAGCCGCAGAACAGCGGCCGGTAGCTGGGTAAAAAGCGACCCTGGTCGGCGATAAAGGTCTCCGAATACGACAATAGTCTCTTGCGGAAGATGGCAACGCGGGCGGTCATAAGGCTTGAATTTGATTCCAGTAGCTGTAAATCATCGTCGAAGCCTTCGCATCATGCTAGTTGCCGTTAACGGCTTTACGGATTTGCCTGATGGCCTGGCGCATCTTCATATACCTGACCAGAGATCTTATCCCCAGTCTATCCTTTAGCATCAGGCGGGGCAGATAAATTTGCCATTTTTCGCGGCGCTGCCCGATGACATTCAACACTTCGCTCGCTTTCTCGGGTGGCAAATGACGGCATTCGCGGGCCAGTTGAGCCATGGTTCTGACCAGCAGGCATCTGTGCGCGCGCTTCTGCTCGTCGGTGCTGGCAAAGTGACCGGCGTTTTCGACCGCCTCGAGCCAGTCGAGATAGGACCCGGTTCCGTACTTACCGCCGCTGGCACCCAGATCGCTTTTACGATAGCGGTACACGTTACGATCCAGTAACAGCAGCGATCGGGCCGCGGTAAAAACCTCGCTGCAGTAAAACAGATCCTCCGCCATGCGCACCCCGGCAGAAAATCGAACGCCGCCGAGCGTTTGCCGACGGTATAGCTTGCCCCAGGGATGACCGCGCAGCTTTTCGTGCTGGTACAGCGTGGTCAGGATCGCCTCGTTTTCGACGATCTCGGGATTATCGACATTGTGCCTGGCGGCGGTTTCCCCGGCCGCATCAAAATTGGTGTTATTACCCTTGACGATATCGACACCGTGCCTCTCGGCCGCCTCGAACAGGTTGGACAAGGCCTGCGGCGGTAACAGATCGTCCGCATCGACAAACATGAAGTATTTCCCCGACGCCTCGTCCAGTCCACGGTTCCTGGCAATACTGACACCCCGGTTATTTTCGTTTTCTATCAGCCTGGCATTCGTCGCACCCCGGCTTATCCATTCCCGGCAAATTTCGGCGCTACGGTCAGTCGAACAATCGTCGATGACGATGACCTCGAATGCCTGGCCGAAGTCCTGCCCGGCGATGCTTTGCAGGCATTCGCCGACGCAGGTCTCGGCGTTATACATCGGCAGGATGATGGATATCGCCGGATTCGCGACGTTGTCGACCGGGTTCGTCATCGCTCGTCAGCGGGCATTTGCCCTTGCCGGCTGATTCTGGCCAGCCATAGAGCCAGCATGACCGAAAGAAACATCGTTGCCGGCTTGGTTTCGAGATGATCCTCGGGTAAATTTCCGATTAGGTAGTTCAGGCTGATCAGTATAACCGCTAGCTGCGCCAGCCTCTCGGCATGCCCGGAAGACTTGTACGTCATCGCGATGTATATCGGTAATATCAAAACCAGCAGCAACAGAACGAGGCCCGGTATTCCGCGGGTCGCGAGCGCCGCGATGTACTGGTTATGGACATACATGAATCCATCGACGACCGGGTTGACCTGGAAGCGATCGTACTGGGTATTCGCCATAGCCTCGAAACTGCCCAGCCCTGCCCCCGTCACGGGATTCTCGAGAAAGATTTTCCAGCCCGTTTTCCACAACTCCATGCGCGTGCCGAAAGTGCCCAGCCTCGAATCGTCGAGATAATCATCGCTGGCAAAATAAGCCGTCACGCTGGCAAGACCGTTGTCGATTCTGCCCTTGACGATAGGCAGGAAATAGGAGCTGGACAGCAGCGCCAGAACCACGGCCGTTATCCCGACCTGTTTCCAGAGCGGATGTGGACGGGCCAGGTAAAAGGCGAACAGGACGCAAAGAGCGATCGTCGTCATCCAGGTGCTTCTGGAATGGCTGAAAACGACGGTGGCAATGCCGACCAGGAACCCGGCCAGGGCTAACCATTTCAGTCCCCTGTCTGGCCCGTATACGAAGTAAAGCAGCAGGATTCCGGACAGCCCCAACTGTATCGGTCCGAAGCCGTTCTGATTCATGCCTTTTCCGAGATAGGGTTGATTTCGGGCGATGTCGATCAGGATATCTCCGAGAGAAAGCACCACGCTGCACAACAGGCCAAGAAAAATCACCCTGTCCGGAATATTGACCTTGCGAAACAGGAAAAACATCGGGATCAGGAACAGGTAATAAAAATGCCGGCCCCACAGCAATGCCGCGCCCCTGCCGGGCTGGTCATTTATGTAGAAGGAGCAGGCCATCCACGCGAAATTCAGCAACATGACGGTAAAAAAAGTCCGTTCTGCCGCGGTGGTATTGCCGATTTGTCTGAAATCGAATACGAGGTAGAAAAACCCGGTCAGGATCAACAGCAGGTACCAGACCTTCGCCGTCTCCGTATAGCGGGGCAACATCACGATGAAAAGCAGGAATAGCGCAATCGTAGCGACCCCGAGTAAATTTTTCGAAGTGACTCGAAAGCGAATGGCAGGATTCATGTCAGGCGGATCAAGGTTTTTTTCATTTGCGTGCTTTTCGAGTCGATTGTCAAGTGATCGGTTTAGCGCCGACGGAGCATCGAATCGACGGCGCTCGGGTTTATCCATGCCGGGTAAATTTTTCCATTAGATGCCGCACGGAGCGCCTGGTCTGCTACAAGCTGGATGGCAACCAGACCCCTTCGAAGGCGCCTAGATTAACACAGCACCGATTGCTGACAATGCAGCCGCGGCAGAGGTAACGCCGAGCGGGCGGTGCCGAAGACGTCGAGGTTACCAGATTGTTGCCCGCAGTTGATACAGGTCAATAAAATCGCCTTGAAAATTTTGCGAGTAACCTTAAGTTGCGGATGGTAACTAGCCGTCGATACCGGACGGTCGTCGATTAAAAAGGTAACTGTTGAGGTGAATAAAATGAATCTGGAAAAACTGAAACCCTGGAACTGGTTCAAGCACGAAGAAGGCGGCAATGGCGGTATCAGCCAGGTACCGGTCAGCCGGGAACAGGCCGGTGGCATGTCCATCGGCGGAGCGGATTCCCTGATGAGTCTGCATCGCGAAATGGACCGCTGGTTCGATGACGCTTTCAAATCCTTCGGCATGCCATGGTCGCGCGAGAGATTTGGTTCGAAGTTACCGTCGGTAGCGAGCCCGCCGAGTTTTTTTCAACCCCGGATCGACGTAGCCGGCGATGACAACTGTTATGAAATCAGCCTGGAAGTGCCCGGGCTGACCGAATCCGACCTGACGCTTCAGGTCAGGGATGACGTTCTGACTATCAAGGGACAGAAAGAGGAACGAAAGGAGGAAAAGGGGAAACAGTATTATCGTGTCGAGCGCAGTTATGGATCCTTTGAGCGAACGCTCGACCTGCCCGACGACGCGAATGCCGACGAAATCCAGGCGAAACTGGACAAGGGCGTGCTGAGGCTGGTGATCCCCAGGCGCGCCGGCGCGGAGCAGGACGTCAAGCGCATTTCGATAACGTCCTGAGGTAATAAACGGCCGGTAGCTGTGTGACCGGCCGTATCCTTACGTTAGAAACAGGGGAGCTAGCCTACATGAAGACTAAACTGCAACAAGGGATCGCTTGCCTGTTGCTCGCGATCGCATTTTCATCGGCGCAGGCGGTGCTGCCGGCAACAACCGGGGATGGGAAACCTTTTCCGACGCTCGCGCCGATGCTCAAACAGGTTAACCCGGCCGTCGTCAATATATCGACGTACTCGAAGCGCGAAACGCAGTACAATCCGTTGCTCAACGACCCGTTTTTCAGGCGCTTTTTCGACCTTCCGGAGCAGCCCGATCCCGGGCGACAACTTCCCGAAAAACGCCAGCAAAGCGCCGGCTCCGGGGTGATCGTCGATGCCAGGGCGGGGATCGTGATGACGAATTACCATGTAATCAGGGATGCGGACGAGGTGCAGGTATCGCTGATCGACGGTCGCAATCTGAAAGCCACGGTCAAAGGTACCGATCCCCAGCTCGATATTGCCATCCTGGAAGTCGATGCGGAAGACTTGACGCAGGTCGAATTCGCCGACTCGAGCCAGCTCGAGGTCGGGGATTTCGTCGTCGCGATCGGCAATCCCTTCGGCCTCGGTCAGACCGTAACCACCGGAATCGTCAGCGCACTGGGCCGCAGCGGCCTCGGCATCGAGGGCTACGAGAACTTTATCCAGACAGACGCCTCGATAAATCCCGGCAATTCGGGTGGTGCGCTGGTCAACCTTGCCGGCGAACTGGTCGGTATAAATACCGCGATCATTTCACCTGCCGGAGGTAACGTCGGCATCGGGTTCGCGATACCGGCCAACATGGCCAAAGCCAGCATGGAGCAGATCATCGAATACGGCGAAGTCAGGCGCGGACAGATCGGCGTGGGTATTCAGGATATTACCCCCGACCTGCGCGACGCTTTCAACCTCGGGAAAGGGCAGTTTGGTGTGCTCGTAACCAGCGTATTCGATGGCACTCCCGCGAAAGACGCTGGCCTCGAGACAGGCGATATCATCCTCGAGGTCGACGGCCAGGCCACGAGTTCGTCGGCCCAGTTGCGCAGCCGTATCGGCATTAAAAAGGTCGGCGATTCGGTGCGGTTAAAGATACTGCGCGACGGCAAACTCATCGATAAAAATGTCAGGGTCGGGGCGACCCAGGAGCGGGTGACGACGGCTGAGAACTTGCCCGAATTGCTGCAAGGCATCAGAATCGACAATAATCCCGACGGCGAAGGCGTGCTGGTGGTTGCGATCGCGCCCAATTCTGCCGCGGCCTACAGCGGCTTGCGGCCGGGTGATGTCATTATCGGTGCCAACAAGCGACGGGTGCGCGATATCGATTCGTTCCGGGCGGCGCTCGAGCTGAGCAAGACTTCGATCCTGCTGCGCGTCGAGCGTAACGGCGGCTCGCTGTTCATCGTGATTCGCTAGGTGGCTTGGACCGCGGTCTCAACGGGCCGCGGTTCCATCCTGCCCATATGTCGGTATTCCCGAAGCAAACGCTCAGTTAATTCGAAAATCGAGTCTCGAGCCGGCCGGGAAATCTGCAATCGGTATGGTGCCGGCGAAATTTATGCGATGAATGACGCGAAAATACTTCACTGCCGCATCGAAGCGATACAATATAGCGATAATTCAAAACAAAATTGACGCGATGGCAGAAAACAAGATTTTGCTGGGCTATGCAACCCAGGACAAAGCGCGGGGTTCCGGCGTCTATCCGGTTCACCTGAACCTGAAACGCGCCAACCGGCACGGCCTGATAGCGGGCGCAACCGGCACCGGCAAAACGGTAACCCTGCAGGCGCTGGCCGAAAGTTTCTCGCAACAGGGGGTGCCGGTTTTCCTGGCCGATGTTAAAGGCGACATTTCCGGAATCAGCCAGGCGGGGAAACCTCACCCGAAGGTTAACGAGAGGCTGCAGGCGCTGGGATTGCCCACCGATCGGTGGCGCGGATGTCCAACCGTTTTCTGGGATCTCTACGGCAAACAGGGACATCCGGTTCGCGCCACCATTTCGGACATGGGTCCGGTGCTGCTATCACGCTTGATGGGTTTGAACGAAACCCAGGAAGGCGTGATGAATATCGCTTTCGCCGTAGCCGATGACAATGGTTTGCTACTGCTGGACCTGAAAGATCTCAGGGCGATGCTGCGCCACGTCGCGGAAACGGCTTCGGCGTTGAACAATCTCTATGGCAACGTGTCTGCGAGCTCGATCGGCGCGATTCAGCGACGCCTGCTGGCGCTGGAGCGCAGCGGCGCGAAAAAGTTCTTCGGCGAACCCATGCTCGATCTGCATGACCTGATGCGGGTAGACGCCGAGGGCGCAGGCGTGGTGAACGTTCTGGTCGCCGACAGGCTGATCCAGGAGCCCGCCGTGTATTCCACGCTGTTACTGTGGCTGTTGTCCGAATTGTTCGAAAACCTGCCGGAAATCGGCGATCCCGACAAACCGAAGCTGGTCCTGTTTTTCGACGAGGCGCACCTGATGTTCAAGGATACGCCGAAAGCGCTGGTCGAAAAGGTCGAACAGGTGGTGCGTCTGATTCGCTCGAAGGGCGTCGGCGTATATTTCATCACCCAGAGCCCGGGGGATATTCCGGACACGGTGCTGGCGCAACTGGCAAACCGCGTGCAGCATGCGCTGCGCGCTTTTACGCCGAAAGAGCAAAAGGCGGTCAGGGTCGCCGCGCAAACCTTTCGCAGCGACGACAGCTTTTCGGTTCAGGATGCGATCGGTGAAATGGGCGTGGGCGAGGCGCTGGTATCGACGCTGATGGCCAGCGGCGCGCCTTCGATGGTAAGACGGACCATGGTAAAACCCCCGGTTTCACGCATCGGTGCCGCCAGCAAGGCCGAGGTTTATGAGATCCTGATGGAGAGCCCGCTCGCGGAAAAATACGCCTCCACGATAGATCGTGAATCCGCGTTCGAAAAGCTGGCGCAGCGCGCCGAGGCCGCGGCCCAAGCCGCTGCGCAGAAAAAGCCGCCCCCGAAACAGGCGCACGCGACCCCGAAACCGCGCGGGCGACCGCGCCAGAGCATCGCCGAAACCTTTGCCAAGAGCGTGGTGCGAAGTCTCGGCGGCTCGGCCGGACGGGCGCTGGTCCGCGGCATATTGGGTTCCCTTTTCAAGGGATCATGACGAGAAGGCTAGAAATAAAAATCCCATGGCCCTTCGGACCATGGGATTCGATATTTGGTGGAGACGGCGGGAATCGAACCCGCGTCCGCAAGCCCTCTGCCATCGGCTCTACATGCTTGTTCCGACATTTGATTTAACTGGCTGCTACCCGCCGGACAGGGAAAACAGACAGCGATTTCGGTACTTGTTTAGTGCTTCAGCCCCGAACGAGCATCCATCACGATTCTATGAGAGCGATGCCGGAATGTTCCCGAGTACCCGAGGGTATAAAGGAACCTGGACGCATAGACACGGCTCCAGTCCGACAGCAATCTACCGGTTATTAAGCGGCGAGTGCGTAGTTGTCGTCGTTGGCAACTATAATTTGCAGGAGATTTTACGAGAGTCCCTACATTCTCGGCATGCACCTCAGGTTTCGCGACCCACGTCGAAGCCAAGTCGTCCCCAAGACGGTGAATTATAAACCAAAGTGGTGTCTTGTGCGTGAATTTCAATCCCATGGCCAGTCCGTTGCCTGCATCTTTGGGCTGGAACCGGTATTAAAACCGGCGAGGAATACTCTCCTCCAGTTGACAGATATCAAGCGACAGGACGGGATGCTGGACTAATTTCTAGGCTGTCCGCGGTTTCACAGTACCCAGAAGGTATGAACAGGCCTGCCGATCACGAAACATCCCAGCCAGCAGGTTTCGATTGCGCGCATGCCGTCGCTGCCGACGAAGTGCTGGCAGGTCTGTCGAGCAGCCGCCGGGGGCTTTCGCATGACCAGGCGAAAATCCGGTTGCAGCAATATGGTCCAAATGCGTTACCCAGGCAATCGCCCCCTGGCGTGTTGCAGATATTCGCCGGCCAGTTCAGAAGCCCGCTGATTTACGTACTGGTCGCGGCGGCCGTGGTTTCGCTGGTCATAAGGGAGTTCTCGGACGCGTTATTCATCAGTGCCGTGCTGTTGCTTAACGCGTTGATCGGTAGCATGCAGGAGTATTCGGCGCAGCGCTCCGCCGATGCGCTGCAGCGCCTGATGACGACCCGGGTGCGCGTGTTGCGAGACGCGGAAGCCTACGAAATCGATTCGGAGGAAATAGTTCCGGGAGATATCGTACTGCTGGAATCGGGTGATCGGGTGCCAGCCGACATGCGCATTATCCAGGGTCATAACCTGGAAATAGACGAATCGCTGCTCTCGGGCGAATCGATTGCGGTAGTCAAAACGGCCAATGCGGTCCTCGATCCCGAGACCGTGCTCGGCGACCGCGTCAATATGGCCTTTGCCGGAAGCCTGGTAAACCGCGGCCGGGCTCAGTGCGTCGTCGTTGCCACCGCGCTCGCTACCGAACTGGGCGTGATCGCCAGGTCGGTAACCACCGATGCCATCACCAGGGCACCGCTGCAGGAGCGTATGGATCGGTTTATCCGTCGAGTCGCGATATTCGTTGGATTCGCGGTGGTCGTCATGGCGATCATTCTGGCGGTGCGTGGCATGCCCATCGCCGAAATTTTCCTTTCCTCGGTGGCGCTTGCGGTTTCGGCGATTCCGGAAGGCTTGCCGGTCGCGCTGACGGTGGCGCTGGCGATCGGAATGCGACGCATGGCGCGGCGCGACGTCATCGTGCGTCGGCTGATTGCGGTGGAAGCGCTGGGTTCCTGCACCTGTATCGCTTCTGACAAGACCGGCACCCTGACCGCCAACCAGTTGACCGTGCGCCGACTCGCGATGCCGGGACAGGAAGCATGGGAGGTCACGGGCGACGGCGACCAGCCGAACGGCAGCATCGTCACCAGGCAGGGGGCGCTCGATGACAATGAGCACAGGTTGCTCGAGCAGGCCTGCCGGTGCGCGGTGCTGGCGAACGAAGGCTATATCGGACATCGGAACGAGAAATGGGTGCTTAACGGCGATGCGGTCGACATTGCGCTGCTCGTCATGGCGCACAAGGCGGGTTGCAAACCTGCGGATGAAATCGCCCGTTTTCCGGAAATCGATACCATGCCGTTCGAGTCGGAGCGGCTCTATAGCGCCAGCCTGAACCTTGTGCACGGAAAATCGCATGCCTTCGTCAAGGGTGCCTTCGAAAGATTGCTGGATATGTGCGCCACGATGATGCTGGCGGAGGGCGTGGTTGATCTCGACAGGGCCAAGATCGAGCAGCAGGCGCGACGCCTCGCGAGCGAGGGTTATCGCGTGATTGCGCTCGCCTGCGGGGATGTCGAAATCGGGGAACGGGAAGAATTCGGTCATGAACATCTCGTCGGGCTGACGCTGATCGGCCTGGTCGGACTGATCGATCCATTGCGGCCGGAGTCGAGAAAATCGGTGGCAAAATGTCGCGCTGCCGGGATCCAGGTCGTGATGGTGACCGGCGATCATCCGGTCACCGCCTGCGCTATCGGCCGGGAGCTCGGCCTGCTCGAAGACGAATCCGAGGTTGTCACTGGCCCGCAGCTGAAGATGGCCGCCAGCGAGGCGGAGACGGATCGCATGACTCGCAACGCCTCGGTTTTCGCGCGCGTCGAACCGACGCAAAAGCTCGACATCGTGCGTTCGCTGCAGCGCAACGGCCACTACGTCGCGGTCAGCGGCGACGGCGCCAACGACGCGCCGGCATTGCGCGCCGCGCAGGTCGGCGTGGCGATGGGCAGGAGCGGCACCGACGTTGCACGCGAAACCGCTGAAATCATCATCACCGACGACAATTTCGACTCGATCGTCGCCGGAGTGGAGGAAGGCAGGATCGCCTACGCCAACGTGCGTAAGGTCATATTCCTGCTGATTTCTACCGGTGCCGCGGAGCTGGTGCTGTTCGTGCTGGCGATGATCACGGCGTTGCCGCTGCCGCTGCTGGCGGTGCAGTTGCTCTGGTTAAACCTGGTCACCAACGGCATACAGGATATTGCGCTGGCGTTCGAGCCCGGCGAAGGGCGCGAGCTGGATCGCCCGCCGCGACCACCTGGAGAGGCGATCTTCAACCGTATCATGCTGGAACGAGTGATCATTTCGGCGATCGTCATCGGCGTGGTGGCTTTCGGGCTTTTCAGGTATCTGCTGGACCAGGGCTTTACGCTGGAGCAGGCGCGCAATAATACGCTGCTGCTGATGGTGCTGTTTGAAAATGTGCACGTCTTCAACAGCCGCTCCGAAACATTATCGCTATTTCGACACAATCCGCTGCGCAACAAGTTGCTGCTGGCAGGCACCGTAATCGCGCAGATGGTTCATATCGGCGCGATGTATACGCCCTGGCTCGGCGATGTGCTCGGGGCAAGCCCGGTCAGCTTCGAGCAGTGGCTGACCTTATTCGTCCTGGCGCTCACGGTTATGGTAGCGATGGAGCTGCATAAATGGATCTGGTCCAGATTTATCAGCCCTGTTGACGGAACAAGAGCGCCTATGGGCAAGTGAGGGCGAATTTGATTCCGGTCAAGTCTCCCCGGTTGGGGATATGCTGCAATATCAAAAGCTGATTGGAGGGATACAAGGTGTTCAAATCTATCGTGGTCGCCTATGACGGTTCGGCGCATTCTGGCCGGGCACTCGATATTGGTACCGATCTCGCAAAACAGGGAAAAATTCCGCTGGGGATTATTTTCGTAGTCGAGAGTTCTCATCTGTATATTCCCGAAGACATGCGAAAAATGGGGGAAGTCGAACATCTGATCGATCCGACGCCGAAGATGATCGTCAATTTCGAAAACGCGCCAGCGACGATGATGAGTTCGATGGCGCAGGCCAGCGCCGACTCGCAGGCGGCGATGTTCCAGTATGCCGATTTTATCGTGGAGCAGGCGCAGCGGCACGCGCGCGACGAGGGCGTGGCCGAGGTTGAGACCAGCGTCGTGATGGGTAATCCCGCAGAGGAAATCGTCGCGTTTGCCAGCGATCGCAAGGCCGACCTGATCATTACCGGCTCCCGTGGCTTTGGTAAACTCAAGAGCCTGCTGCTGGGCAGCACCTCCCACCGGGTCACCCAGCTTGCGAAATGCAGCTGCCTTACAGTGAAGTGATGCCGAACGCCAGCCCGACATAAAAAGACGATTAATGACCCAGAAACGAACACGTTTATTCGTAATCGTCGATCCCACGGCCACCCACCAGGTGGCGCTGGTGAAAGCCTTGCTGATTGCCAAGCTCGCGGATTGCGAAATCCATGCCTTCCTGTGCGTTTATCGGGACGTCGACAAGAGCGAAGCTGCATTATCAAGTCATGATCTCAAGCACCAGACTATTATCGATGCGGAAAAGTGGCTAGGTAAACAGCTCGAAGCCTGCGAGATTGCCGGAGTTGCGTTTTCCAGGGAAGTTGTCTGGAACAGTAAATGGTATGATGCCGCGTTGCGCTCGATCGCCAAATCGGGTTGCGACATGGTAATAAAATCGAGCTTTCATCACAGCAAGTCGAAACGATTTTACAATGCGACATCGGATTACAGCCTGATGCGACACTGCGTCTGTCCGATACTGTTCGCTCACCAGACCCAGGAATGGAAGTCCGACAGGGTGCTGGCCTGCGTCGATCTCGAATCGACCGATCCCAAACACGCCCGGCTCAATGGCGTAATCATCAGGGATGCGCAGGCGCTCGCCAATATCGTCGGCATGGAGCTTTACGTCGCGGCTGCCTACAACGTCGGCATCGATACCGAGAATCTGCCGATCAAAGGGCATGGCCAGCAGGTCAACCTGGAGCAGCTTGGCCAGCTCTACGGCGTCGACGAATCACGAATCATCCTGCGCCAGGGTTCGACGATCGCAACCCTCAAGCACATCTGCGAAGAACTCGATCCTAGTATCGTTATCATGGGTACGCTTGCGCGTGCCGGCATTAGCGGCAAGTTGATCGGTAACACCGCGGAGAAGTTGCTCGACGTTATCGATGCCGACCTGCTGACCGTTAACTGAGCAGCGAATTTCTGATTTTTTCGATCTCCGAGGCACCGATTCCGTTCCTGCCGACCGTCACGACGGCGGCGATTTCCCGCTCGCCGGCGCCGATCGGCTCGCGTGTCTGCAGCTGTTTTTCGAGCACGTCAAGGTTTGCCTCTGACGGGTCGTTTTCGCGCTCGACGATGCGTTTGCGCAGTTCCGCCTCGGGGGCCTCGCAGTCGACGATCACGCGCCCGAACGAGTGACTCGATTCGATCTCGAGAAATCGTCGCCGCTGGGACTCGTGCAGCAGGGTTGCGTCGACGATAACGGTGAACTCCGCTTCGATGATCTTTGCCGCAAGGTCAGCGAGGCGCCGGTAGGTAGCTTGAGTCGCTTCGGCGGAATAAATTCCCTGGTTTAGTCCCGACCCGCTGTCATCGGTTGCGGCGTAGTAGAACAACCTTTTTCTCTCAACATCGGAGCGGATCTGTATCGCTCCGAGTGCCTCGACCAGCCGCGCGGCGACGGTTGATTTGCCGGACCCCGACAGGCCGTGCATCACGATCAGTCCCGCGCGATGGCTGCCCGCCCACTGGTGGGCGAGCTCGATGTAGTCGATGGCCGGGGCGAAATACTCGCGGTGCCCATCCCTATCGCAGGATTGCTGGTCGACGCGCAGCGCCTCGACCTTGGCGCGCACCAGCGCGCGGTAGACAAAGTAGTAGCGCAGTAGCTCGGTGGCGGCATAGTCGCCGGTGTTCGCGAAATAGCGATTGAGAAAACGCCAGCAGCAGGCGGGATAACCGCGGGCATGCAGATCCATCGCGACGAAGGCGGCCTCGCTGACGGTATCGATCCAGCGCAGCTCGGGGTTGAATTCGATGCAGTCGAAAAAGGTAACCCGGCCGTCGATCATCGCCATGTTGCCGAGATGCAGGTCGCCATGGCATTCGCGCACGAATCCGTCCCGCTTACGCGCGTCGACCGCTGCCAGTAACTGGGGGTTTTCCCGGTACCAGCGCTTGAGGCTGAAGTAGCTGTTCGGCAGAAACTGCGCGGGAATTGCGCCGGCGATATGCACCAGGTTTTCGTCGCTCCACTTTGCGACCTGCGCGGCATTGCCAAAGCCCGCGTCGGGCTGTGCGCGCGCGCTGGCGGCATGGATCTCGCTTAGCCTGTCGGCAATCGCGTCGATGATGCCGCTATCGAGTTCGTTCCTCGCGGCGAAATCGCTCAACAGGCAACGTTGCGGGAATTCGATCATCTTGATCGCGTACTCGATAACCTCGCCGTCGCCATGCATCCGTGGACTGGTTTCGCTACCGCGAATCTCGACCAGTTCGAGGTAAATGTCGGGTGCGAACCTGCGATTGAGACGCAATTCCTCCTCGCAGTAAAAACGCCGTTTGGGCAGCGTGGAAAAGTCCAGGAAACCGAAACTGACCGGCTTCTTGATCTTATAGGCGAAATCGCCGGTCAGGATAACCCAGGAAATGTGGGTTTCGATCAGGCGGATATGGCGCACCGGGTGATCGAAGACTTCAGGATTGGCGAGCGCCGCGATCAATGCGCGGGCATTGTCGTCATCGGCCCCGGGCAGGGTATCGTGTAGTACGTGCTCGGTCATCCTTCGACTTATCTTGCTGGTTACGCGAACTGCCATTTTATGCGGCCGAGTCGCGGTCGCACTGACCGATGTCAAGCGAAATCGATTAATCCGCGGTGTCGACGGAGTCGGTAATCTCGTCGAGGTAATTCCGCGGTGGTGGATTCCAGCCTCGCTCGCCGACGCTGTGGCGATCGCTGCGATCGGCCTGCATGGCAGCGCGGATTGCGGCTTCCTGTTGCATGAAAAGTTCGCGAAAACCGGGGCGCATGCCGGTCTCCTCGGAAGCCAGCCAGTTCTGGTATAGATCCTCGACCATTTCATTCTCGGTAGCGACGAAAGTGTGCTTGAGCTGCTCGGCCCGAAACGGGTGAAAGCCGAGCCGGGTGAGTGCCTCGCAACCCAGGTCGAGCGCGGCGTGATAGGTTTCCTTGATGATGAAGTCGGCGCCGGCCTGCCTGAGTCGATAGTAATGCACCTGGTCGAAGGCGCGCGCCAGCACCGCGAGCCGCGGGTGGCGCTGCTTGATGTAGTGCACCAGATCGACCGCGCGATCGCGGTCGTCGATGGCGATCACGAACAGGTCGACTGCCTCGATGCCGGCGGTCTCGAGCAGGTCGGGACGGGTCGCGTCGCCGAAAAAACTCCGGATATCGAGCTTGCGCATGTTATCGACCTGACCGGCATCGTGGTCGAGCACCACGGTTTCGATGCCGTTTGCCACCAGCAGGCGGTTCACGATCTGACCGAAGCGTCCGATTCCGGCGATCAGCACCCGGCCTTTTTTATCGACCACGTCGGGTGGGCGCCGCTCGCCGGCGGCGGCGAAGCGCGGCACCAGGAACTTGTCGAAGAAGATGAACAACGCGGGCGTCAGGAACATCGATATCGCGACGACGAGGCCGAGCAGCTGCGCAATATCGGCCGGGATTACATGGTTTTGCAGGCTGTAACTCAACAGTACGAATCCGAATTCGCCCGCCTGCGCGAGTCCCAGCGTCACCAGCCAGCGATCGCTAGAGCCGATACCGAAGGTCATGGCCAGCCCGTAAACGATTACCGCCTTGACCAGAATGACCGCGATGACGATAGCGGTGACCAGCATCCAATCCTGGGCCAGCACCTGGAAGTCGATCCCGGCGCCGACGGTGATAAAGAACAATCCGAGTAATAAACCCTTGAAGGGTTCGATATTGGTTTCCAGCTCGTGCCTGAACTCGCTGTTGGCCAGCACCACGCCGGCCAGGAAAGCACCCAGCGCCGGGGATAATCCGACCAGGCTCATCAGCGCGGCGATGCCGATCACCAGCATCAGCGCGGTAGCGGTGAAGACTTCGCGCAGCCTCGATTGCGCGACGAATCGAAACAGCGGCCGACTCAGGTAGAATCCGCCCAGCACCACGGTTGCGATCGCGCCGAGCACGACGAGCGCGTAAACCCAGTTTGGCAGGCCGGACACCAGGTCTATATGACCATGCGAATCGGCGGCCTGTTCGGCAAGGCTGCTGGCCGCCGCGGCGAGTTCTGGTATCTCCAGCAGCGGGATCAATGCCAGCATCGGGATTACCACGATATCCTGGAACAGCAATACCGCGAACGCGCCGCGGCCGCCCTCGGTCCGGGTCAGGCCTTTTTCGTTCAGCGTCTGCAGCACGATCGCGGTCGACGACAGCGCCAGTATCATGCCGACAGTGAGCGCGATACGCCAGTCGACCCCGAACAGCATTCCGACCAGCGTGATGGCCGCGCTGGTCAGGCCAACCTGCAGCCCGCCCAGACCGAGCAGACGGTTGCGCATCGACCAGAGCATGCGCGGTTCGAGTTCGAGTCCGACCAGGAACAGCATCATGACCACGCCGAACTCCGCGAAATGCTGCAGGGTCGCCGTTTCATCGCCAACCAGCCCGACCACCGGGCCGATTACGACGCCGGCGATCAGGTAACCGAGCACGGAGCCGAGGCCGAAGCGTTTCGCCAGCGGCACCGCGATCACCGCGGCGCAGAGATAAATGAAGGCCTGGATGAAGTAACCGGTCATGCGCTCTCCCCGTCAGGCGGGGCGACGCATTCGTTCAGTTTTTCGGCTTTTTCGGCCATGGCGATATCGATCCTGTCGTGCAGCAGGCAATCGAGGATTCTTCTCCAGTTGTCGACATGCGCATCGACCCGACCGTCGTCGAGCGCGGTGCGCGAACCAAACAACGCGTAAGGCGGCAGGTAAACCATGCCGCACAGGGTTGCGGTCTGCTCGATCGGGCGCAGCAATTCGCGGATTGAATAGTGGTTGAAACCGCTGGTTCTGTAAGCGTCTTCGGTGCCGCCCGCGGTGACCGCGCACAGCAGGCGCTTGCCGCGCAACACGTTGCCGCCGTGGCCATAGGCGAAACCGTACTCGAGTACCAGGTCCTGCCATTCTTTCAGGATCGCGGGAGTGGAGTACCAGTAGAGTGGAAACATGAAGACGATGACATCGTTTGCGCGCAGACGCTGCTGTTCACGATCGATATCGATGCAGTAATCCGGGTACTCGGCGTACAGGTCGATCACCGTTACGCCATCGACGTTGCTCGATGCCCTGACCAGCGGCAGGTTGACCTCCGAGCGGTGCTGCGACGGGTGGGCGAACAGGATCAGGATTCTGGCGGGCATGCAGGGAGCCGGGCTTCAGGATAATCCGTGGGTTTATAAGGCGTGCCCTGGCTTAATTCAAGTCGTTTCGGCCAGGTGCCTTGTAAAAGTCGGCATCGGCCAGGCCGGGTCGGCAGGCCGCTATCGCCCTGTTCTCGTTATTGCGGGCCTGACCGGTAGGCAGACCCTAATTCCCGGGCGCGGGAAGGGGTCCTCGGCGACTGTCAGATGATGCCGCCAGGGGATACCGAGATGACCTGTTGGTTTATGCCTAAAAGTGGAAGTATCCGTTGACGAAGGCGCCGTCGTATTCCAGGTCGGAATCGAGGCCATCGACATCATCCAGCTCGAGCGAGAAAGTCCTCAATCCACCCTCGACACCCAGCCCACTGCCGGATTCGTATCCCAGTTTGACGGTTACGTCGTCGGCGCTGCTATCGTCGATACTGAAGCTGCTGATATCCGCACCGACATAGAAACCGCTGAACGGCAAATCGAATCTGGCGGACACGTAAAGCAGGGGGAGCGTCTCGTCCACCTGGCTTCTGCTGACCGTCGTGTTGATACTGCCGACTATCGATACTTCGCCGTCAAAGCGCTTCAGGTCCAGGCCGACGTCGAGGTTTATCCAGTTATCCAGAATTTCGTAATACAGGACGATATCGTCATGCGATAAATCGAAGCTGGAGCGGACCGTGTCCCCGGCGCCGTAGGGCTGACCCTCGAAGGTGATATTGCTGGACAGCGTGTTCCGGCCGTTGCTGTCGAGATCTATGCCCTGGTAGCGGATATTCGGAAGAAACGGTATCGGATGCTCGATGCTTAAAACCAGCGACGTCATCGACGGATCGTCCAGGCCAAGGTCATCGGACAGATTGATGCTGGCCTGGCCGGTGCTGTTAAAGCCGCCGGACAGGCTCGGGGCCCAGTAGGCCGCGCCAATCCTGAACCCGGCAAAATCTGCGAGGACCGTGGTCGAAAAGAGTAGCGCCAATGCGCCGGTGGTCGCGATGATGAAGCTTGTTTTCATTCGAATTCCCGTCGATTAAATCACTGTCGATATTCAGTATAGTTTAAAAGTTGGCAATGGGTGGTTTCCGCGCCCGCGCCACTGGTATCGAGACAGAACCGGACGACCGACGGCAAACCGACCCGGCCGAGATTTCGAATGACACGAAGCAGGCCGGGATACGCCTTGCCGGCCATTATCAATGATATGGCGGCGACAGGTTTTTCCCTGGTTTGACGGAGTGCGTCAGGTGCCCGCATAGCGGCTGAGACGGACCGGAATGCGTTGCGCCCCAAAATGTCCCGGCTTGTCGAGGAAATGCCCCGGCAGCGGCTCCCCGCATTTGGCGCAGCAGCCGTCGGCATCGAGGCCCCAGCGACCGAGTACGTACCAGTCGCGTTCGATCAGCAGTTCGCCGCAGGAATGGCACCAGGTACTCGATCCCCTGCTATCGTGGACGTTGCCGGTGTAGGCATAATGCACGCCCTTATCGAGCGCTATCTGGCGCGCGCGCGTCAGGGTCGACGGCGGGGTCGGCTTGACATCGCGCATCTTCCAGTCGGGATGAAACGCGGTGAAATGCATCGGCACATCGGGGCCGAGCCTGTCGACCACCCATTGGCTCATCTCGCTGATTTCGGCGTCGGAGTCGTTTTCGCCAGGGATCAGCAGCGTGGTCAGCTCGAGCCAGCAGTCGGTATGATGATGGATGTATTCCAGCGTTTCCAGTACCGGCGCCAGGTGCCCGCCGCAGATCTTGTGGTAAAAACGATCGGTGAAGGCCTTCAGGTCGACGTTGGCGGCATCCATCGCGGCGAAGAATTCCGCGCGCGGTTCGGGGTCGATGTAACCGGCGGTAACCGCAACCGTCTTGATGCCGTGTTCGCGGCAGGCGGCGGCGACGTCGATCGCGTATTCGTGAAAGATAACCGGATCGTTGTAGGTAAAGGCCACGCTCTGGCAGGACAACTCGGCGGCAACGCGGGCGAGTTTTTGCGGCGAGGCCGCGTCAGCCAGGGTATCCATCTCGCGCGATTTGCTCATGTCCCAGTTCTGGCAGAATTTGCAGGCCAGGTTGCAGCCGGCGGTGCCGAAAGACAGCACCGAGCTGCCCGGGTAAAAATGATTGAGCGGCTTCTTTTCGATCGGATCGATGCAAAAACCGCTGGAGCGGCCGTAGCTGACCAGCTTGATCTCGTCGTCGAGGCGCTGGCGCACGTAGCAAAGCCCGCGCTGTCCCTCGCGCAGGTGGCAATGGCGTGGACACAGGTCGCACTGCAGGCGTCCGTCTTCGAGACGGTGCCAGTATCTGGTTTTAACAATGGTTTCGTTCATCGCTTGATTCAGGGCAAATTAAATCAGCAGACTTCGGCTTATACTATAAAAATTAATGCATTTACACGAGGGCAGATCATGAGGACACGCGCAGCAGCCGTTGCCGGTTACTTCTACGATGCTAATCCGGGTCGTCTGCAAAACCATATCAATGAGCTGTTAAACGCCGCATCGGCGGATATCGAGGTTATCCCTGATGCGCTGATAGTACCACATGCGGGTTACGTCTACTCCGGTTCGACCGCGGCGTACGCATTTCGTTGCCTGTTAGCTGATCCGGATCAAGTAAAGCGCGTTCTGTTGATCGGACCCGCGCACCGGGTTTACATCAGCGGTATGGCGATCCCATCGGTGGACAGATTTGCGACGCCGCTGGGTGAAGTCGAACTGGACCGAAACGCGCTGGATCTCATATCCGGCCTGCCCGGCGTAGAGGTTTCCGACGAGGCGCACCGCGAAGAGCACAGCCTCGAAGTGCAGCTGCCTTTCCTGCAGACGGTGCTGAAGGATTTCACGCTGGTGCCGGTGGTCGTCGGCGCCGCCAGCGCCGATCAGGTCGCGACGGTGATCGATGCGCTGGCGGACGATCCGCATACGCTGATCGTAATCAGCTCCGATCTGTCGCATTTCCTGAGCTACCGAGAGGCGCAGCGGATCGATAGCGCAACCTGTGCGCAGATCGTCGCCGGGTCGACGACGCTGAGCGGCAAAGAGGCCTGCGGCGCGCGCGCAATAAACGGGTTGATGGCCTCGGCCGCGGGCCGGTCACATCGGGTCGCGCTGCTGCATGCCTGCAATTCCGGCGATACCGCTGGCACTCCGGACCGGGTCGTCGGTTATGCCGCCTTCGCTCTGTATTGAACTAAGCGACGACGAGCAGGCCCGTCTGCTCGAAATCGCCAGGCGATCGATCGTCGGCGGGCTCGCGGCCGGTCGCGCACCGCAAATCGACATCGCGCAGCAGGCGGCCAGCCTGCAAATGCCGGCTGCCGTTTTTATCACGCTGACGCGTTTTGGTGAATTGCGGGGTTGCGTCGGCTCGCTGCAGGCGATCGAGCCGCTCGCCCAGGCGGTCGCCAATTCGGCCTTCAACGCCGCATATCGCGACAGGCGTTTCCCACCTGTGCGGGACGACGAACTCGACGATATCCACATCGAGGTTTCGGTGTTGTCGGGAATGGAGCCGATGCACGTCGCATCGAGGCAGGCATTGCTGGAAGCTCTGCAGCCGGGCGTCGACGGATTGCTGCTCGAGGACCTGGATTGTCGCTCGACCTTCCTGCCGAAGGTATGGGACAAGATCGCGTCGCCGGCAGAGTTCGTCGACCGGCTGTTGCTCAAGGCGGGACTCGGCGCCGGCCACTGGTCGGACTCGATACGGTTCCATCGCTATCACACCTCCACATTCGGCGAAAAATAATGGCCGACCCGGCGCTTTGAGTTGGAGCGTCCCGGCTTTTCCGTTATCATTCCGTCACCTTCCGATCCCCGTAAAGCGACCCGAAACAATATGCTATGCCTGCCCGGTAGCCCGGCATTGTCTGAATTCAGGCTGAAAAAACTAGAACAGCAGCTAACCGACGCGGGAATCACGGTAAACGGGCTCGGCAGCCGCTATGTCCACCTGGTCGACAGCGAACGCGAGCTGGTCGAGTCCGAACTCGAAATATTGAAAAACCTGCTGACCTATGGCCCGGCGGCGCAGCCTGCCACCGTCGATGGCACAGCCTATTACGTGCTGCCGCGACCGGGCACCATATCGCCCTGGGCCAGCAAGGCAACCGATATCGCGCACAACTGCGGGCTGGCGCAAATACACCGCATCGAGCGCGGGATCGTGTACAGCATCGACAGCGCCGATCGGGTGCCGCCGGAATTGCTGCACGATCGCATGATCGAGGCCGTGTTCGACAGCCTCGAAGCCTGCGCCATACTGTTCGAGTCGCAGGAGCCGGCCCCGTTTTCGCAAATCGATACCCTGCAACAGGGGCGTGCCGCGCTGATCGACGCCAACACCGCCCTCGGCCTCGCGCTGTCCGACGATGAAATCGATTACCTGGCGGAGGCCTACGCCGGGATGGAGCGCAACCCTACCGACGTCGAGCTGATGATGTTCGCCCAGGCCAACTCGGAACACTGTCGGCACAAGATTTTCAACGCCAGCTGGACCATCGATGGCGTCGACCAGGACAGTTCGTTATTCGCGATGATCAAGAATACGTACGCGCTGCACAGCGACGGTATCCTGTCGGCTTATCATGATAACTCGGCGGTCGTCGAGGGTTTTTCCGCGCACAAGCTTGCACCGTCCGGCGATGACGCCGAATACCGTTACCAGCAGGCGCAGCTCGATATCCTGATGAAGGTCGAAACCCATAACCACCCGACCGCGATTTCACCCTTCCCGGGCGCGGCGACCGGCTCGGGCGGAGAAATTCGCGACGAGGGCGCTACCGGTATCGGCTCCAAGCCGAAGGCAGGCCTGTGCGGATTTTCGGTCTCGAACCTCAGGATTCCGGGTTTCGAGCAGCCCTGGGAACAGGATCATGGCAAGCCGGAACGCATCGCGTCGGCACTCGATATTATGATCGAAGGGCCAATAGGCGCGGCGTCGTTCAACAACGAATTCGGCCGTCCCAACACCTGTGGCTATTTTCGCACCTACGAACAACGCGTCGAATCGGCGTCCGGTCCAGAGCTGCGCGGCTATCACAAGCCGATCATGGTCGCCGGTGGGGTCGGCTCGATTCGTCGCGAACACATCGACAAGCGTAACATCCCAGCCGGCGCCAATATCATCGTGCTCGGCGGTCCGGCGATGCTGATCGGCCTCGGCGGCGGCGCCGCGTCGTCGATGGCGAGCGGCAGCAGCAGCGAGAGCCTCGATTACGCGTCGGTACAGCGCGGCAACCCCGAGATGCAGCGCCGTGTGCAGGAAGTCATCGACCGCTGTTTCGCGCAGGGCGAAGCGAACCCGATCCTGTCGATCCACGATGTCGGCGCGGGTGGCCTGTCGAACGCGCTGCCGGAGCTGGTCAACGATGCCGGGCGCGGCGCCGAACTCGACCTGCGACGGGTGCCGAACGACGAGCCCGGGATGTCGCCGATGGAGATCTGGTGCAACGAGAGCCAGGAACGCTACGTGCTCGCGATCGGTGACGAACGTCTCGAGGATTTCGTGGCACTGTGCGAGCGCGAGCGCTGTATCTACGCGGTGCTCGGCAAGGCCACGCAGGAGCGCAGGCTACGGGTGCGCGACCCGCATTTCGCTAATACGCCGGTGGACCTGCCGCTAGAGGTATTGCTCGGCAAACCGCCGAAAATGCATCGTGACGTCGTTCACAGCGAGGTCAGTCAGGCGGAATTCGAGCGCAGCGGTGTAGATCCCACCGCCGCGCTATACCGCGTGCTGCGCCTGCCCGCGGTCGCCGACAAGACTTTCCTGGTCACGATCGGCGATCGCTCGGTCGGCGGCCTGGTATCGCGCGACCAGATGGTGGGACCGTGGCAGGTGCCGGTTGCCGACGCGTCGGTCACGCTTTCCGATTACCACGGCTATAGCGGCGAAGTCATGAGCATGGGCGAGCGCACGCCGCTGGCCGTGTTAAACGCGCCAGCGGCTGCTCGTATCGCGATCGGCGAAGCGCTGACCAACCTCGGCTCGGCATGGGTGGGGGACCTGTCACGCTGCGTGCTGTCGGCGAACTGGATGGCGGCCGCCGGCCATCCGGGGGAGGAAGCGCGCCTGTTCGATACGGTCAGGGCGGTCGGCATGGAGCTATGCCCGCAGCTCGGCATTACGATACCGGTGGGCAAGGATTCCTTATCGATGCAAAGCCGTTGGAATCAGGATGGTGAGGCGCGCAGCGTGACCGCGCCGCTATCGCTGATTATTTCGGCGTTCGCGCCGGTCGTCGACG
>JAOTTY010000231.1 GCA_029864185.1 Gammaproteobacteria bacterium
CGCTACTACCTCGGCGAGGACGCAATCATCCCGAACGTACCGAGCTATTCCTGCGACGACCCGGTGCAGCGCAGGCATGTTCTGTCCAACCTCGACAAACTGGTGGTCAAACCCGCCAACGAATCCGGTGGCTACGGCATGCTGGTGGGTCCACACTCGACGCGCAAGCAGCGCACCGAGATGGCGGATAAGGTGAAGGCGAATCCGCGCAACTATATTGCACAGCCGGTCATCAACCTGTCGACGGTGCCCACCCTGAGCGGCAGTGGCATCGAGCCGCGGCATGTCGACCTGAGGCCGTTCACGCTGCAGAGCGATCGGTCCTATGTCACCGCGGGCGGTCTCACGCGGGTGGCGCTGGTCAAGGGGTCGCTGGTGGTGAATTCGTCGCAGGGAGGCGGCAGCAAGGATACCTGGATCGTCGCCGCGGAGAACTAGATTATGCTGTCACGAGTCGCCGAAAGAATGTACTGGTTCGGGCGCTACCTCGAACGCGCCGAAAACACCGCGCGCCTGGTCAACGTCAATTCCAGCCTGTTGCTGGATTTGCCGGTCATGGACAAGCACATCTGGGGCGGACTGATCGCGATCACCGGCAGCGACGAGACTTTCGGCGACCGCGCGAACGCGGACGAAAAAAGCGTGACCCGCTTCCTGCTCGCCGACGCCGCGAATCCCGGGTCGCTGCTGTCCAGCGTGCGCATGATGCGCGAAAATGTCAGAACCACGCGGGAAATAATGCCCAGCGAGGCCTGGGAACGAATCAACGAGATGTACCTGTTCGTCGACAAGAACGTGCAAGGCGGACTCGGGCGCGGTGGTCGCTACGAGTTTCTAGCCGGTACCATCGGTTACTGCCACCAGATTACCGGGCAGTTGTTCAGCAATATGAGTCATGGCGTGGCCTACGATTTCATTCGGATCGGGCGCAACCTCGAGCGCGCCGACATGACGACGCGAATTCTCGACGTCGGCTGCATGAACCTGCTGACGCACAAGGTCGACGTTGCCCTGGCCTTCGATAATATTCTGTGGATGAACGTGCTGCGCTCGCTGAGCGCTTACCAGATGTACCGGCAGCACGTGCGCGACCGCGTCAACGGCGAAGACGTGGTGCAGTTCCTGCTCAAGAACGCGGAGTTTCCGCGCACCGTCGATCACTGCCTCGCCGAACTCGTCACCTGCCTGTCGCGCCTGCCGCGCAACGACCTGGCGCTGCGCGCGGTATCGCGGCTGCGGCGCCTGCTCGGAGATACGGATGTGGCCGTGCTGCTGGCGGGTGATCTGCACCAGTTCATCGACCAGATGCAGCTGGAGCTGGCCGAAATCAGCAGCCAGGTATCGCAGACCTGGTTTCAATATACCCCGCAGGCGCCGTTGCAGGTACAGGCGCAGTCACAGGCCGGAGCGGGTTCCTAGACGATCCCGGTTTTCGCGCCGGTATTGGCGATGCTCGGGTTATTTTTCCACCGCGAACCTGAGGTCCAGGGTGTAGGGCTGCTCGGGATGCGGTTCTTCCGGAGGAATCTTCATCTCGCCCTGGGTATTGCCGTAATCCCAGAAACGCGCGTTGCGCCGCGCCTCGGCCTCGTTGGCGTTGACCGGGAAGCTGTCGTAGTTGCGTCCGCCGGGGTGCGACACGTGATAGGTGCAGCCGCCGATCGAGCGGCGGTTGGCGGTATCGACCACGTCGAATACTAGCGGGGTATGTCTTTTTATCGACGGGTGCAGCGCGGAGTAGGGTTCCCAGGCCTTGTAGCGCACCCCGGCGACGTAGTGCCCGCGCACGCCGCTTGCGCGCAGCGGTACGCGGCGCCCGTTACAGGTGACGATGTAGCGATCGCCGGCCATGCCGTGCACGCTGACCTGCAGCCGCTCCACCGAAGAATCCACGTAGCGCGACGTCCCCTGGCCGCTGGACTCCTCGCCGAGCACGTGCCAGGGCTCCAGCGCCGCGTGCAGGTCGAGCTGCATGCCGTGGACGTTCAGCGTACCGATGCGCGGAAAGCGGAACTCGCGAAACGCCGAGAACCACTCCAGCTCGAAACCGAATCCGGCTCCGCGCAGGAAACCGATCACCTGCTTTATGTCTTCCCAGACGTAATGCCGCAGCATGAAACGGTCGTGCAGTTCGGTGCCCCAGCGTACCAGCGTCCCGGTGTAGGGGTGCTTCCAGAAGTGGGCCACCAGCGCGCGCAGCAGCAGCATTTGCACCAGGCTCATCTGCGCGTGCGGCGGCATTTCGAAGGCGCGCAGTTCGACCAGCCCGAGGCGGCCGCTGGCGCTGTCCGGCGAATAGAGCTTGTCGATGCAGAACTCGGCGCGATGCGTGTTGCCGGTCAGGTCGACGAGAAAGTTGCGCAGCACGCGATCGACCAGCCAGGGTTTTTCCGATTCCCCGTTCGGCAGCAGGCCGAAGGCGATCTCGAGTTCGTAGAGGTTGTCGTCGCGCGCCTCATCGACCCGCGGGGCCTGGCTGGTCGGGCCGATGAACTGGCCGGAAAAAAGGTAGGACAGGGCGGGGTGCTGCTGCCAGAAGGTCACCAGGCTGCGCAGCAGATGCGGCCGCCGCAGAAACGGGCTGTCGGCGGCGCTGGCGCCGCCCAGCGTGACATGGTTGCCGCCGCCGGTGCCGGAATGGCGCCCGTCGAGCATGAATTTCTCGGTGCCCAGCCGCGTCAGGCGCGCGAACTCGTACAGCGTCGTGGTATTTTCGACGAGTTCGCCCCAGCTTTTTGCCGGGTGGATATTGACCTCGATCACGCCGGGGTCGGGCGTGATCTGTAGCAGGCCGAGGCGCGGATCACGCGGCGGTTCGTAGCCCTCGACCAGAACCGGTGTGTGCAGTTTCCTGGCGACCGCCTCGACGTAACCGAGTAGCTCGGCGTAATATTCGACTTTCGCGAGCGGCGGCATGAAGACATGGAGACGGCCGTCACGTGCCTCGATAACGAGCGCGGTATGCACGACTTCGCGTTCGCTTTCATCATCGGACCGCGGCATCGACTTACCCTTGCGGCCCGCTTTGCGGCGCGGCAACTCGCCGCGCTCCGCGAACGGGTCCAGTTCCGGTTCGTCGTCGCGCGATTCGGGCAGTTTCCAGGGCAGGGATTCGAGCGGCAGGCGGTAGCCCATCGCCGAATCGCCGGGCAGCAGGAACATGAGTCCGGAGCGAAACGGCCAGGTGCTGCTCTTCCAGTAACCCTTTGCGGAATGGTATTTGAGCGGCAGGGCGTAGCCCGCCGGCTGGTCGAGGCCGCGCTGAAAAATTTTACGTACGCGCTCGCGTTCGAGCGGGTTGTTCAGTTTATTGTCGATCGCATCGACGTTTTCCGGCAGGCGACCCTCCTTGAGCAGGTAGTGCATGCTGTCTTCGTACCCCGGCACGATAAGCGCCGGGTCGAGACCGAGCTGTCCGCACAGGACGTCGATAAATTTCTTCGCCACCCTGTCATCCGCCTGGTAGTCGCCAGTGTCATCGGCGAGCCATTTCGGATCCTGCCACAGCGGGTGGCCATCGTGCCGCCAGATCAGCGACAGCGCCCAGCGCGGCAACGGCTCGCCCGGGTACCATTTACCCTGGCCGGTATGCAGCATTCCGTCGGGGGCGAATTTTGCTTTCAGGCGCTGCAGCAGTTCGCCCGCGAGACGGCGCTTCTCGACCCCAAGTGCGGCGTTGTTCCACTCGGCACCCTCCATGTCGTCGATGGAGACGAAGGTCGGTTCTCCGCCCATGGTAAGGCGCGTGTCCTGCTTCTTCAGCAGCTTGTCTATGCTGTGGCCGAGGGCGTCGATCGCCTGCCACTGGGATTCGCCGTAGGGTTTCGTTACGCGTGGATCCTCGTGAATTCGCTCGACGCCGTTATAAAAACTGAACTCGGTTTCGCAGACGTCGGTAGCGCCCGTGACCGGCGCCGCGCTGGAAGGCTCAGGGGTGCAGGCCAGCGGTATATGTCCCTCGCCGGCGAGTAGCCCCGAGGTCGGATCGAGGCCGATCCACCCGGCGCCGGGCAGGAATACCTCGGCCCAGGCGTGCAGGTCGGTAAAATCGGCAACGGGCCCTGACGGGCCGTCGAGTGCCTTGACGTCCGCGGTCAGCTGCACCAGGTAACCCGAGACGAAACGCGCCGCGAGACCGAGATGGCGCAGTATCTGTACCAGCAGCCAGGCGCTGTCGCGGCAGGAGCCGGATCCCTCGCCGAGCGTGGTTTCGCAGGTCTGCACCCCGGGCTCCATACGGATCAGGTAGCGCACGCCCTCGCTCAGGCGCTGATTCAGCGCGACCAGGAAATCGACGATCTGTTTCGGCGAGCGATCGACGCTGTCCAGCCATCGCCTGAGTTCGGGACCCTGCTCGCGAATTTCGAGGTAGGGCGCCAGGTCGCGGCGCAATCCGTCCTCGTATATCAGCGGAAAGTTTTCCGCCGATTCTTCGAGGAAGAAGTCGAACGGATTGATCACGGTCATCTCCGCGATCAGCTCCACGTGAATCTTCAGCTCGCGCGTTTTCTGCGGAAACACGAAGCGCGCCAGGTAGTTGCCGAACGGATCCTGTTGCCAGTTGATGAAATGATCGCCCGGCTCGATATCGAGCGAGTAGGACAGGATTGGCGTGCGGCAATGCGGAGCGGGGCGCAGGCGTATTACGTGCGGCGAAAGCGCGACCGGCCGGTCGAAGTGGTACTCGGTGTGGTGTTTCAGCGCGACGCGGATAGCCATGGTGCTTTCAGATTTCCCTGTGGGTCAGTCGGGTTTATTGTCAATGCCGAAGCGCAATCAAGGTTCGATAGGAACGGTTGTGGCGCGAGTTGCGCCGACCTCTGTCAGGAAAAACCCTGTGACTGGTCATCCTCGGCCTGGCGGTCCCAGGTGCTGCTCCAGGCCACCGGCGGCAATTGCTTGAAGGCTTCCTTGACCTGATGATCCCAGCTGCGTTTCAGCTGCCGCAGGTACTCGCTGTCTTCCTCGAAGCGATAATAGCGACCGGGCTGCAGGCTGTCGGTCTCGTAAACGGTCAGTTCTATCGGCGGTCCGACGGTCAGGTTGCTGCGCATGGTCGAGTCCATCGACACCAGGCCGCACATCGCGGCGGTTTCGAGACTGGATTCGGGGCTCAGAATCCGGTCCAGGATGGGTTTGCCGTACTTGTCCTCGCCGATCTGCAGGTAGACCGTATCCTGCGAAGTGGTGATGTAATTCCCCTGGGGATACACCATGTAGATGACCGGTCTCTGGCCGTTGATCTGTCCGCCGATGATGAAATTCGCTTCCACGTTGATCCCGTTGCCGGTTATCTTTTCCTGGACCCCGCGGCTGATACCACCGATGTATTCGGCGACTTCGCTCATATGCTGAATAGTAAGCAGGTTGTCTGCGGCAGACTGCTTGATGTCGCGCTTGATCTGCGTGATCACCGACTGCGTCGTGGCCAGATTTCCGGCGGATAGCAATATCAACTGGCGCTCTCCCGGGATGCCGAAGCCGTACATCTTGCTGTAGGTACTGACATTGTCGACGCCCGCGTTGGTGCGCGAATCCGACACGAAGATAATACCGGCCTTCAGGGCGATGGCGAGACAATAGGTCATGGTTTGCTGGATGTAATCCGGGCCTTTAACTTAAAGATAGAATTTAGTGAGCGGCCGGTCGGCATGTCAAGGTATTTTTCGGCGTTATGCCTGCCTGCAAACCTGCGACTGCCGCTATTTTAGTTTTAACTTCAATAGTTTACGACTATATCACGTTACAGCTGCAGGCAGCGGGTATATTTGCTGCGCATCGTAATAATCCCGACAGGAATACCGATCAGGCAGATGACGATGACCGATAGTTCGCACGGTTAAAGCTTAACCATGGCATTTTCGCAGATGCCGACGAAGGTGATAAACGAGGCAAGGCTCGCGATCGGCCGGCCGAGGCGCTGTCGCCGAGCCTGCAGCCGACGCCGGGCAGGCGTGCTCCGGGCCGTAGCGTCAGCCTGCCGATCATTTCTATCGCCATCGCCCCGCCTGAAGGGGCTGACGAAATCCTCGCCGCAGATACTCTCATACTACAGAATGGATCGCGTCAGGTATTGTGACGAATCCAGGAAATCCTGACTGACCTCATTGGGGCCGGACATGGGCTGGATGTTTCCTCGCTATCGATTGTCATATCGCTCCGCAGCAGGCGGATTCACGATCGGATTCGGTGTCAGTTTGGTAGCGAATGCAAAGCCGTGCTGCCATTCCGCGAGCCTGTAATCCCGTTCGCCGGGAAGTGATTTGCCGAAATAATCCCCGGTCGACTGGCTGCGCTGCTGCGAACGGATAAAAAATGGGCGGCAGGTTGATTCCTGAACCCTGCCGCCAGGGAGAAGATCGAAGCGGTGTGCTGCGCCCCGCGGGGAGCCATGGCTCTATTCGTTGTTCCTGAAACCCGGCAGATGCAGCAGGTTGGTATACAGGTTGAAAACCGATGCCTATAGCGCCACGGTAGCCATGATGTAGTTGATTTCAACGCCGTGAATCAGGGCGCCGATCTGGGTACAGAAGCAGGCCCGACATCAGCAGCACGAACATTGCGAGCGACAGTCCCGACAACTCTAAAAAGATTGCGCCGATGCCGGCCAGGAAAGCGACCAGGATGCCTGCCATGCAGGCTACG
>JAOTTY010000232.1 GCA_029864185.1 Gammaproteobacteria bacterium
AGCTGGGTCTACACCCATGACCTTGATTCCACGACGGTTTTTTATGCCAATGTCCTGGGGCTTGAATGCAGCAGCGACAGGGGCGGAGCGAGAATATTCCGAACCGCCGATAATGCCTACATCGGGCTGTGCAGCGCGTTTGCCGACCGCGTCGTCGAACCAAAGGGGGGCATGATCTCGATCGTGACCGGCGATGTCGACGCGTGGTATCGGCGCCTGCTTGGCAAGGGCCTGGCCATCGACAGACCGCCACAGCGGCTCGAGCAGTTTGGCATTTACACTTTTTTCGTCAGCGATCCTAACGGCTACCGCATCGAATTCCAGCAGTTCGCCTGATTTTTGATCATATCAGAAACCATCTGGGACGAAAGATCCAGTGCATCGAAAGGGGCAGGATTATCCTTGCCCCTGGTCGGCCAACCAGTAGAAACGGTAGGGGGGCACAACCAGTTGATCGTTGAACAGGCTGGGGGAACCACCGCTGTACAGGTCCTTTAACCTGCCGAACTCGAAACGGCCGCGATTGGGCAGATCGCGCAGGCTCAGCGACTGCGGAGAGCCATCGAAGTTCGCAACCACCATGACGCGATCATGGAGCAGAAATGGATTCGTGCGCATGAACGCGAACAGGTGAGGATTTTTCGTATCGAGTAATTCACGATCGTTATAATCGGCAAAGGCAGGCGTGCTCTTGCGCACGGCAATCATTTTCCTGAGGCCTTCGAAAATTCGTTGCTGTACGCTGCCGTGCTGCTTGCGTAATTCCGCGACAGCCCAGTCGATTCGGGGCCTGTGCATCCAGCGATTGTCGTGGGCCTTGGCCGCTTCCTCCAGGTAACCGCGATCGTTCAACGTGCCGATTTCATCGCCGTAATAGATCAACGGGATGCCGCCGAACGACATGATCATCGCGTGCAGCAGCAGAATAATGTCGATGCTTTGCTGAATCGCCGCTTCGTCATCGGCTTCTAGCGCGGCCTCGAGCCCCACCAGCGAGGCCAGCGAGCCGGAAATGCGCGCATCGCCGGTTTTCTCGTTGCGCGCGAACGGCTTGCCGCGGGCCGGCGAGGCATCGTACTCACCGGTGAAGTAGTCCACCAGGAAGCGACGGTGCTCATAGGGTTGATAACCGGCCTTGATGATATCGACGTCATCGAAACCGAGACCGATATCGTCGTGACAACGCACGTAATTGAGCCAGGTGGCGCGTTCCAGTTTGACAGGCAGACTATGGATACCGTGGGTCAACAGCTTCGAATTCCGGGTGGCGACGGCATCCCATAGCAGTGCCATGAAGGTTGCGTTGTAGGCGATTTCGCACTCCTTGGCGATGACGGCGTCCTCGCCGAAGTACTTGGTGACTTCCAGCGGCGCCACGATCGCCTCGGCGATAAACAGCACCCCCGGTGCCGTCACCTGGCAGCAGTCTTTCATGAGCTGCAGTATCAGGTGCGCCTCGCGCTCGTTCTGACTGGTGGTTCCGACCTTCTTCCACAGGAAGGCTACCGCGTCGAGGCGAAGTATATCGGCCCCCTGGTTGGTCCAGAACAGGATGATGTCGAGCATTTCGATAAAAACCGCGGGATTCGTGTAGTTGAGATCCCACTGGTAACTGTTGAACACGGTCATAACCCACTTGTTCATGGTTTCGTCGAAGGTGAAATTACCGGGAGATGTTTCCGGGAAGACCTCGGGCATGGTTTCCTCGAACATGTCGGGCACGACGCGGTTATCGAAAGTGTAATAATAATCCTGGTACTTTTTTTCGCCCTGGCGCGCCCGCTGTGCCCACTGGTGTTCGTCGGAGGTGTGGTTGACGACGACGTCCAGCGTCAGCAGCATGCGCCGTCGATGCATGTGCTGGGCAAGCGACCTGATATCGTCCAGAGTGCCGACGCGCTCGTCCACGTCGCGAAAATCACTGACCGCGTAGCCGCCATCACTGGCCCCCTGCGGGCATTTGAGGATCGGCATCACGTGCACCAGGTTCACGCCCAGTTCCTGCAGGTAACCGAGTTTCTTTCTGAGGCCATTCAGATCCCCGGCGAAGCCGTCGGAATAAAGCGCCATGCCGACCCATTCCTTGTCGAGGAACCAGTTATGATCCTGTTCCCTCTGCACGTCCAGGGCCTTGAGCTTAGCGTCGCGCTTCAAGTACTGACCGGCCATGACTTCCACGAGGCGCAGCATTTGCGTATCGAAGTCATCCCGCGCCCCGTACAAATGGTGAAACAACGAATAAATCGCGTAGAAATTGGCGCCGAGGCGCGTATAAAAATGACGCAGGTCACGTTTACGAATATCGGGCTTGAGCTCGTCCAGGATTTGATTGAGCAGCGAATGTGATACCTGTTCGTACATGGTGCAATTATTTCCTCATGACGATGGCTGAGCCAATCTCCAGTTTTCGACAAGTGGCTGATAAAAGCCCGGATCGGATACCGTCGCTCCACGCAGACCGACGACTTTCGACGCAAACTCCTGTGCCCGCTGCAAAGTCACTTGCAGCGGCCATTCCCGGGCCAGGCCGAGGATAATGACCGACGCAAAAGCATCGCCTGCGCCCACCGTGTCAACGATGTCGACGTTATCGTCGGGACTGACCCGCATGGAATCGCCTCGGGCGGTATACAGTTCGGCACCGGCCGAGCCGCGTGTCAGCACCAGACCCCGTAAGTCAAATTCGCGTAAAAACTCTGCGGGCCCTAGCACTGCACCGTTTGCCTGCAGCCCCAGCAGGTTCAGTTCGTCGTCGTTGAGTTTAACCCAATCCGCGAGACGCAGCATTTCAAGTATCGGTTCGCGCTGCCACCAGGGAGAACGCAGGTTGACGTCGACAAACAGGTTTTGCGGCTTTCCGTCCGCAAGCCGCAGCAGTGCCTCGCGTGAGGCCTTGTTGCGCAACGCCAGACTGCCATGGTAAAGCAACTTGCACAACGTGTCGGTCATGGAAGCCGCAACGGAAGCAGAATTTATCGCGTCGTAAGCGCAATCTTCGATTATTTCATAGGCGGGCTCGCCATCTTCGAAGCTGACGGAGACCTTGCCGGTAGGACGTGCCGGGTCCGTTTGCACCCCGGCCAGGTCCATACCCCAGCCTCGCATGGCCGTTAGAATTTCATCTCCCTCGGCATCCTTGCCGACGCGGCTGATAAACCTGGGCGACTCGCCAAAGGCCTGCAAATGCCAGGCGACATTGAAAGGCGCACCGCCCAGCACGCGCTTGCCGTCGGGAAAATGATCGAACAGCACCTCGCCGAAAATACAGAGTCGAGCATCGCTCATGTGCCGGATTCCCCTGTCGTGAATCCCATCCACTCGACCGTATCGGGAAAAAAATGGGCAATGCCTTCCAGCATGCCGCCGCTGTAATTTCCGTTAAGGCCCATAAAGTCTCCTTTTGCGATATAAAGCCGATTGGCGTTCCCGGATTCCGCGGCCAGACGCTGCGCCAGCGCTTGCACCTCTGGCTGGCTGTTGGCGACGAGCACCGCGGGGACCGGGCTGGCCAGTGCTTCGATGTCGTTGCCGCTGTCTCCACAGAACACGGTTTCGTTGCAGCTGAGTCTCTGTTCCCGCATCAGCGCCTCGATCGCGTGATATTTCGAAGCCCGTGCCGGCAGCAGGTCCAGCAAGCCGACCTGGTTCGCGTCATCCAGACTCCAGACAAGGCGGGCGCTGACGTTCAGCGAGTCGAGGCGGTATTTGATTTGCCCGGCCAGGCGGTCACGATCGGCCTGAATCGGCACGTAGTAACTCAGCTTGTGGATATTCTGCCTGGACCGTTCCTGCAGGCGCAGATCTGGCAGGTCGCGAAGCACGGGTTCCAGATCAGCGCCGCTAAGCCCGTTCCAGTCTCGCGCGATCTCCTGCTCCCAGTCAGGCTGGAGTTCCCAGTCGTGTCGCGGTCCGACATGGTATATGGTGGTGCCCACGTCTCCCAGTACGAAATCCGGTACGGGCAAATCATAGCGGGTAATCGCGTCTTCGATCAGGTCCCGGTGACGGCCGCTGACGTAGGCCAGGGTCACCTGCGTGCGGCCAGCGAGCCTGGCGAAATGGCCGCGCGCGCCGCTCGACTCGGGTTCTGATCCATTGGGGATCAACGTCCGATCCAGGTCGGTACAGATGAGCAGACGCTCGAGCATCAGGTTTGCGGAGCCCCGAGGTCGTCGAAAAAGCGGTAATGGTCGATCGCTTCGAGAATGCCCTCTGCGTGCGGCTTGTCTGCAAAATAAATACGCTGCTGCTCCACCAGCCCGGAGAGTTCCTCATGGTGTCGGTTACCTACCACCACGGCTAGCGTGTTACCACGCATCATGTCTTCGTCGGCGCCGGAGCCGCCGGCGACCAGGGTATGTTCCAGCGGGAATTCCAGCAACTGCGAGACGTAGCGCAGCGCCTGGCCCTTGGACGCGCGCGAGGGCAGGATGTCCAGGTACTGGCCAAACGAAAAGATGACGTTGGCGGTCAACTCCTTCTTGCGAATCAGGCTAATGACTTCTTCCACCGTAGGCGCTTTTTGCGCGTCGTAGTAATAAGAAATCTTGAACGACGTCTGCTCCACCTTGGGCTGAAGCTTCATCCCGGGCAAATCTGACAGTACGCTCTGGATCTGCTTTGGATTCCAGTTATGGTCGATATGTGACGCCCAGTAGTCGTCCTCGTCCAGCGCCTGGCTGTAATGTATTCGGGTGCCGAGGCTGCTGATCAGCACGTCCGGCCGGGGGATATTGTGCTTTTTCATCAGCGCCAGCGCGGTATCGATACGGCGTCCGGTAGCGACGCCGAAGATCACACGCTGGCGATTTGCGCGCATGACCTCGATGAAGCGCATGAGAGCGCTGGGATTGCCCACCAGGTTCTGGTCCAGGTCGGTAAACAGGGCGCGGTCGCGATGGCGCAGGCGCGCCGGTTCCAGCGGTTTGTGCGGTACGCCGCCGGCCTGCTCGGGAAGTTCTGCGATCTTGTCGAGAAAGCTGCGCGCATGTGCCCGCCAGGAATAATGTTTACGCACGCCTTGCAGACCGTTGCGCGACGCCCTTGACCATGCCACCCGGTCGCGCAGCAGTTTTAGCAGCGCCTCGGTAATGGCTGCCCGGTCCAGCGGGTCCACCAGTTCACCGTTGTGGCAATTACCGATGATATCAACCGGGCCGCCGTTTTCGGTGGCCACCAGCGGCAGACCGCTGGCGGCGGCTTCCAGCAGGGTCAGCCCGAACGGTTCGGTCAGGGCAGGATTGATGAACACGCCGCGGCGCAAGGCAACGAGACGGTAAATATCGGGCACCTCGTCGGCGCGATGGAACTTGGGGAAGGCAACTCTCCCGTAAAGATCGTAGGCGTCGACCAGCAGCAGGATATTGGTCAATACCGACTGCGCGCCGGAATCCAGGTCGCGAATATCGTCGCGATTGCCAGCCACGATCAGCAAGTTTGCCGCCAGCTGCAGCGCCTTCGATTCGCCGAAGGCCTCGATCAGAGTCAGAATATTCTTGCGCTCGTCGGGCCGTGACAGCGCCAGAATCAGCGGCTTGTCAGGTTTGATCAGGAAGCGATCCACCTGTTTGGCGAAATCGATGGACTCGTCTTGCGACGGTGGGTGAAACTGCTCCAGGTTGGTGCCGGGCGGAATCACGGCCATGCGATCGGGGTCGTAATAATTGTAGAGCCCGTACTGTTCCTCGATTTCGTTATGGGTACTGGTGACCACCAGCGAGGCATTGGCGAGTACTTCTTCCTCGGCTTCGATTCGCCGCGCGATGTTATAAGTTGCCTCGATCTCTTCCCGCGATAGGCCCCGCGCCAGTAATCGCTTGCGCTTATCGCGACCCAGCGAATGACCGGTATGCACCAATGGAATGCCCAACAGGTTGGCGAGCCGCACGCCGACGTAGCCGGCGTCGGCATAATGGCTGTGCACGATGTCCGGCATGCGATTCTGCTCGTTCAGCCAGTGCAACAGGTTATCCATGAAACTGTCCAGGTGATCCCAAAGCTGTTCCTTGGCGATATACTCTTCCGGACCGGCGTCGATGCGAACGATGTGCGCCTTGTCGGAGAGTTGTTCTAACGGCTGCGCATAATCCTCGCTTATCGCATCGTCGACGACGCGGCGCGTTACCAGGTCTACGCGCTCGACGTCTTCCCGAATCGCCAGTGCGGTAGTCATGTCGACGACGTACTTGGTCTGTCCACCGGTGTCGGCATCCCGTCCAAGCTCGAGGTCGTGTCCGCGAATGAGCCCGTGAATGCTGATAACTAACAGATATTTCCCTTTTGTTTTACTGTGCATAAGCCGTTTGTTGTGATCTGTATCGGGTACGGAGTAAACAGGTAGGCGGATTGCCACGAAAGGCTAACACCAACCGGAATGAGCAAGTGCCCATCAGCAGGATGGCATACCGAAATTGGTAATAAGCGTATCGTGGCCCGTCCGCTCAGCGATCGAACCCCAGCATCTTCTGGATTCTCAACCTGTTGATTTTTAATGATTATACCGTAATTGATTGTATATCGACAGTTACGGTACCCGGCATGATGGCCAATTCGAGTTAGGCATTTCCCCCGGGGAATGATAATTC
>JAOTTY010000233.1 GCA_029864185.1 Gammaproteobacteria bacterium
CTGGGTGATGCCCAAGATGCCCTTTCCGTAGAGCTCGCTGGTCCAGTAGGGATTGGCCTGCGAGTGCACGGTGCCCTTGGGTTTACCCGTGGAACCCGACGAGTACAGCCAGAATCCGGGCTCATCGGGTCCGGTGCCCGCGGGCTGCGCCAGCGGCGTAGCCTGGTCGATAACGGTATCCAGCGCCCGTTCCCCGGATTTCAGCTCGCCCGCGGGTCGGGCCACGATCACGTTCCCGACTTCGTGCGCTCCCCTGCCCATCGCCTCGCGCAAAACCGGTAGCAATGCGTCCGACACCAGCGCGGCCTGGGCGCGGCTGTGTTGCAGCATATACAGGTAATCGTCGCCGCTCAGGAGCGTGTTGACTGCCACCGGCACGATGCCGGCATACATCGACCCGAGAAAAGCGACCGGCCAGTCGGTACAGTCATGCATCAGCAGCAGCACCCGTTCCTCCCGCCTTATTCCGGACTGGAGCAACGCGGCCGCCAGGCGCCGGACCCGATCAGCGAGATCGCCGTAACTCAGCGTGGTCTGGTCGTCGATGTAGGCTGTTTTTTGCCCTCGCGCCTGGTTCAGCTCGAGCAGGTATGCCGCGTAATTGAATACTTCTCCCGGCGCGGATATGTTGTGGCTGTTCATCGCTCCCTCCTCGGCATTGCCAGCTCTGCGTTAAGCATTGCCTGCGGCAACATTCTTATATCATCGAGTGAATTCTATACTGCCACCGGGTAACAAATACAGGACCAGCGCCCGGCCGTCGGTTACGGTCGGGAAATGCGCGCTGCCGGGGGGGTACACCACCCAGCCGGCAGCCTGGTTGTCGAATCGCGCGGCACCCTGCTGCGGCATTACCAGGTCGATCTCGCCGTTGGGATGCGAATGGTGTGGACCGACCACGTCCTCCATGTCCACCACGTCCACCGAAAATCCCTGCAGGTCGTCGGCGGGTTTGAACACGCGGCCGAAACGAATGCCGCCGGCTTCGTGTTCACACAACCAGCCCTCCTCGATGCCCTGCCGGCATCTTGCCTCGAGCTGCCGGAAGGTGGTGCTATCCGCGCCGTGCTCGGCATTTAGCCAGTCCTGCAGGTCCCGGTTTAGCTCCCTGCCGGCCAGTTGCTCGGTCAGCGCGGCGATTTGTCGACGGAATTCGGTACTCGGCATGTTCAACGTCCTCCCCTCAGGTCAATGTGGCTATCCGGCTTGATAATCAGCGTAGTATGAATTATTGTGCATGTTATGGCAATAATCGTGGTGGTTACTCGGATCGAGCATTATGTTGCAGTGTTTGACGAGTCGGGAGCATGCGCATGACCAGAGCCGGAAAAACAAGAAAAGTGGCGGGAACATACCGCGACGACAGCGATCACCGGTTCCTGGGAGCGCTGGGACAGCGCGTGCGCGAGCTGCGCAATCGCAGCGGCATCTCACGCAAGTCGCTGTCCGCCGCTGCCGGCGTATCCGAACGGCATCTCGCCAACCTGGAGTACGGCGAGGGTAACCCGTCGGTGCTTGTACTGGCGCAAATCGCCGACGCCCTGCACTGCTCGCTGGCAGAATTAGTTGGCGACTTTACCACCGCCTCACCCGAGTGGCTGATGATTCGCTCGCTACTCGAGAACCGCGACGAACAGACCCTGCACCGGGCGCGCCAGGCGATCGTCCAGGCAATCGGAAGCGCGACCTCGACCGACACGGCGCGTACCCGAATCGCGCTTATCGGGCTGCGCGGGGCCGGGAAATCCACTCTTGGCGCAAGGCTGGCGCGCGATCTCGGCTTTGCTTTCATCGAGCTCAGCCGCGAAATCGAAAAACTCGCGGGCTGCAGCATCGCTGAAATCCAGGACATGTACGGCAACAAGGCCTATCGACGTTACGAACGCCGCGCGCTCGAGGAGACGATCCAGATCAACCGGCAGGCGGTAATCGCGACGCCCGGTGGTCTCGTATCCGACCCGGACAACTTCGATCTGCTGCTCTCGTACTGCACCACGGTCTGGCTGCGGGCGAAGCCGGAAGATCATATGCAACGGGTCATCGAGCAGGGCGATTTGCGGCCGATGGAAGGTGCCAACGAGGCAATGCAGGATTTGAACAACATACTCGCGACGCGCGAGGATTTTTACTCCAGGGCCAGCCTGCAGCTGGATACCAGCAGCCAGCCGCTGGATGATACGTGCGACGCGCTGCGCGACCTGGTGCGCGATAAGTTGCGTCCGGATACTCCCATTTTAGTGCATTATAATGCTTGACGTGATCGAGCTAATGGCAATATAGTGCCCTGTTGGTAAAATTATTATGGAGCCGTAAACGTGGCTAATACCGAAGCTGTCGATTATCAGACCGACCCGTCGCGATACAAACACTGGAAACTGCAGTTCGACGGGCCCGTTGCCACCCTGATGGCCGACTTCGACGAGGATGCCGGCTTGCGCCCCGGCTACAAGCTCAAGCTCAACAGTTATGACCTCGGTGTCGATATCGAGCTGCACGACGCGATCAATCGAATCCGCTTCGAGCACCCGCAGGTAGGGTGCGTCGTTCTGACCAGCCTCAAGGACAAGGTTTTCTGCTCTGGCGCCAACATCTTCATGCTCGGCGTCAGCAGCCACGCGTGGAAGGTCAATTTCTGCAAGTTCACCAACGAAACCCGCAATGGTCTGGAGGACTCATCCAGGCACGGCGGATTGAAATTCGTCGCCGCCGTCAACGGCGCCTGCGCCGGTGGCGGCTACGAACTCGCGCTGGCCTGCGACGAAATCATCCTGATCGACGACCGCTCGAGCGCGGTCAGCCTGCCCGAGGTGCCGCTTCTGGGCGTGTTGCCCGGCACCGGCGGCCTGACCCGAATTACCGACAAGCGTCACGTGCGCCACGACCTCGCCGATATCTTCTGCACCACGACCGAGGGTGTGCGCGGCCAGCGTGCCCTGGACTGGCGCCTGGTGGACGAAATCGCAAAACCCGCGGTATTCGAGCAAACCGTGCGCGAACGCGCCGAGGCGCTCGCCGCGCAATGCGATCGCCCCGTCAGGGCGCAGGGCGTCGCCCTGACGCCGCTGCACCGGAGTATCGAAGACGACGCATTACGCTATACCCATGTGACGATCCAGATGGATCGCGGCGCGCGCACCGCCACCTTTACCGTCAGCGCTCCGCGCGGCGAGCAGCCGGTGGATATCGAAGCGTTGGCAGCCGCGGGCGCCGACTGGTACCCGCTCGCGCTCGCGCGCGAACTCGACGATGCGATCCTGTGGATGCGCACCAACGAACTCGATCTCGGCACCTGGTTGATCAAGACCGAGGGCGACGCAGCTACCATGCTGGCGCTGGACGCTATGCTGCTCGAGCACCGGGACCACTGGCTAGTACGCGAAACAATTGGCCATCTGCGGCGCACGTTGAGCCGGCTCGACGTTTCGTCACGCAGCCTGTTTGCGCTAATCGAAGAGAATTCCTGTTTCGCGGGCACATTGCTCGAACTGGCGCTGGCCTGCGATCGCAGCTACCACCTGGCGCTGCCAGACGACCCGGATGCAGCGCCTCGCATCACGGTGGGCGAGGTCAATTTCGGTCTCTACCCGATGGTCACCGGGGAAAGCCGCATGGCGCGACGTTTTTACGGCGAGCAACCCGCGCTCGATGCGGTACGCGCGCAGGCCCAGCAACCGCTGGACGCCGACGCGGCGTGTGCACTCGGGCTGGTCACCAGCAACCCCGACGATCTCGACTGGGATGACGAAGTGCGTATCGCCATCGAGGAACGCGTGTCGATGTCGCCCGACGCGCTGACCGGCATGGAGGCCAACCTGCGTTTCAACGGCAGCGAAAACATGTTTAGCCGAATTTTCGGCCGCCTCACCGCGTGGCAAAACTGGATTTTCCAGCGCCCCAACGCGGTCGGTGATAACGGCGCCCTCAAGGTCTACGGCACCGGCGAAAAGTCACGCTTCGACTGGAACCGAGTCTAACTTCCAAGGAGAAAGAAATGTCCTCGATCGACTACAACGACAGAATTCCGAACAACGTCAACCTCGGCGAAGACCGCGCCCTGAAGCGCGCGCTCGAGCACTGGCAGCCGAATTACCTGAACTGGTGGCAGGACATGGGGCCCGACGGGTCGCAGGATTTCGATGTCTACCTGCGCACCGCGGTCAGCGTCGACAAGGACGGCTGGGCGCAGTTCGGCCATGTCAAGATGCCCGAATACCGCTGGGGCATTTTCCTGAATCCCGCGAAAGCTGGCCGCAAGATCCACTTCGGCGATCACAAGGGCGAAGACGCCTGGCAGTCGGTGCCCGGCGAATACCGCGCCAACCTTCGCCGCATCATCGTAACCCAGGGCGACACCGAGCCGGCCTCGGTCGAACAGCAGCGCCATCTCGGGCTAACGGCGCCGAGTATGTATGACCTGCGCAACCTGTTTCAGGTCAACGTCGAGGAGGGCCGCCACCTGTGGGCCATGGTCTACCTGCTGCACAAGTACTTCGGCCGCGACGGCCGCGAAGAAGGCGAGGCCCTGCTCGAGCGCCGCAGCGGCGAGGAGGACAATCCACGCATCCTGCAGGCCTTCAACGAGAAGACGCCGGACTGGCTGGCCTTTTTCATGTTCACCTATTTCACCGACCGCGACGGCAAGTACCAGCTGCACGCGCTGTCCGAATCCAGTTTCGATCCGCTGGCGCGCACCACGCGTTTCATGCTAACCGAGGAAGCGCACCACATGTTCGTCGGAGAAACCGGCGTAGCGCGCATCATCGAGCGTACCTGCGACGTCATGAACGAGCTCGGAACCGACGATCCGGCCAGGTTGCGCGCCGCCGGCGTCATCGATCTGCCAACGATCCAGCGCTACCTCAACTTCCATTTCAGCGTCACCGTGGACCTGTTCGGTGCCGACGAATCGAGCAACGCGGCAACCTTTTACTCGACCGGGCTCAAGGGGCGTTACGCCGAGGGCAAGCGCAGGGACGACCACCTGTTGAAGAACGACAGCTACGCGGTGCTGGACCTGCGCGACGACAGGCTCGTCGAGAAAGAGGTGCCGATGCTGAACGCTTTGAACGAAGTGCTGCGTGACGACTACATTCGCGAGGCGGCCTCCGGCGTCAAACGCTGGAACCGCGCGATCGAAAAGGCCGGCCTACCGTTCGAACTCCTGGTTCCGCACAAGGGATTCCATCGCAAGATCGGTGCGCTCGCCGGCACGAATATCAGCCCGGATGGCGAAGTGCTGACGCCGGCGCAGTGGCAGCAACATGTCGACCAGTGGCTACCGAGCAGTGGCGACCGCGAGTATGTCGCCAGCCTGATGGGCCGGGTTGTCGAACCAGGCAAATTCGCCAACTGGATCGCGCCTCCTGCGATCGGCATCAATCGGCAGCCGATAGACTTCGAGTACATCCGCTTCAACTAAACCGGTAACGGACCGGGTCGACAGCGTCAGCGCATTCGATTTACTATCGACCCGGCGTCGTTTTCTTTTCGATCCGCAAAGCAGACGGCAATGACTTGAACCAGGGCCATCGCCCGTAACCGGAAGCAATTCAATGAGCGCAGCAACCCTCGAAATCAGCCAGCACAGCCAGGGCGTGACGCAGATCGTGATGTCGAGACCCGACGTATTCAACGCCTTCGACGAGGCGATGATCGGCGCGCTCGACGACGCCTTCGAAACGCTCGGCAAGGACGATTCGGTACGCGTAATCCTGCTCGCCGGCGCAGGCAAGCATTTTAGCGCCGGCGCCGATCTCAGGTGGATGCAGCGCGCGAGCGAGGCGTCGCAGGAATGGAATCTCGCCGACGCGAGGCGTTTCGCGGCAATGCTCGGCAAGATCGACGCCTGCCCCAAGCCCACCGTGGCGCGCGTGCAGGGTGCCGCGCTCGGCGGCGGCGTGGGGCTCGCCTGCGCCTGCGATATCGCGATCGCCGCCGACAACGCCAGTTTCGCGGTCAGCGAGGCTAAATTCGGAATCCTGCCGGCCACGATCGGCCCCTATGTCGTAAACGCCGTCGGCAAACGCCACGCGCGCCGCCTGGCGCTCGCGATGACGCGAATTCGCGCCGCGGAAGCGCTTGCGATAGGGCTGGTGCACCAGGTCGCGAGCCTCGACGAGCTGGACGCGGCGGTCGCCGCGACGCTGCAGGAACTACTCGCCGGCGGTCCCAACGCACAGCGTGAAATCAAGGCGTATTTCGCCCAGCTCGAAGTCGGACCGGTAACCGCAGCGGTGCGCGAACTGTCGGCGCAGACCATCAGCCGGGTGCGCGGCAGCGACGAGGCGCGCGAGGGTTTCGCCGCGTTTCTCGACAAGCGCCCCGCTCGCTGGATACCGGAATGAGCGATTCGGCAAAGCCTTATCCGGTCCTCGTAGTCGGCGCCGGCATCATGGGCGGCGGGATTGCCCAGGTCGCGGCACAGGCCGGCCACCCGGTACAGCTGTTCGACGCGCAGGACGGCGCCGCTGGCGCCGCCATAAGCAGGCTCGAGGCGTCCCTGGAAAAACTGGTCTCCAGGGGCAAATTCGGCGCCGAAGAGGCCGCCGCTATCCTGGCGCGAGTCGAACCCGTCGTATCG
>JAOTTY010000234.1 GCA_029864185.1 Gammaproteobacteria bacterium
GGTAATGCCGACCTGGGGTATCGGTTCGCCGCGCTGACAGGCGAGAATCGCGAGCGCGTTGACATTGCTGGTCTTGCCCTGATCGGTGGCCATGCCCTGGGTGGTGTAACGCTTCAACAGCTCGACGGAATCGTAACCTTCCTGCGAAGCGAGCTGGACGTCGCTCGCCTTGACGTCGTTCTGCTGGTCGACAAACTGCTTGTAGGTTTTATTATACGGGGTGGGCGAAATCCACAGCGCCTCGATGGCATAGGCGCCTTCGTCTTCAGCCCGGAACGCTTTCGTTTTCCTCCCCTTGAAACCGGCCATTTTGGCGGCCTCGTGGCCGGCCGACTGACCCTGGTCCAGGCAGTCCTGCAACGCGAAACTGCCGGCGGCGGCTCCCACCGAAACCTCGGCCTGGCATGATTCGCCCGGTACGAAAGACAATATCGACTCGTCGTAAACCGGCTTTGCACCCGACTGGCTGTGCAGATGCACGTTCGGATTCCAGCCGCCGGAGCAGGCGATCAGGTCGCACTCGATGCGCTCGGGATCGAGGGTGTCCCCCTGGGTGGTGACGATTTGCGCAGCCTTGACGCGATTGCCGCCCTCGGCAGCACCGACGGTGCTGCCGGTGATCAGCCGGATCGACAGTTTTTCCAGTTCCGGCGCGAGCGTCGCGGCGGGATGCAGCCGCGAATCGACCACCGCGGTGACGTAGACCCCGGCGCGGTGTAAATCGATGGCGCTGCGGTAAGCGTCGTTATTATTGGTGGCGACGACGACGCGCCTGCCCGGTTTGACGCCATACTCGTTGGCGTAGGCGCGCGCCGCCGAGGCGAGCATGACCCCGGGCTTGTCGTTGTTGCCGAAAATCAGCGGTCGCTCGGTCGCGCCACTCGCGATAACCACGCGCTTCGGGTAGTACAACCACATGCGCTGCCGGGGATGACCGGCTGGCGGTACCGGCAGGTGGTCGCTGACCTTTTCTACCGCGGCGACGACGTTGTGATCGTAATAACCGAATGCCGTGGTACGCCGGAAGACGCGCACGTTTGCCATCGCCTCGAGTTCGGCAGTGACATCCTGCGCCCATTCGGCGCCGGCCCTGCCGTCGATAACGAAGTTTTCACGATTGAGCGAACCGCCCGGCCGCGGGTGTTCGTCGACAATGACGACGCGGGCATCGAGCCTCGCCGCGGCAAGCGCCGCGCACAGCCCGGCCGGGCCAGCGCCGACGACCAGCACATCGCAATGCTCGTGGCATTGCTCGTAGTGATCGGGGTCGGCCTCGGTCGCGGCGGTGCCGAGACCCGCCGCGCGGCGGATAATATGCTCGTACACGTTGGTCCAGAACGAAGTCGGCCACATGAAGGTCTTGTAGTAAAAGCCTGCCGACAACAGCGGGGAAAACAGGTTGTTGATGGACATGACGTCGAACTCGAGCGAAGGCCACCGATTCTGGCTATTGGCGACCAGCCCTTCGAACAGCTCGATCGTCGTGGCGCGAGTGTTCGGTTCCTTGCGGGGGCCGCTGCGCAATTCGACGATCGCGTTCGGTTCCTCGGATCCCGCGGTCTGAATCCCGCGCGGACGATGATACTTGAAGCTGCGCCCGACCAGGTGTACGCCGTTGGCCAGCAACGCCGACGCGAGCGTATCGCCCTCGAAGCCCTGGTAGGGTTTACCGTCGAAGGTAAAGCTGATCGAGCGTTCGCGGTCGATGAGGCCGCCATTACTGGTGCGAAATTTCTGTGACATCCTGCTCAGGCTCCCGTGTTGCCGCCGGGCAGGTTGGGCGAGGCCGGCTCGACGCTGAAAATTTCGTGGGTCACGGTATCGCGCTCCATGACTAGCCAGGCGCGGCAGCCGCTGACATGATGCCAGTATTCGCGGTGTCTGCCCGCCGGGTTGTCGCGGGTATAAACGTAGTGGTACCAGTCGTCCTGGGAGGCGTCGTCGGCAGGGCGTTCGACGCTCGCGTCGCCGCCGTAGGAAAATTCGTCTTCGTTGCGGACCCCGCACCAGGGGCATTCGATTCTGAGCATTTCTGCCTCCTAGTGTGACCTGGGTGAGGCGCCTGCGCCTTTTTCATCGATCATGTTGCCCTCGCGGAATCGTTCCAGGGTGAATTCGGCGTTCAGCGCGTGCGGCTTGTCGTGTGCGATAGTGTGCGCAAAAACCCAGCCGGAACCCGGCGTTGCCTTGAAGCCGCCGTAACACCAGCCGCCATTGATATAGAGGTTATCGATCGGGGTTTTGCCGATGATGGGTGTGCCGTCCATCGACATGTCCATGACCCCGCCCCATTGGCGCAACACGCGCAGGCGCGCCAGGCACGGCATCATCGTCACGCCACCGGCGACCACGTGGTTGAAGGTAGGCAGGTTGCCGCGTTGTGCATAAGTGTTCCAGCCGTCGAGGTCGCCGCCGAACACCAGGCCGCCCTTGTCCGACTGGCTGATATAAAAATGTCCCGCGCCGAAGGTGCAGACGGTATCGACCAGCGGCTTGATGCCCTCGGTAACGAAGGCCTGCAGGACGTGGGATTCGATCGGCAGTTTCATGCCGACCATACCGAATACGCGGCTCGAGTTCCCCGCCACCGCGACGCCGACCTGCCCCGCACCGATAAAGCCGCGCGACGTTTCGACGCCGATCACCCTGTCATGCTCGCGCTTGATGCCAGTAACCTCGCATTTCTGGATGATATCGACGCCGAGCCGATCGGCGGCGCGCGCGTAGCCCCAGGCGACCGCGTCATGACGCGCGGTACCGCCGCGCGGCTGAGCCAGCCCGCCGAGGATCGGAAAGCGCGTGTTTTTCGAAAAATCCAGATGCGGCATCAGTTTCCTGACGCCATCGAGGTCGTGCATCACGGCGTCGACACCGTTCAGCCGCATCGCGTTGCCGCGGCGCGCGGCGGCGTCGCGCTGCGCATCGGTATGAAACAGGTTCAACACGCCGCGCTGGCTGAACATGACGTTGTAATTGAGATCCTGGCTCAATCCCTCCCACAGTTTCAGCGAGTGCTCGTAAAACTGGGAATTCGGATTGAGCATGTAATTGGAACGCACGATGGTGGTATTGCGGCCGGTGTTGCCGCCGCCGATGTAACCCTTTTCGAGCACCGCGACGTTGGTGACGCCGTGCAGCCTCGCCAGGTAGTAAGCCGTTGCGAGGCCATGACCACCGCCGCCGATGACTACCACGTCGTACTGTTTTTTCGGCTCCGGATTTCTCCAGGCCCGGGTCCATCCGCGGTTACCGGTTAATGCCTGCTTGACCAGGCTGAAAGCTGAATAATGCATAAGCGCCAATTCGGTTGAAACTGCCGTGTGATCGCCCGGTGCCGATACGGTCAACGGGCGATTAGCGACGTTGGCAGCACAACACACAGACCACTGCGCAGTGTAAACGCATTGCGGCTACCGCAGTCAACCGATAAACGACTTGCCAGAGCACATAAACGACATGCATTCGCGCATCCGAAATAGCGATTTTCAATCGAAATTTATCGATGCAATCGCTGCTAAAGTCAGCAGGGTCGCCTATAGTATTCTGCAAATAATGACCGATAACCCGGCCGCCACAGCGCCGGGTTGTTTGACCCTATCAAAATAGGCTATCCATTCCGCATGACCAGGGCTAACTCGAGCAATTTCGGCAGGTGGTCGGATAACCAGTACCTGGTTACCGGTGTGATCCTGTCGCTGTTCGTCTGGATCGTGTCGTACAACTTCGTCAACCGCGACGAGCAGCAGCGTTTCAAGGAGGCCGCCGACCAGGCGCAGCAGATCGCGGTGTTTTTCGAGCGCCATGTCGTCGGGATTTTTCAGTACGGCGATGCTTACCTGAAGCTGATGCGGCGCGAATACCTCGGAAACTACGACATCGGGGATATCGAAAAACTGATGGCCGAGGTACCGCTGAACAAGTCCATCGCCTCGCATATCACCATAATCGATGAATTCGGCACGCCGCTACTCGTATCGGGGTACGAGATCAAGCCTGGAACCACGGCACGGGATCGCGATTATTTCAAGTTCCAGCAAAACGCAGGCGGCGATGAGCTACTGGTATCGAGGCTATACATGGGTCGCAACAGCGGCAAGCTGATTGTCAGACTGGTGCGGCGCTTCGAAAAGCCGAACGGCGAGTTCGGCGGGATCATTTTCCTCGCGCTCGAGGCCGCGCACATTACCGAGTTTTTCAACACGATGAACATCGGGCCGCAGAGCTCGGCGACCCTGGTCGGTACCGATAAATATATTCGTGCCCGTTCCCACTGGGGCGGCCAGGAGCCTGGGCAGAATATCAGCGGATCGGTGATATGGCGGAATCTTGCGCAAAACCCGGTTGGAATTTACCTACAAACCAGCGTCGTCGATGACGTCACGCGCTATTACGCCTACCGCGAGGTGCCGGGTTACCCGCTCGTCGTCGCGATCGGCCTGTCGGTGGAGGATTTCAAACAGGCAACCGAGGTCTCGAAGCTGAACCACTACTCGATCGCATTCCTGACGACACTTCTGATCGTCGTTACCACGTTGTTTTTCTCGCGCCAACGGCAATTACTGGCGCAGATCGAGACGAAAAACCGCGAGCTGGAGCAGCGCGCCGATGAAATCGAGGCGAAAAACAACGAATTGCAGAACCAGAACGCGGAACTCGAGCGCTTCAATTACACCGTATCGCACGACCTCAAGGCACCGCTGGTTACGATCAAGGGTTTCCTCGGCCTGCTGAACAGAGATATCGACGCCAGGGACCATGAGGCCACGGTCAGGGACCTCGGTCAAATCGGCGATGCCGCGGACAAGATGGCGCAACTGCTCGACGAGTTACTCGATCTGAGCCGGATCGGCCGGCAGATGAACGCGGCCGAAAACCTCGGCCTCGCGAAGCTGGTCGGCGAGGCCGTCGAGCGTGTTTCGATCCAGCTCGAAGAGCGCGGTGTCGACCTGCAGATTGCCACCGGGTTGCCCGCGGTGCGTGGCGATCCCGGCAGGTTGCTAGAGGTATTTCAAAACCTGCTCGACAACGCAATCAAGTTCATGGGCGATCAGGAATCGCCGTGCATCGAGATCGGGGCGCAACGCGACAATGGCGAGGTCCACTGTTTCGTGCGCGACAACGGCATCGGCATCGCCGCCGATTACCATGAGCGGGTTTTCGACCTGTTCGATCGCCTCGATGCCCGCGTCGATGGCACCGGCGTCGGCCTGGCGCTGGTAAAGCGCATCGTCGAAGTTCACCGGGGCCGGATCTGGGTCGAGTCGCGCGGCGAGGGTCACGGCAGCACCCTCCATTTCACCTTGCCGGCAGCTGATTCCTCGGATGATTGCGCGCTTTCGGTCCCATGATCCGCGCCGTGATCAGGGCTGCGCGGAGCCTTCGAGCCTGGCGATATTGATGCAGTAATTGACGAAACCGTCGGTACCGCCAGTGACCTTGTCATAAAGACCGCGTGCCACCGCGTTATGGTGTTGCGTATGCCAGTAAACTTCGCTCCAGTGCTGTCGCTTTGCCTCGTCGACAACCGCGTCGATCAGAGACTTGCCGATGCCGCCACCGCGGATTTCGGGTAATACGAATAAATCGTTGAGGTAGCATACCGGCTCGGCGTACCAGGTGTGGGCGTGCGGAAAGAAATGCACCAGGCCTGCCAGGCTGCCGTCTGCCGCCACGGCCAGCCGCGCCTGGATTGCGTGGTCCGGATCGATGATGCGTTGCCACAACAGGTCGCTTAGCTCGTCGGCAAGGCTGGCCTCGTAGAAGCGCAGGTATCCCTGCCACAGCGGATTCCATTGCGGGCGGTCGGCAGCGATGGCGGGGCGGATCTGGTAATCGATGGAAGTCATTTATGATCCCCGGATGCGAACGAGTTGCGCCTAATTATATCTTGCCTGGTCCTCGCCTGGTCGATAAAATCTCAGTCCGCCGGCAGCGATGGCGTCGCTGGTTACCTGGCAGATATCTTGATCCTGTACGCCCGGATTGCCACCCGGGTGCTGCTGTCGCCCGGAAATTTTCGGAGTGATTACCATGCCGCGAGTCCACCGTCCCGCATTTTTCGAACTGCACAACGGAGCGAAAGCTCCGCTGGCCTTTTCCGATGCCGAGTACGAAGCCCGCCTCGGCAGGCTGCGCGCGTTGATGATCGACAGCGACGTCGACGCGATGCTGCTGACCTCGATGCACAACATCGCCTATTACTCGGGCTTTCTTTACTGCTCCTTCGGCCGGCCCTATGCCTGCGTGGTCACCGCCGATCGCTGCGTCACCGTTTCGGCGAACATCGACCTCGGCCAGCCGTGGCGGCGCTGTTACGGCGATAACCTGATTTACACCGACTGGCAGCGCAACAACTACTGGCGCGCGGTCGCGTCGATCGTACCGAAGGCGCGACGCGTCGGCATCGAGGGCGATCACATGACGCTCGCGGCGCGCGCACTGATGGTCGAGTTTCTCGGCGCGCTCGAGGCCCCCGACCTGAATCGCGAGGTCATGGGCCTGCGCATGATCAAGTCGGACGAAGAGATCGAGCTGATCAGAGACGGCGCGCGCACCGCCGATATCGGCGGC
>JAOTTY010000235.1 GCA_029864185.1 Gammaproteobacteria bacterium
GCGCAGGCTCATCGACGACAGGAAATTGCCGAGGATGAACGGTGCCCCCGGGCGCACCAGCTGCGTGAAGGCGCCGACCATCATGCCCTCGGCCAGCGCCTGCGCGATCGACGCGGCGGTCGTCACCGGACCCATCGCCCCGCCGAGGATGAACGGCACCACGACGAGCCCCTGGTTGGCGCCGCAGTAGACCTGCGCCGCCTCGGTGACGACCTTGTCGACCAGCAGCGGCGAGTTGGTATTAACGTTACCCATGATGACGCAGTGTTCTTCCATGAAGGCTTCGCCATGGAGAATCCGCGCCATGTCGACCGAGTCCTGCGCGCGCGATTTCTCGGTGATCGCGCCGAGGTGCGGCTTGTCGCCGTACTTCATGTGCGCGTAGACCATGTCGAGGTGGCGCTTCGACACCGGCAGGTCGCAGGGTTCGACGATGACGAGCCCGGAGTGATGCAGGCTCGGCAGACTCTGCACGATCCTGACCAGCTTTTCGAAATCATCGAGCGTGCCGTAACGCCGCCCGCCCGCCAGGTCGCGCACGAACGGCGGGCCGTAGACCGGCGCGAACACCTGTGACCTGCCGCCGATGGTGACGCTGCGCGCCGGGTTGCGCGCATGCTGCACGAATTCACGCGGCGCGGTGCGGCACAGTTCGCGCGCGGCGCCGCGGTCGAGGCGCACGCGCGTGCCCTTGACGTCGGCGCCGGCGGCCTTCCAGATTTCGAGCGCCCCGGGGTCGTCGCGAAATTCGAGCCCGATCTCCTGGATGATCCAGTCGGCCTGGTCCTCGAGCCTGACGAGGCCCTCTTCGCCGAGGAATTCGTAGAACGGGATTTCACGCGTGATGTAGGCAGCTGTGCTGGCCTGCGGGCGCGAGCGTCCGCGGCCAGTGCGACCGCCGCCGCGGCGACGTCCGCCGCTCCGTGCGCTGGTGGTTGTTACCGTATCGCTCACGCAGACCTCCGCAATTGTCGTGTCATTCCCGGGCCCGTTGCCGTCATTCCCGGGTCCATTTTAGGCATTCCCGCGCAGGCGGGAATCTCTTCATCGTGCCACCATTTCAAGATCCCCGCTTGCGCGGGGATGACTCCTTGAGTACTCAGATCCCCGCTTGCGCGGGGATGACTCCTTGAGTACCCAGATCCCCGCTTGCGCGGGGATGACTCGTTGTGCGGAGCCGGGCACATGGGTAACACTTTAATTCGGTCTGATGACCGATTTCAAGCGTTCATCGATGACTCCGGGCTTTAGGCCGCCAAAATATCATTGCCACGGATCGAGCCCGATCGGTTCGAGACACACCTGTTTACCATCGAGTTGTCGAGTCGGATAGAACGCATTGCCATCGAGCTTGTTACCCCGAGTCGCGGCGGGCGCCAGGCGACCGCCGGCGCTATCGCGGGGCCTGTCGCCAATTTCTATGTTCGAACCCTTCACTTCGAGGACCTGGCTTGCTGCGGCTGCACCCGCCAGGACCCGCGGGCGTTCGGCGATCTAGCCGGTTACATCGAACGCGGTGAAATCAGGCCATTGGTCTTCCGGGTCTGCCCGTTATGCGAGATTGTCGCCGCGCAACAGACCTTGCTGGATAAAAATCTATTGGGAAGCTGGCGCTGGATATTCCCTGGAAAGAGCCGTTTTCGGCAATCGATTACGGCTATTCGACACCGGGAAAATTAACCCATTCGGGCGATGCATTCGAAACGGGCGCGTGATAATCTGGTCGTCTGATTCGAGACTTTGTGATCAATCGGTCTGATCAAGCCGGCTACCGGCAGGAGGGGACTAATGATACGAGTCGACATGAGACCTGGCACGATCACTGTCCCCGTGGTTCTGGCATTCTATATTTCCACGGCGGCATCCGCGGAAGCGCTTTTCTGCACGGCCGAGCGGGCGAGTGGATTCATCTACGACCCGGCAGATCAATCCTGGGAGGTTTCGACACTTTCGGTCGAGCATCGACAATACCTGGTGGCGCCCGCGAACGAAGACAATCTTTTCGCCAGAGCGCTGAAATACGATTACGAGGTGAAGGATGCCGGTTCGTCGAAACCAATCATCCACTGCAAGTCACTCAAGTACTCCGATTCCAATGAGGAAACAGGCCTGATCATGTGCAAGGGTTCTTTCGGCGCCAGCTTCAATATCGACAAGCAGAGCGGGCGCTATGTCCGAGCGCATACGGGCTACTCCTTTACCCGGCAGACCAGCGCCGAAGCCACGGAAGGACCCTATATGGAAATCGGCAACTGCACACCGAAATAAACTGGAGTAATCCTCCCCGCTAACCCGCCCGGCAGGCAGGGGCCACTTTCCTCGACTGCTTTTTTGCGAAAGCACTATCCGCGGCTAATCAGCAAAAATGGGACAGTTCGGCCGCATGCTCCCTAATTAGCAGGATGGCGGGCGGCATTGACGTTTTTTGCAATCTGCGCCAGGTGCCGCTCGTCGGTGCCGCAGCACCCCCCGATGATATCCGCTCCCGGCAAACGCCGCGCGACTTCGCCCATCTGCGCGCCCAGCTCGACCGGATCACCGTCCTCGAGATGACCGAGCGAGCACAGCGCGATCTTGTCCATCCTCGCGGCATTCGGCCGGACATAGCGCAACCGGTCGAGCCACGGGCCCTGGTCGGCGAGCGCGGGTTCGAACTCGAGCGGGTGCGAGCAGTTGGTGCCGAACCATGCGGCGCCGCCGTCGGTGGCCTCGTCGACGGTTTCGATCGCTGCGCGCAGGGTCGGGCCGGAGCGCAGGTGACCCTCCGGGGTCAGGGTCAGGCTGACGCCGATCGGGATACCGACTTCATTCGCGGCGCGGATCACGCCGATCGCCTCGGGGATGTTGTTGAAGGTCGCCGCGACCGCCATGTCCGCGGCGGTATCCTCGAGATTGTGCAGCTGCACCGAATGGTAATCCTCGGCCTCGCTCGCCGAAATGTCGCCGCCCGTGCCGTAGGCGTCGCCACGCGGGCCGATGCAGGCGGCAATGTAAACGTCGCTGACCCGGTTCGCGTACTCGGCGCGCATTTCGTCGAGAAAGCCGATCGTGCGGTGCTGCATTTCCCTGAGGCCCTCGGCGCTGTAGCCGAGCTTCTCGCCCCAGTCCGGGCTGGCGCGGTAATCGTGCCCGTTGAGTAGCATCCCGGTATCGTGCGCGGCCGCGACCTCGAGGTAGCGGCGAAACATGTTGCGGATAATCTCGTCCGCCTTCGGGTTGTCGAGCAACGGATACATCGCGAATTCGGGCAATTCGAAACCCCACTTGTACATGATTTCGGTTTCCGAGCCGCCTTCGGTCAGGTAGAACCTGTTTTCGAGTCGTGGGGGAAAATCGGGTTGCATGATGATTTGCTCCTCAGTGGTCAAGCGGACGGATGTTCTGATTGAAGCGGAAGCGGTTGTCCGGATCGTACTTCGCCTTGATTTCGCGCAGGCGCCCGTAATTGTCGCCGAAGGTATCCTGCAGCAGCTTGTCGCCCTCCTCGCCCTGGCCCGGGAAATTCAGGTACATGCGGCCGTTATGCGAGTAGCGCTGCATGCGACCCCAGAAATCGCGCGTCCAGCCGATATTGGCGGCGTCGTTTTGCGCGCCTTCCCAGACCGAATCGATCGAATACATCCACGGCATCGATCGGTCGCCGAACGCGGTTGCGTCGGCCGGAACCTGCGCGGTCGCGCCGCCGAAATTCCAGATCGACGACAGGGTACTGGGCGACGGTACCGTCTCGACGCCTGCGAGAATATCGTCGATCGCCTGGTCCGACAGGCCGCTCAGGTAATGCGATTTCCAGTAACAGCGGAATTGCCCGGCCGGCATCAACTCGTCGAACAGTTTCTGCAGCTCGCAGTAGGCCATGCGGCCGGAAAAATCGGTGACCATCGGCGCGAGTTCGCGCAACGGCTGCATGACCCGCTCGCCTTCCTCGGCATCGCCGGCGTATACCGCGGCGATCGTGTAGACCTGCTTGCCCCAGGACTCGGGCGGGAAATCCTCGCTCTCACCCACCGTCGAGAATTCGACCAGGGAACCGATCCGGTCGCTCTTGTCGGCGAGAAAATCGCGCCACGCGCGTATCGGTTCGGCGCCGCATTCGAGCGCGTAGATCGGCGCGCAGAACATCACCTCGGGACCGAGCGGATGCAGGCGGAATTCGAACTCGGTGATTACGCCGAAGTTGCCGCCGCCGCCGCGCACCGCCCAGAAGAGGTCGACGTTTTCCGCTTCGCTGGCGCGGCGAATTTCGCCGTCGGCGGTGACGATTTCGACCGACAGCATGTTATCGATGCACAGCCCGTGGCGGCTCCTGAGCCAGCCGATGCCACCCGACAGGGTCAGTCCCGCGACCCCGGTGTCCGAGATCAATCCCCCGGGCGTGGCGAGGCCGTGCGCCTGGCTCGCGGCATCGACGTCGGCCCAGGTCGCACCGCCGGCGACGCGGGCCGTGCGCGCAGCGGGGTCGACGGAGACGCCGCGCATATTGCCGAGGTCGATCATGATCCCGTCGTCACAAACGGCGTGACCGGCGACGTTGTGCCCGCCGCCCCTGATCGAAACCGGGTAATCGTACTGCCGCGCATACGCCAGGGTGCTCGCGACATCGCGACTGTTGCGGCAACGCGCGATGAGCGCGGGCCTGCGATCGATCATCGCGTTCCACACCGCGCGCGCCTCGTCATAGCCGTCGCTTGCGGGCGCCAGGACCTCGCCTTCGATCTGCAGGGGTAGCTTCTGTGCCGGGTTCTCCATTTGGGACTCCTCGTTCTGGTTATGAATTATGAATTCATTGTAGGGACAATGAATGCCGTCGCAATTGGCAAAAACAACAATATCGAGGCATATCGGACAGCCGAAATGGCATAACTCACATTAACGTGTCATATTGGACAGCCAGTTTCTGGCGCAAGGTGTCGACTACATGAGTAAACCGCTGATATGCCTGCTGGCATCCGAGGGTACCACGGCGAGCGTTCTGTACGGTCTCTACGATGTGCTCGGCAACGTCGGCCCTGACTTCGAGGAACTGTTGGGCGGCGTTTTCGAGGACAGCATGATGGACGTCAGGATCGTCGCGGTTTCCACGGATCCGTTCGTCTGCCTGAGCGGCATCCCGATTCAGCCGCAAGCTTCGATCGACGATATCGAGCGCGCGGACGTGGTGATCGTCTGCGACATGTACACGCCGGTCGACCAGTCGCCGCTCGGCAAGTACACGCCCGAAATCCACTGGATTAAACGCATGCACGCGCGCGACGCGTTGCTCTGCTCGGTCTGCTCGGGTGCGACCCTGCTTGCCGAGGCCGGCCTGCTGGACGGTCACGAAGCGTCGAGCCACTGGGCCTATGGAAACCTGTTCCGCGAGTATTTCCCGCGAGTTAAGATGTCGCCGGCGTCGATACTGAACCTGAGCGCCGAGCACCGGCGGCTGGTTACCGCCGGCGGAGTGACCTCCTGGCAGGATCTCGCGCTCTACCTGATCGAGCGCTATTGCGGGCTGAACCAGGCGCTCAATACCGCCAGGGTTTACCTGCTGGCGTCGCATGACGACGGGCAGGCGCCGTTCAGCCCGATGACCTGCAATTCCCGGCACGACGACGCCATCGTGCGGGAATGCCAGTCGTGGATCGAGAAACACTACAGTCGCCCCAACCCGGTCTCGGAAATGGTGGAGCGCTCGGGTCTGAAATCGCGCACCTTCGCGCGCCGCTTCAGGGGCGCGACCGGCTACCAGCCAATCGATTATGTGCAGGGCATCAGAATCGAGGTGGCGAAGAAAATACTCGAGTCCGATACCGCTAATGTCGAGGAAATCAGCAGTCGTGTCGGCTACGAGGATCCTGCTTCCTTCCGCCGGGTCTTCAAGCGCAAGGTCGGAATAACCCCGGCCGTTTACCGCAGGAAATTCAGCAGTATCGCCCTGCGAGCCCGCTAAGACCGGTGCCGGACCGGGGTACCGGCGCGGCCTTCTGCCGAAGACAAAGGGATGGGAGGTTTCGGCTTACGCCGCAATGACGGCAGTCTGGATCTATTTCGCCGATTTATTCGAAGCGTGCCGCAACAGCGTCTTCGAGATAGGCTCGATGTAATGCGCGAACCTATTGCCGATTCTATTCAGCACGTCCCCCGGTAACGGCTGCGACAGACTCTTGTCCGGGAAAACTTGCGCTTCGTTGTCTGCGAGCGACGTCCGCCTGGACAGGCTCAGGGTTTGCCAACGCCTGAGAAACTCCTGCTGCTTTTCCCGCCCGGGAATTTCTGCCGCAATCTCCAGCGCCAGGTTGTCCACCGACGTGTTGCTGGTGTCGTGCTCCTCCATCAGGACCGACGCGATCGGACCCACGAAGACGGCAAGCAGGTTCGTCATCGAATTCAGTTCGTCGGCGCTTGCCGCATCAAGATCATCATCCGCTTGCCGGGCTAGCGGGGCCGCCTGCGCGGACACGGTCGAAGCCTGCTGCCGCTGGAGGTCGGGCAGCGCCTTCTTGATCGCATGCATGAGTTGCGCCGCCGACTGGTACCGCTTCTTGTGATCGGGGTCCAGC
>JAOTTY010000025.1 GCA_029864185.1 Gammaproteobacteria bacterium
CGCCGCGGCGAACGCGGCATATATCAAAGAAGCTCGCATGCAAAGTCCCCGCTGGGTGGTTTCGTAAATTCGAAACTATCTGACCCGGTTACACGAGCAGAGTTCTGCGCCCCGGTTGACGAGGGCATGCTGTCCCGACGTTTCGATCATCCCGCGCAATTCCGCGCGCAGCTTTAACCCCTCAGGCTGGCCTGCGGGGGCCCAAGCTCGACATCCTGATCCCAGATCCGGTTCCAGACGAGCCGCAGCATACCGAGATCGCGATCTGCCGTTAACTGTTCGGGAGCGACCGGCTTCGGATGCGGATTGCTGATTTCGCCGACCTTGAACTGGAAAACGTAACTCGGCTCCAGCCCCATTCTGAGGTCGCTGATAACGATATCTCCCTGGCGCTCCGACACCGCATAAAATCCCCGGCTGAACCACCTCAGTCGCTGCACCGGCCAGTGGTCTACAATTGCTTCCAGCAACCGCTCATCGCTCGGAAAAAAGCGGAAGCGAATGGCGTTATCGTCGTCGAGCAGCGAGTAGTAGGCCTCGTAATAACCCCCCTCGTCCCTGGCCACGGCGCGCCACAACAGCGAGTTGAACGGCGCCGGGGTGGTGAATATTTTCTGGTAGGCGATTCCCTGGTCGCGCAAGGCGTCTTCGAAATTCCGGTCCGCAATAGACTTCGCGCCCAGGGTCCAGCCCAGGTAAAGAGTGCTCGCAAGCAGACCGAAACGGTTGACCAGGTGACCCCTGTCGGTTTGCCGCGATATCACCAGCGCCGCGACGACGCCGATCAGCAGCGGCAAGGTGTAGAGTGGGTCGATGATAAATATGGACGACAACGACACCGGCGTGGTGACGAAAGGCCAGAAAATCTGGGTGCCGTAGGCGGTCAGGCTGTCGAGCAGTACGTGGGTCGCAAATACGAGGTAAATCGCCAGCATCCAGCGCCTGAAGTACTCCCGGGTATCGGGATGAATACGCGTGATCAGCCACGCCATGGCCGGCGTCAGCAGCGCCAGCACGAACAGCGAATGGCTTGCCGAGCGATGGTAGGTGAAATCCCTGACCACGTCGCCGAGCGGCACGAATACGTCCAGGTCGGGCAGGGTTCCGGCGATTGCACCCCACAATATCGCCCGGTTACCTATCCTGCGGCCCATGGCGGCCTCGCCGACCGCGGCCCCGAGCGCCAGTTGTGTCAAAGAATCCATACGGCTTGATGTTACGTTAGATTATAAAATTCTTATACGTTGCAGACGGCAATTCAGATTATTTCAATTGGCGCATGACGGCATCTGCTAGACAGTTTTGGAAAGCTTGTATACCATCTGCAGTAAAGTAATTTGATTGCATAAATGCAAGCATAAGTACAACAATCGGAGGAGCACAATGAAACTCAGCAAATACCTGGCTGGCGGCGCCGTCGTCCTGGCCACCACGGCGTTTTCCGCCACCACCGCCTACGCCGCCTGCGCGACCGACAGCCTGCCATCATCCAAAGCCAAGCCCAACGGTTACCCGGCACGCGCGCTGACCATGATCGTTCCCTACGGCCCGGCCGGCGGCTCGGGTCAGGTTGCCCAGGCCATGGCCCAGGCGGTCAGCGACCTGACCGGCGTTTCGATCAACCGTGACCACAAGCCCGGCGGCTCGGGCGCCGTTGGCACGACCGCCTTCCTGGCGGCGCCGGCCGACGGTTACACGGTGCTCGAGCATATCGACGATGCAGCCAGCGCGCATGCGCTCGATTCGAGCAAGCCGAACCCCGCCACCGACCTGATTCCGCTGGTGACTTCGCAGATCACCTTCTCGCAGGTCTACATCCGCACCGATGAAGACCGTTTCAGCGACTGGGCTTCATTCGTCAAGTGGGTCAAGGCGCAGGGCGGCAAGGCGACCATCGCCAACGTTTCCAAGGAAGGCTCGATGGAACGCATCACGATGAAATTCATCACCGACGCTACCGGTATGGAAATCCAGCAAATCTCGTTCGACAAAGGTGCGCCGCGTTATGGTGCCCTTGCCGGCGGCCAGGTCGACGCGCTGTTCGAACAGCCGGGTGACGTACGCAAGTTCCTCGACGCCGGCAAGTTCAAGCCGATCCTGACGATCCTGAAGGAACGCCCCGCGGCGTTTGCCGATGTGCCGAGCCTGACCGATGCCGGTTTGAACTTCGAGCCGCTGTACCGCTTCCGTGGATTTTACGTGCACAAGGATGCACCGGCCGACCGCGTCGAGTGGTTGCAGTGGGCCTTTCAGAAGGCTTACTGCCAGCCCAGCTACCAGAAGTACAACGAAAGCAAGTTCATGACGCTGATCGAAAGCTTCCGCGATACCGAGGGCAGCCGGCAGCTGATCACGTCAACCGTCAAGCAGTACCGGGACGTCTACAAGGCCATGGGTCTCGAGGTCAAGTAGCCTCACGATGTCGACTCGACGATGCAGCGCCCGGAAATCTATCCGGGCGTTGTTTTTCCCGAAACCCGAAAACGTAACCGCATCATGGGCAAACTGAGATCCGGTCACCTGGTTGAAGCCGTGCTGTGGCTCCTCCTGTGCCTGTTTTTGTTTATTTATTCGTTTCAGTTCGACCAGGATATCGAAATCTACAGATTCGGCGCGACCGCCTGGCCGCGGGCCATCATCCTGTTGATGGCGATTGCGGCGCTCGGCCAGCTTTACCACCACTGGAAAAGGGGGGATGAAGCATCGGTGCAGATGATCAGCGCCGCAGTGGACGATGGTTCCGAGGAAGCGGCGCACGAGGCGCACCACGAGGGTTTAAAATGGTACGCATCGACCTTCGGTTTTCTAATTATTCCGTTCGCCTACATGCGCGTCCCGGACTGGATCGCGGCCCTGCTGTCGGCCGAGGGCACCGGCGTTCACGCCATCCGCATCGTCTGCGCCGCGATCCTGATCGGGATCTTCGTATACAGCATGCGCCGCAACATGATCGGCGCGATGCTGACCCTGCCGCTGTTTTTCGCCGCGATGCTGGAGGACATGGGTTTTTACACGCTCGCGCCTTTTTTCATTATCGGCGTGATGTACCTGTTCGGTGAAACTCGCCCAAAACCAATGGCGACGATCATGGCACTGATATTCGGCCTGCTGATGTTGCTGTTCGTCAAGATTCTCTACGTGGGCCTGCCGGTGGGCAACATTCATCCATTCTACGATATCGGTAGCTGGATCGTTACCGTGCTGCAGTAGCCTGCGAGGAGAGACCCGGATGGATGCATTCAATAATTTTCTACCCGGCACCATAACACTGTTCAGCGACCCGTTGGGTATCCTGATTTTCTTCGGCGGCGTCATCGGCGGGATGCTGTTCGGTGCGATTCCAGGCGTCAGCATGCTCACACTCGCCGCGATACTACTGCCGTTTACCGCGCATCTTTCCGCCGAGCACGGCATCATGTTGTTCTCGGTCATTTACTGTACCGGGGTTTACGGCGGCGCCATCACCGCGATCCTGTTCAATATACCGGGCGCGCCGGAAAATGCGCCGACCGCATTCGACGGTTACCCGATGACGCAGAAGGGTCAGGCCGGCAAGGCTGTCGGGGCCGCGGTCATGTGCTCGGCGATCGGAGGCACCGTGTCCTGCATCATCATGATGCTGGCAACCGCGCCGATCGCCGACTGGGCGATTTCGGCCTTCGGTCCGCCGGAGATTTTTGCACTGGTCTTCTTTGGTCTCGCGGTCGCCGCTTCGGTCGGCGCCAAGACATTCTGGAAAGGCTGGCTGTCGATACTGATCGGGTTGATGGTCGCTGTCGTCGGTCTGGATCCGGTCGGAGGCATCGAGCGCTACGATTTCGAGATGCCCTACCTGCTTGCCGGGATCCACTTTATTCCGACGATACTCGGATTTTTCGCCGTTTCCGAAATTTTCGTGCAGGCGGAGAAGAAAGCGAAAGGCTCCTATACCGCGCCCAAGCTAAGCGTCAACTTTCCAACTCTGAAAGAGCTCATCGAACACAAGTTCGCGGTCGTCAGGTCGATCGTGATCGGCTTCTTCTGCGGCATACTGCCGGGCATCGGCGCGACCCTGGCAGCTTTCATGGGCTACAACGAAGCCGTGCGCTGGTCCAAGACCCCGGAACAGTTCGGCAAGGGCAAGCTCGAAGGCGTGATCTCGTCGGAAACCGCCAATAACGCGGCCACCGGCGCCGCGATGATTCCGTTGCTCGCGCTCGGCTTACCCGGTGGCGCGCTGACCGCAATGATGGTCGGCGTTTTCCAGATGCACGATATGGAACCCGGCCCGCTGGTCTTTATCAATAGCGCCGAGCTGGTCTGGGTCGTATTCGCCGCCATGTTTTTCGCCAACATTTCGATTATCTTCATCGGCTTTCTCGAAACCAAGACCATCATCAACCTGCTGCGCATTCCGTTCCAGTTCCTCGCGCCGATGATACTGCTGCTCGCGACGGTCGGCGCCTACGCGGTGCGCGGCCTGACCATCGATGTTGTCGTCATGTTTCTCGCGGGCGTGATCGGTTTCTTCCTGCGTCGCTCGGGCTATTCGGTCGCCGGCATCGTGCTCGGCCTGATCCTCGGCAAGATCGGCGAGCAGACTTTCGCGCAGGCGATGCAAATGCTGCATTTCGAATGGGGCGGCTTTTTCGACCGCCCGATTGCGCTGGGTCTGCTCATTGTCGGCGTCGTTACGCTGATGGGTAGCGTTTACGGCGAATTTTTCAAAAAGAAACCGCCGGCCGCGGAGACGCCGGTTAGCTGAGCGTCGATTGCGCATTGCTCAGGGCCGGTTCGTCGGCCCGTTTTAACCAAACCAGGCGGCCATCGCCGACAGGCTAAACCCACCCGCAAGCACTCCCGCGACAAGACGCCGCCGCGACAGGTAGTAAGCCGCGAACGCAATCGCAACGGCCGCGATGCGCGTCGTCATGGAGACCGACGCAAGCTCGCTTTCCGGCATGATGATCATGCGAAATATGAGCCCCGCCACCATCGCGTAGGAAACGCAGGTTATCCACTGGAAAAACGCGCCATGGGCGTCGATGCGCTTGACCACCGCCACCCCCAGCGCGCGCCAGACAAAGGTCGCCGCGGCGCAACCCAGCACGATCAACCACAGGGTTTCAGTTCGCATTGCCGCTCTTCCAGTATTTCCCGGCGGCGAAACCCAGGCTGCCGCCGACGACGCCGGTAATCAGCAGGTCGACCGACGGGAACAGGTAGTGCGCCAGCGAAATCGTCGCGCAGCCGAGGACCATCGATATTCGTTCCGCGCATCCCGGCACCGCGGACAATACCAGGGCAAAGAACAGCGGGCTGACGAAAATCAGCCCCAGCACCAGTACCGCCGGCAGTAAAACCGCGCCGTGGTAGCCCAGCAAGGTGCCGACCACCGCCGCCGCCAGGATCGAGGCGGCAAAAGTGACGTAGTAGCGATGCCTGAATTCGACTTCGATTTGGGGAAACTCCCGCAGACAGACCGCCCAGGAATTGATCGACAGCAGCTGCGCGTCGAGCAGCATGCCGGGCAGGTTGGATCTGCCGCGCGACATTGCCGGTACGAACGACACCACCATCGGCAGGAAGCGCGCGTTGGCGAGCGAGCATGCGAATACGATCGCTATCAGGCTCTGCCCGGTGGAGGTCAGTTCCACCATCGCCAGCTGCCCCGGCAACCCCCAGATCAACAGCGACGCCAGCGCCGCCATTTCCGCGCTGAAGCCGGCGCCGCGTGCCAGCGAACCGAATCCCATCATCGTAAACAGCAGGATAAAGGCGGGCAGCGACAGCGCATCGAGCATCGCCTTACGCATTACCTCGGCGTTACTGCCATGCATCGTCGCCACCGCCAGTCTTCATAAATTAGTTACACTCTTTTGTACCTTGCCCGGCTATAACGGATACCCGGCCGGCAGAGGAGACCGCCGTTCACCCTGTAATTATAGCTTCGACTTCCAGCAGGAATGAAGGCGTATCGGTAAACGATACGACATTTCGAGGCGATATTTTATTTTTCGGGGTAGCGGCCGATAAGGCGGTTACCTTGAGAGATATTACGCGGTCTGACGATGCCCGCCGGATCTCGCTCCGAAATATGGGCTTTACTAATGTCGATCGAACAAATCAAAGTGCGCACTCCCGACCTGCTGGAGGGAATGTATGTAGCCCGCCTGGATCGTCCCTGGCTGGAAACGCCTTACAAGGTTCAGGGCTTTTATATTAAAACCCAAAAGGATATCGACAAACTTCTGCAGTATGTCGACTACGTTTACATCGATGTCGAAAAAAGCAAGGAAGTCGGACATGATAAGAATAGCCTGAATGGCAATCTCAGCGAGGCACAAAAAAAGCAGAACCTGACCAACGTAAAGCCGCGGCAGTACAAGGACGACCCTGACTTCAAGATCGAAATGAAAACCGCCGTCGCGAGCCACGCTGTATTAACCGATGGCGTCGGCGAGGTCATGAGCGACATCGCCAATAATCAGCAATTGAAGATGCCCCTGCTGAGAAAAGTCGTGACCCCGATGGTGGAAAGCATCATTCGCAATCCGGATGCATTTTCCTGGCTGAGCATGCTGAAAACCCGGGATGATTATGCCTACAATCATTCGGTAAGCTCTTCTATCTGGGCCGCTGCCTTTGGCCGCAACCTGGGTCTGCCGAAAAAAGACCTGATGGCCCTCGCTACCGGTGCGTTGCTATTCGACGTGGGTAAGATCAAGCTGCCGGAAAAGCTGCTGCAAAAACCTGACCGTTACAACCAGACCGAATTCAAGCTGATCAAGAAACACGTCGCTTACAGCGTCGAAATAGTACAATCGATCGAGGGCATAGGCGAAAACGTGATCGAGATGGTGGCGACCCACCATGAGCGCCACAGCGGTTCCGGTTATCCCCGCGGACTAAAGGGCGATGAGATCCCGATATTCGGCAAAATCGCGGGCATAGTTGATTGCTACGACGCGCTGATTTCGGACCGTGTCTACGCAGCCGCCATATCGCCACACGACGCCGTCAGGAAACTTTACGACTGGAGTAACATCGATTTCCAGCGTGAGCTGGTAGAACAATTCATCCAGGTTATCGGTATATACCCGGTCGGTACTATCGTCGAGCTCAGCGACGGACGGGTCGGCGCCATCGTCGCACACCATCGAGTATGGAAACTTCGGCCAAAAATATTGCTGATCCTGGACAAAAACAAGCAACCCTACCCCGACTTTAAAATCATCGATACCTACGAAGTCGAAACGGGTGAAGATGACGAGCCATTGAATATCATCAAAAGCGTCGAACCCGGCCTCTACGGTATCGATCCCAGGCAATTCTATCTCTAGCGACCGGGCAGATAACGCGATGATAAAAGAGCCCAGAGATGCCTTGCAGGATCAATTGAATGAATTGATCGCGGAACACCGGAATACGCAAAAGCAGTTTGCCGTGCTATTGATCAATATCAATCATTTCCGCCAGTTCAACATAATCCATGGTTACGCGTCCGGCGACAGGTTACTGAGCGCCTTTCAGCTGCGGCTGCAGGATCTTGCACGCGAACAGGACCAGATATGGCGCATCGCGAATTCAGATTTCGTCATGCTGCTGCCCGAAATCCTAAACGCGGGTCATACTACGCTTGCCGCGATTAAAATCCTCGGCAGCCTGCAGGGGCCCTTCCAGCTCGAGGATCGCAGTGTCAATATTTCCGCGAGCATCGGCATCGCACTATTTCCCGAGCATGCCGACGACGCGCAGGTTTTGATGCTCAGGGCCGAGACCGCGCTGGTCGAGGCCTACAACGATATCCAGTCGTACGCAATCTACTCGGCGGCCAAACCTGACCGGGTAACGCGTTGGGACATCGAGTCAGACCTGCAGCAGGCTATAGACCGTAGTGATTTCGAGCTTTATTTTCAGCCACAGGTGCATCTGCAAAGCGGCAAGCTGTTCGGCGCCGAAGCCCTTATTCGCTGGCAAAACGGCGATCAGGGTTTCGTTCGGCCTGACATATTCATCCCGATCGCGGAACAGAGCGGTCAAATCTACGAGATCACCAAGTGGACGATCAATGCGGCCATGTGGTTGACGAAGGACTGGCCCCGCCTGCCCGAACCGATCAAGGTGGCGGTCAATCTTTCAACCAAAATGCTGTCCGAGCCCGGCCTGGTTGAAACCGTCCAGCAAGCGCTGAGTATTCATGGCATACCCAACGGACAGTTGACGCTTGAAATCACCGAGAGCGCCCTGGTCGAAGACTACGCCGCCAGCCTGCAGGCGCTCGACGATCTGAACGCGCTCGGAGTAAACATCTCGATCGACGATTTCGGCACCGGTTATTCATCGATGGCTTATTTCAAGAATATCCCCGCCAACGAGCTCAAGATCGACCGCTCCTTCGTGCGCTACATGCTGGAAAACCGGATGGACCAGCACATCGTGAAAACCCTGATCAAGATGGCCCAGGGCTTTGGCCTGGCCGTGGTGGCCGAAGGCATAGAAGATGCAGAGACCTACCAGGCCCTGCACGACCTGGGTTGCGATATAGCCCAGGGATACCACCTGGCGAAACCCATGCCTCAGCAGGATTTCATCGACTGGATAACGGCATACCACGACGATGGCGCAAACCGGCTCGCCAGGTAAACCGCCTCAAAGAAAAATCAGCCACGCGCTGACGCTGAACACCGATAGCAGCGTCGACAGCAGCACCGTGCTGGCGGCGGCATCGAGGCCACGGTTGTACATGCTCGCGAACAGGTAGGCGTTGAGTCCCGGCGCCACCGCGGCCATCAGCACGACCGATTTGTTGACGCTTTCGGGAAGCTCCAGCAGGCGCCCCAGCAACAGGGTTATCGCGGGCTGGACGACCAGCGACAACACCGAAATAAGGCTCGCTTCCCCGAGCGATTTCGACAGACTGTAGCGGATCAGGACGCCGCCGAGCGCGAACAGGCCCACCGGTAACGACGCCCGCGCGAGCAAATCGACCGCCCCGATCAGTGCTCCGGGTAAGGCCAGCCCGCTGATGTTGACGACAAATCCCAGCCCGATGCCGATCATCAGGCTGTTGCGAAATATCGCGTTTACGACGACGCGCGTGGTCGCGACCGCGCCGCGTCCATCGGCGCGCAGCAGTTCCATCGTGGTGATTCCGATCAGGTAGCAAATTGGCGCGTTGACCGACACCAGCGCAAAATTCGGCGCCAGGCTGTCCGCGCCCCAGGCGCGTTCCGAGATCGGCAATCCGAGAAATACCAGGTTCGAAAAAAGCGCCGCGAAGGCAACCCCTACCGCCTCGCCGGGTCGCCGTTTGAAAAAGTTTTTAACGATGAGAAACGCGGCGATAAAACACCCGGTCGCCGCGGCGTAATAGGCCAGCAGAATGCGCCAGTCGAATGCGGCCGCCAGGTCGATGGTCGAGGTCGCGCGAAACAGCAGGCACGGGATCGCGAAGGTTATCGCGAATTTCATCAGTTGATCAACCGACCCGGTGGAAAGGAGACCGATCCTGACCGCGAGATAGCCTGCGCCGACGACAATGAATACCGGCGCGACGATATTCAGGATTTCATTCAGCATGCCGCGCACCATCGTGACAGATATCGCATCGGCTCAGCGCCGGAACCAGGTCTTTTTTGTTCAAGCCTGGGCTCCGGGGCTCGGTCAGTCCTGCCGCAACGCGTCCTGCAGCACGCAGGCGATATGTCTTGCGCCGCGCTGCGCCCCATCCCTGATCTGGTGCCGGCAGCTGGTGCCATTGGCGATCAGCAGCGTCTCGCCATCGGCGCCGCGCACCGCCGGCAGCAGGCCGAGCTCCGCCATTTGCATCGACAGCTCGTAATGGCTGGCCTCGTAGCCAAAAACCCCAGCCATGCCGCAACAGCCGGAATCGATCACCTCGACCTCGAGGTCGGGAATCAATTTCAACGCCTGCTGCATTGCGCCCATGGTCGCAAACGACTTTTGATGACAATGGCCATGCACCAGCGCGCGACGCGCGGCGAGGGCCCGCAATTCGAGGCGCAGCTTGCCGGCCTGCTGTTGCTGCGCCAGGAATTCTTCCAGCAGCAGGGCCTGCGCCGCCAGCGCCGTGGTGTCCGCACCGGGCAGCAGGTTCGGAAACTCGTCGCGCAGCGTCAGCAGGCAGGAAGGTTCGAGGCCAATTATCGGCACGCCGCGCTCGACGTAGGGCCCGAGCGCGTCCAGCATGCGCCGCGCCTCGACCCGGGCCTGGTCGACCATGCCGGTAGACAGGAAGGTTCGCCCGCAACAAAGCGGGTGCCCGCCGGCGAGCGGAAGGACCTGCCGTACGCGGTAACCGGCAGCTTCGAGCACCGCGCGCGCGGCGCGGGCGTTTTCGGGTTCAAAGTAGCGATTGAAGGTATCGACCAGCAGCACGACTTCGCCGTTCCTGCCGTCCGCCGATCGATCGAGCGCGTCGAAGCGGTCGGCGCGCCAGCGCGGCAGGCTGCGGCGCGCGCTAAATCCGAGCAGGCGCTCGCTGAGGCGCGCCAGCGGCGCGTAGCGGTCGCGCAGGTTCAGGATAGGGCCGAAGCGCGCAGCCAGCGGCGCGTAGCGAGGCAGGTAGGCGATCAGCCGATCCTTCAGCGAACGCCGGTGGCGCCGGTGGTATTGATGTAAGAATTCGATCTTCATCTTCGCCATATCGATCCCGGTGGGGCATTCGCGCCTGCAGCCCTTGCAGCCGACGCACAGGTCCATGGTGTCGTACATCGCGTCCGAGACCAGCGCACCGGCACCGAGTTGACCGCTGATCGCGAGCCGCAGCGTGTTGGCCCGACCGCGCGTCAAATGCTGCTCGTCGCCGGTGACCCGGTACGAGGGACACATCACGCCGACGTTCGCCTTGCGACAGGCGCCGTTGTTATTGCACATCTCGACGGCGGCGCCGAACCCGCCCCACTCCGACCAGTCCAGCGCCGTTGGTATCGTTTCAACCTGGTAACCCGGTCTGTAACGAAACAGCGACCGGTCATCCATGCGCGGCGCACGCACGATCTTGCCGGGATTGAAAAGGCCGCCGGGGTCGAAGGTATCTTTTACCTCCTCGAACGCCCGCAGCATTCGGCTGCCGAACATGCGCTCGTGAAACTCGGAGCGCGCCAGGCCATCGCCGTGCTCGCCCGAATGCGAACCCTTGTATTCCTGCACGATTTCGAGGGTTTCTTCCATGATCGCGCGCATCTTGCGCGCCCCGCTCTCGTCCTTCATGTTGAGAATCGGGCGCACGTGCAGGCAGCCCACCGAAGCATGGGCATACCAGGTGCCCGTGGTGCCGTGTTTCTCGAATACCCGCGTCAACCGATCGGTATACTCCGCCAGGTCCTCGAGCCGCACCGCGCAATCCTCGACGAAGGATACCGGTTTGCCGTCGCCCTTCATCGACATCATGATATTCAATCCGGCCTTGCGCACTTCCCAGACTGCTGCCTGAAATGCGGGGTCGAGCACCTCGACCACTGCACCGGGGAAGCCGAGGTCCGCCATCAACTCTACCAGCCGGGCGAGACTACGCAATTGCTGGTCGTGATCCTCACCGGCAAATTCCACCAGCAACAGCGCATCGGGTTCACCCTGGACGAAACCGTCCACGGTGGCGCGGAACATCGGGATCTCGCGCGATAAATCGATCATGGTGCGATCGACCAGTTCGACCGCGCTCGGGTCCAGCCTGACGATATGCTGGGCCGAATCCATCGCCTGATGAAAGGTCGGGAAGTGACAGACGCCGAGTACCTTGTGCGGCGGGATCGGCTGCAGCTGCAGCTTAAGACGGGTGAAGAATGCCAGCGTACCCTCCGAGCCGACCAGCAGACGCGCGAGACTGCCCGACCCGGAATCCACCAGTTCGTCGATATTGTAACCACCGACGCGTCGTAACAGCTGCGGAAAGCGGGCGGCAATTTCATTAGCCTCGCGCTGCCCCAGTTCGGTCAACTTGCGCACCAGCTCGGCATGGGCACCGTCCAGGCTTGCGTCAGCCAGTGCCGCGAACCCTGCGCTGCTGCCGTCGGCCAGGAGTGCGTCGATCGCCGACACGTTGTGCACCATGTTGCCGTAACGAATCGAGCGCGCGCCGCAGCTGTTGTTGCCGGCCATGCCACCGAGCGTTGCGCGGTTGCCGGTGGAAACGTCGACCGGGTAAAACAGCCCCTGCGGCTTCAACCAGCGGTTGAGCTGATCGAGCACCAGCCCCGGCTCGACCCAGATCGAACGCGACTCGGGATCGAATTCCCCGATCCGGTTGAAGTACTTGCTGTTATCGATTACCAGCGCGGTGCCCACGGTCTGCCCGATCTGCGAGGTGCCGCCACCGCGCGCCAGTACCGGTATCCCTTCGTCGGCGGCAATCTGAATCGCGCGCAGGATATCCTGCTGGTGTCGCGGTACCACGACACCGATCGGTTCTATCTGATAAATCGAGGCATCGGTGCTGTAGCGGCCACGGCTGAAAGCATCGAAAAGAACCTCACCTTCGATTTCGCCGCGCAACCTGTGGGCCAGCGCGCTGTCACCGATGCGCGCCGTTGCTGTCTGCTGTAGTCGGTTTATTGTTGCCAAGGGGCTACCCGGTAAGACGTTTAAAAAAAACCAGACTATAAGCAAAAAAAGCCCACCAGTAACGATTAAATTTGCACCTCCGCCGGATACAACAGGCGACGGGCGTTCTGCCCTGCCTGCGGTAAAAAGCCGCGCTTGCACTCCGCACCCGCGTCAGGCACGATTCCGGGCCAGAGAAAAATCGATTCGAGGAGACCGATATGTCGATTCCCGCAGGGCGTCACTTTCTGCAGATTCCGGGACCCAGCAATGTTCCCGACCGGGTACTGCGCGCGATGGACATGCCGACCATGGATCACCGTGGACCCGAGTTCGCGCAGCTGACTCACGAGGTTATCAAAGGCCTGAAACAGGTATTTAAAACCTCGGCTGAAGTGGTCATTTACCCGGCCTCGGGTACCGGCGCCTGGGAGTCGGCGCTGGTCAACACCCTGTCGCCCGGTGACAGGGTGTTGATGTTCGAAACCGGCCACTTCGCCACTCTGTGGCAGGGCATCGCGAAAGATCTTGGCCTGAAAGTCGATTTTGTACCCGGTGACTGGCGTCACGGGGTCGACCCGGGCGCGGTCGCGGAAAAGTTGAGTGCCGACAACAAGCACGAAATCAGGGCCGTGATGGTCGTACACAACGAGACTTCCACCGGCGTCACCAGCCAGATTTCGAAAATCAGAAAGGCTATCGACAGCACCGGCCATCCGGCCCTGTTCATGGTCGACACGATCTCTTCGCTGGCTTCTATCGATTACCGCCACGACGAGTGGGGTGTCGACGTAACCGTGGGCGGGTCGCAGAAAGGATTGATGCTGCCACCGGGCCTAAGCTTCAACGCGATCAGCGCGAAGGCGCTCGAAGCCAGCAAAACCGCGGCATTGCCGTCATCCTACTGGAACTGGCAACCGATGATAAAGGCGAACGCGACGGGCTACTTTCCCTATACCCCGGCAACCAACCTGCTCTATGCGCTGCGCGAATCGCTCAGGATACTGCTCGACGAGCAGGGCCTCGACAGTGTGTTCGCGCGCCACCAGCGACACGCCGAGGCGACGCGGCGTGCGGTACGCGCCTGGGGGCTCGAAATCCTGTGTCTTGATCCCGAGGAATACAGTGACTCGCTGACCGCGATCCTGCTGCCCGAGGGTCAGGACGCCGACCGCTTGCGGCAGGTAATCCTGGAGCGCTATAACATGTCGCTCGGCACCGGCCTCGGCAAGGTCCAGGGCCGGGTGTTTCGAATCGGCCACCTGGGCGATTTTAACGACCTGATGCTGGCCGGCACCCTGTGCGGGGTCGAAATGGGAATGATCGCCGCCGGGGTTCCGTTTAACCGGGGCGGCATCAATGTCGCGCTTGACTATCTGGCGGATAATCTCTAATTTGGCTCGGTTACGGGCAATTTGTAGAGCCGGTAGTTTGCGCTGATAAAAATCCAGGATGACGCAGCTTTCATCCTGCTTAATGACACAATAAATAACACCAGAGAAGAGGAAACATATGAAAACGCTAAAAATTATCATTCCCGCGGTAATCCTGAGCCTGGTTACGTCGGCCGGGGTTCTGGCTGCTCCGCTGGAGCTCACGTTCGGGCACGTCGGCGCGCCCGGCTCGCTGTTCGAGGCCTCCGCCAACGAATTCGCGCGGCGTGCCAATGCCAAACTGGGCGATCGGGCAACGGTCACGGCCTTCGGTTCGAGCCAGTTGGGCAAGGACAAGGAACTGATGCAAAAGCTTAAACTCGGCACGGTTGATTTCGCGCTGCCATCCTCGGTAATGGCTTCGGTGGTGGATGAATTCGGTGTATTCGACATGCCTTACCTGGTCAAGGACCGGGCCCACATGGCGCGCATCGAGAAAGAAATCGTCTGGCCGACGCTGGAACCTATCCTCGAGAAGAAGGGCTACAAGATACTCGCGGTGTGGGAGAACGGCTTCCGTAACATCACCAACAACAAGCGGCCCATTTACAAGCCCGAGGACCTGCAGGACCTTAAGTTGCGCACCCCGAAATCGGTGTGGCGCGTGAAAATGTTCAAGGCCTACGGCGCCAACCCGACCCCGCTGGCATTCTCGGAAGTGTTCGTTGCATTGCAGACCGGCACCTTCGACGGCCAGGAGAATCCCCTGGCGCAGATCGCCAGCGGCAAGTTCCAGGAAGTCCAGAAGTACCTGTCGATGACCGGCCATGTCTACACGCCGGCCTACGTAACGGTCGGCATCGAGCACTGGAACAAGCTGCCCGCGGATGTGCGCCAAATCCTGCAAACCGCGGCGCAGGAAACCCAGGCCTTCGTCTATGAAACGGCGGCCAAGATGGAAGTCGACCTGCTCGCCGAGCTCAAGCGGGGCGGAATCCAGGTCAACGACGCCGACAAGGAAGCCTTCATCAGGGCAAGCAAGCCGATATACGAAGAATTCGGCAACAGTGTAGCCGGCGGCAAGGCGCTGATCGACAAGGCGCTGGGTCTTGCAAACTAGGATTCCCGCAACCTGCCCCGCCTGCGCGGGGCAGCTCATTCATGCCGGGTAAGTTCAAGTTTCCGACGCGAAAGGCACTCGGGTGAATAGATTCGACGCGGCGCGTTCCCTGTTCGAGCGCCTGCTGGAAGCAATCACGGTCCTGCTCATCATCAGCCTGGCCGTGGTCGTGGTGCTTGGCGTTATCTTCCGCTGGGCCGGTGAAGCGCTTTCCTGGTATGACGAAATTGCCTCGGTGCAGCTCGCCTGGCTAACCTACTACGGCGCCTCGCTGGCGGCTTTGAAGCGCGCCCACATAGGGGTACCGGGCGTGATCTCCAGGGTGCCGCCAAGGTTGCGCGTGCCGCTGGTGTTTCTCGCGGAAGCCGTCATCATCGGTTTTTTCTTGATGCTCGCCTGGTACGGTTACGTGGTGCTGGTAATCCTCGAGGGCGACACCCTGATCAGCCTGCCCTGGATCGGCACCCGGTTCACGCAATCGGTAATTCCCATAGGCGCCATTCTGTTCGTGATCGCCGAAATTCTGAACCTGCCCCAGATCTGGCGCGAAGCGACCGGCCGGGCCGCATACGTTCGCCATGAATAGGCACCGGGGGCGGGCAGGATGATTATACTGTGGATGTTCATCGGCTTGCTGGTGCTGGTGCTGATCAATGTGCCGATCGCGGTGGCGCTTGCCGTGGTCGCGAGCGCCGCGATGGTCTACGCGCATGGGTTCGAGGTCCTGCCGAACGTGGCCCTGGTGATGATGGACGGGGCGACCAACTTCCCGTTGATCGCGATTCCGCTGTTCATCCTCGCTGGCGCGATCATGAATTCCACCGGCATCTCGCGGCGCCTGATCGCATTCGCCTCGGCGATTTTCGGCTTCGTCAAGGGTGGCCTGGCGATGGTCAATATCGGCACCTCGCTGTTTTTCGCGGAGATTTCCGGTTCGGCGGTCGCGGACGTGGCCGCGCTCGGTTCGATCCTGATTCCGGCAATGAAGAAAAAGGGTTACCCGGCCCCGTTTGCCGCGGCTGTCACCTCCTCGTCGGCGACCCTGGCGGTGATCATCCCGCCCTCGATACCCATGATCCTGTATGCGGTGATGGCGCAGAGCTCGGTGGTGCAACTGTTTGTTGCCGGTATCGTGCCGGGCGTGCTGGGGGGCTTCCTGATGATGGTGGTTGCACACCGGTTTGCGGTGCGCTACAACTACCCGGTCGAGGAAGTATTCAGAATCAGCCAGGTGGTAGCGACCTTCAAGGACGCGGCGCTAGCCTTTACGCTGCCGATAATCATCCTGGGCGGCATCTTCGGCGGTTTCGTGACCGCGACCGAGGGCGCCGGGCTCGCCGTCGTGGCGGCCATTGTCATCGGCGCGCTCTACCGTGAACTGGACTGGCCGCATCTGAAACAGGCCATGATCGACGGCAGCGTACAGACCGCCGTCGTCATGCTACTGGTGGCCTCTTCGGTACTGATCGGCCAGTATCTCACCGAGGCCCAGGTGCCGCAGAATCTGTCGCGCGGCATCGGTGATTTTACCCAGAACAAGTACATCGTACTCGCCCTGCTCAATCTGTTTTTCCTGATCGTCGGCTTGTTCCTGCACTCCGCGGCCGCGATCATCCTGGTGGTGCCCATCGTCATGCCGCTGGTGCAACAGGTCGGAATCGATCCGGTGCACTTCGGTATCATCGTTACGCTGAATCTCGGTATCGGCCAGCAGACGCCGCCGGTCGCGAGCGTGCTGGTGACCGCCTGCTCGGTCGCCAGGGCAGACATCTGGGAAGTAAGCAAGGTCAACATCTATTTTGTCGGCGTCCTGTTCACGATGCTGATCATGGTCACCTATATACCGGCTATCCCGATGGCGCTGGTCGAGTACTTTTACCGATAACCCACGAGGAGATCGATGATATGAGCGTAGACTTGATCCTGCTGCAACGTGAACAGGATATTGCCACGGTTATCCTCAATCGCCCGGAAAAACTGAATGCCTTGATCAAGCCGATGTGGCGACAACTGGGCGAAACCATACGCAGCCTTTCCTGCGATGACAGCTTGCGCTGCATCGTCCTGCGCGGCGCGGGCGACCGATCCTTTGCGCCCGGCAACGATATCTCGGAATTCAAGGACGCCCGTTCCAACAGCAAAGACGCGAAGGAATATGGTGAAATCCACCATGCGGCGCTGGCAGCGCTCGGCGAATGTCCTGTCCCTCTGGTCGCGTTGATCCAGGGTATCTGCGTCGGCGGAGGCCTGGAAATAGCGAGCCTCTGCGACCTGCGAATCTGCGGTGACTCGAGTCGCTTCGGCATCCCTATCAAGCGTCTCGGCTTATGCGCCGGTATTCGCGAAATGCAGGGTCTGTATGACCTGGTCGGCAAGGCGGTGACCATGGAAATCCTGCTCGAAGGACGCATCCTGGACGCAGCCGAAGCGCTACAGAAGGGCCTGGTAACGCGGGTCGTGGCGGATGACGCAGTGGTCGAGGAAGCCTATGCCGCCGCGCGCCGCATCGCGGATGGCGCACCCCTGGTGGCGCGCTGGCACAAACAGTTCATGCGTCGTCTCGGTGATCCCGCGCCACTCACCGAGGCGGAAAAGGACCTAGGTTACCTGTGTTACGACACCGAGGATTTCCATATCGGCTACCGCTCCTTCCTCGATAAAACAAAACCCGTTTTCAAAGGTAAATAGGCATGGCAGCATCGGGACCCCTGATTGGCCTTAAGGTAATCGAGCTGGCCCATATCATGGCCGGACCGGTATGCGGCCAACTGCTCGCGGACATGGGCGCTGATGTAATAAAGGTCGAAAAAGCGCCGGATGGAGACGATACCCGGCGCATGGTGCCTCCCGAGGTGGACGGTGAATCGGCGGCATTCATGATCTTGAATCGCAACAAGCGCGGCACCGCGATCAACCTTAAATCGGCGGCGGGCAAGGACGTCGTGCGCAGGCTTCTGAGTGACGCCGACGTGGTCATCGAAAATTATCGAGTGGGCACAATGGAGCGCCTTGGCCTGGGCTACGAGGCCTTGCGCCAACTTAACCCGGGGCTCATATATTGCCAGATTACCGGCTTTGGCCGCACCGGCCCCTATGCCGACCGCCCGGGTTTCGACCTGATCGCACAGGGCATGTCAGGATTAATGAGCGTAACCGGCGAAGGCGCCGGACGCCCACCGATCAAGGCCGGAGTTCCAGTCGGCGATATCAGCGCCGGCATGCTGGCAGCGATGGGCATACTGGCTGCCTATATTCACCGCCTTAAAACCGGCGAGGGTCAGCTCGTCGATACCTCTCTGCTCGAGGGCAGTATCGCCAACACGGCCTGGGTATCGGCTATTTTCCTCGCCACAGGGATTTCGCCCCAGGCGCTCGGGTCCGCCCATCCGATGGCAGCGCCTTACCAGGCCCTGCAGACGGCCGACGGCTGGATTAACATCGGGGCCGCCAACCAGGCCAACTGGCTGCGCCTGGTCGAAGTTATCGACATGCCCGAACTCGCGGACGATTCACGCTTCGTCGACAATGCGATGCGCATGAAAAATTTAACCGCATTGGTCGAGATACTGAGCGAGCGCTTCAAGCAACGCCGCACCGTCGACTGGCTTGCCCGGCTCGAAGCCGTGGGCGTACCGGCGAGTCCGGTACTATCGATCGGCGATATGCTCGAGGACCCGCAGGTAATAGCCCGTGACATGGTGGTAGAGGTTCCGCATAGCCGCCTCGGCCAAACCCGGGCCCTCGGCTCACCGGTGAAGTTTTCACTCACGCCGACTCGCATCTCACGCGGCGCTCCACTGCTCGGCGAGCACACGCGTGAAATACTTGCGGAATATGGCTATGACAATGGCGAGATAGAAGCCCTCGCTGCGGCGGGCGATGTCATTCTGCGCTGATAATACTCGCCAGACACGATGACTCTTCATCCGCCTCCACCCTCGCACGGCGGATTACCCGACAGGGGGCGTTCGCTGCCGGGGCCATGCATCCGACCAGGTTAAACCAGCGTGCTTGTAGGCCGGTCGTCTCGTTCGCCGATGACGTTAGCGAAGCGAAGATTTACGCGCTCGTTCCGCATCCAGCAACGCGCGTTTGCGCTCGAGGCCCCAGCGGTAACCGCCCAGCCCCCCGTCTCCCCGCAGGATGCGATGACATGGCACCAGCACCGCGATCCGATTCGCGCCGCAGGCCGATGCGGCGGCACGCACTGCCCTGGGCTTGTCGATCGCCCGCGCCAGCTCCGCATAGCTGATGACGTCGCCGTCCTGCAAGCTTAGCAGAAATTCCCAGACCTTTATCTGGAACGCGGTACCCCGCAGATCCAGCGGCACTTCGGGGCGTGGTTGTCCGTTCTGGATATGGGCATTGAGTGCATCGATCCACCGATCGAGCTGAGAAGACGTCCTGTGCGCGTAGCGTTGCAGCTCGGCCCGCGGAAATTCCTGGCGTAACTGTTGCAGTAGTGACTCGCAATCGTCGCCGAACTGCGCGAAACAAACTCCGCGATCGGTGGCCGCCATTAGGATCGGACCGAGCACGGACTCGCGGCAGGCCCAGGTCAACGATTCTCCCTCGCCGCCCGCACGATATCGCTTCGGCGTCATACCAATGTTGTACATGGCCTGACCATAGACCCGGCTGGTGGAACTGTAACCCGCCGCGTAGATAGCTTCGCCGATGTCGGCGCCGTCCCGGAGCAGCTGCTTGAAACGATCGCTACGCGCGGCCTGCTGAAACTTTTTCGGTGACACCCCGAAAATCGATTTGAATACGCGCTGCATGCGCGACGGCGACAGGTGCACGCGCGCCGCCAGCGTCTCGAGTCTCAGGGGTTCGTCGGCCCGGTCGGCGACAAAGCGCGCAAGCGCGATAAATTTCTCCAGATTGGGTTCGCTCTGCCCGGTCATGGCGTCATCATACTCCGCTTTGTTTGATTCGTGCGGCGGATGTTAGCCGGATAAACGGCGCAATAAACTCCGTTTATTGCTGACCTGCCCGGCCCGGCTTCGCCTCGGGACACCGGAGCGCGAAGCATCGTGGCGATCCCTCAATCGCAACCAGGACTAATCGTCATCAGATGTTCTTAAAGGCTCGTCCTGCCAAAATCGCACGACAACTTCACCATCGCGTTCCAGGTCCAGCAGGATACGTAGCGGGAACGGCGTCAGGAAATAGCCCGGGATCCTGGGTTCGAATTCGCGGATCTGCCGGATTCCATCCTCTGCGGTCCAGCTCATCTCGATGGATTGATACGGGTATCGCAGCTTGCCGAAACGCCTGGAACAAACCTCGTTGGCTCCGATCCTGTCGCAACTTATCGAGCTTCCGGAATCACCGATACGCACGGAGACGTCGGTGATTACGCGGCTCGTGGCATTGTCGACCCTGACTTCGTTGTACATATACATCGGCCGATAGGAAGTCGCGCACGAAATCACCAGTAACCACAGGATCAGAATAGCTGCTATTTTCGTCATGGACCGCCCTCTATGTTCGGGTGCGCACCTCGCAGCCTGCAGCCGTTTTATTGTTAACCACTGATAAATATGCCCCCGTTGCGGCCGGGTTCTTCCTGTTCGTAGAACGCATTCACCGAACCGTCATCACGAATTTCGATAACGATCCGCAGCGGAAAAGCGGCCATAAAGAAAGCCGGTATCCTGGGGTTTACAGTTTCTCTTTTGGCGCTGCCGTCCGCAGGGGTCCAGCCCAGTTCGATGCCCCGTTGGGGATAATTTCGGCTGCCAAAGCGATCGTAACACATCGCATTCTGGGCAACGCTTTGGCATTGCAGGGTTCTGGGCGATTCGGCAATACGCACATCGACATCGAGTATGGTGGCGCCGGAAAGATTAACGACCAGGATTTCATTGAAGCGATAAACCGGATGGTATCCCGTCGCGCAGGCTGCAGTTACCAGGCTGACGAACAATACGATTAAACTTTTCATGTTATGTCCCCTCAGAGAAATGTCTCTTGACCTACGCCGCTTCGAGTCCGACGGATCACAGGTAACAAGTTCGTACAAAGACCTCCAACATTTTTTTGACAATCTGCGAGCCTAAAAAATTCATCGGATTCGTGATAAATCTAAAAATTTCTCTTCCGCATGACGAATCGGATTGCTACTCGATCGACAGGCCCGTATCGGCGAGCAGCTGGCGCGCAAATTCCACCGGCACGCCAAAATTGGATCCGCCGTATTCCGGGATTATCGCGGTGTTGACCGCGACGACTTCCCCGTTGATGTCCAGCACCGGGCCGCCGCTGCCGCCGTGCGTGGTATCGGCATCGTAAACCACGGTTGCCGCGGAGCGCTGACCGATTATGCCGCGACTGGCCAGGGGACGGATGAACTTCGCCCGGGACAGGCGCTCGGCCACTTCCCAGAAATCGAGGCTGTTCCCTTCCTGCAGGTCCGCGAGGAATCGGTCGCCGGTCTGCGCCAGCATTGCGCGCAAACCCGTGGGATAGCCCATGACGATAACCTCGTCACCGGGCCTCGGGAGGGTTTTGCTGAATTTTAAAAAGGGCATTCCGTCGACCACGTCACCAAATTTCAATAGCGCCAGATCGGCCGCCTCGCTGGCCTTGAGCAGGGTTACCGTCAGGGCATTCTCGGTACCTGGCAGGTAGCCGAGAAAACGGATGGACACCGGCTCCATGCCTTGTTCTACCAGTGCTGCGAGACCGCTGTCGTCCTCCCACGGCAGGGCCACGTGGCGATTGGTCAGCAGCACCCCGTCGGGGCTGACCAGGAACGCGGTTCCGGTGAACTGCCGCCGGGCGACCTCGCCTTCGCCTTCCAGGGTTAACAGGGGCTCACCATAGATCGAAAACAGCGGGCGCCCGTCAGCATCCGTCTGGTAACGCAGCATACGCTGCGATTCGACATGCCGGAAACCGTAGGAGCCCTGCAGGAACACGATGGACCGGGTCGCGTCGGCGATGATCCGCGTACTCGCCGCGGAACGCCTCTCCAGCAGCTGCAGTCGGTCGGCGGCGTCGCGCAGCGAATGACGTATTTCCTGGCGTAACAGGTTAAGGTCTTCCGGTCGCAGCGCTTCTTCGCTGGTTCTGCTCAGGCTGCGCGCGAAATCCTCGAGCTGATGGGCGCTGATTTCGGCCTGTTGTTGCAACCTGATGCCGGAGCGATACTGCTGGTAAGCGATAAAAGTCAGGATGATCAACGCAATAATCACGCTGACGCGGAAGAAAACCGTGGTTTCGAGCACAAAGTCCCGGCAGAAATCGCCGATGGCGCGCTGCAGACGCTCGATCCTGGGTTTGCGGCTGGCGCGGGTATAGTCGATCGCATCGTCCAGCATATCGCCCAGAGAGCGCCTGATCCTGTCCCCCTGGCAATGTACCCGGAAACGCGACAGCGGGCCTTTTTCACCGAACTCGATCAGGTCGCGTGCTTCGAGCCGTTTCGATGCGCAGCGCTCGCCATTGATCCACAACGGTGTTTCGTTCAGCGCCTCGATTTCGTAGCTATCGCCGGAACGATGCAGGCGCGCTACAACCCCGTTTCTCAACGGAACGCCGCCGGCCTCCGCGACGCGTATCATGTCGGTGTCGTTCAGCGATACCTCTAGCGTGGTGCCGGTCAACCACGAGGCGGTGCCGCGCGCCGGGCCGGTCAATATTTCGAGCGATGCGGTGGCGGCATCCCTGGCCGCGGCGCTAGCGTGATTTTCGGCCATTGCGACTGTCAGGCTCCCGGTAGTTTTTCACGCCGGCCGCCGACCGTAGGGCACATCTTTTACCCTGACCTGCCTTTCGATCGAAAATCCCACGTGTCTAAAAGCCCTGCTGCCGAACATCGTCTTGTGCAACCGGCCATACCGCGTCGGTCATCCACATATCCTTGAATTCGCCGTTGAGCTGCTTGCTCAGGCGAAAAGCAAACACCATGGCGCGGCCGTCCGCGGAGGTCAGATGCACCATCTGGTATGCCCTGTTTTCGACGTAGACGACTTCGCTGAATTCGCTGCTGGCATGATCGACCATGATCCCGTAAGGCGGTCCTTTTACCATGCGGACAAACTTGTCCAGCGGTCCGGTAATGACCCGGTTGGCCGGCGAGGCAAAGTAAAAAGTCGTCTCGATTCCGGCATTGGCATAAGGCTCATCATTGTTGGACAGGGCATTGATAACTATCTTGACGACCTCCTGCGGCTCCAGGTCAACCGATGGCCGGGGCAGGACCGGGCGTTCGGGCGCGTCGTTGAGCGCCGCCAGAGACGACATCGAAAGCGTCCAGGCCAGCAGCACGAGGCTGAGCCCTGCAAATTTGAATCTGTTCATTGATCAGACCTCCGCTGTCAAGAATACGCCTTAAAACGGCTCTTGTCAGGCATTCCGGGGATAACCGCATCGTCGTCGGATCTCCGTTCAGGCGGCTCCGGCTTGCGCGGCTGACTGAGAGAAACTTGTGCATCAGGTGAATGCCATTCGCCTACCGAGATCGGCGTCCAGTCCGTTTTCTACCGATAAGGATTGCCGCGTTCCACGCATGGCCATCATCAGTGGCAGGAATCGGTGTGCCAGGTTTCCCTTTGTCCTCCCTGGTTAGTTTGCCGGTATCCTCATGAGATATCTTTTTCGCTGGTCGGCAGCGATTATTGTACCGAGTGGACCACGCCAAAGCGTAGCAGGCTCGCATGGTCCGGGTACCAAATGTCCTGATGAAGTCTGTCAAATATCCTGTCTGCAAATTCCTTGCTAATGCCGCGCTTTTGCATCAGCACACTGTCACGTTCCTGCTCCTTCACCGGATCGTGAAAAGGCAAAACCTGATGGCGATTTAAATAGTCCATCGAGTATTGATGGAATCCGAGTTTGGCGGACGCCCCGAGGGTGCGCCGCTGTCCACCAACGAATGCCAGGGTGCAGGCGGAACTGCATTCGGCGCTCACATGAGTATCGAGCTTGTGATTCTGAATCAGGACCGCCAATCCACGCCCTTCGTAAATGGAGCCACCCTGACTGGTGAGAACAACTCGGGTGCCTCCAGGCTGCTGTTCCAGCAGCAAACGAAAATCACTTGAAATACCGAAATCGATAATGCCCTCTATGGAGTATTCTTTTTTCGCCATGTCGGCGCTTAAGCGATAAACGGGTGCGTGACTCTGACCTGCACTCCCTTTCGAATTCTGGCTAAATATAATCGCCTGGATTGCATCGATGGCACTCACCGAGATCACTAACACGGCAAGGCAAAGACAGGCTAACAGGCTCGTTTTTATCGTTGCAATACCGAATTTCTTGTAGTGATCTTCGGTAAATCGCAGGGTGTTGGAACCTATCCATGGCAGCACGATAATCTTTGGGATGATAATCAGGAATACTGCAAGTTTGGTATTTACGAGATTGTTCCAGGCAAGCGGCTGCACGATCAGCAGGTCAATCACCATTAATCCAGCAATGGGAAGCAGGACAACTGTCACCAGCTGAATCCAGACCGGGCGCAAGGGTTTTTCCGGGATATTGAGTTCAGTTCTCATCTAGTCGCAATAATGCCCGTTCTTGATTTTTGGTAATACTAGCTTTATGCTGCGTCGACAATTGTACGAATAACTACAACAAATAATTACAAATTGGGATTCGGTGTAAAACTTTAAGCAGCATCCAATCCTACCGAGGACAAAATGATTATATTACCCCCGATTAATAACATTAGCATTTTGCAGTATGACTAATACGCCGCCACTGGTCCGTTTCGAAAGTATTCAAAAAAGCTACGACGGTATAAGTTTGGTCGTCAAGGATCTCAACCTCGACGTCGCCAATGGCGAATTTTTGACCATGTTGGGCCCGTCAGGCTCAGGCAAGACAACCTGCCTGATGATGCTGGCGGGCTTCGAACCGGCGACGCACGGCGAGATCTATCTGAAAGACCAGCCAATCAACACTGTATCGCCACATAAGCGCGGTATCGGCATGGTGTTTCAGAATTATGCGCTGTTCCCGCACATGACCGTGGCGGAAAACCTGGCGTTTCCACTGGAAGTACGCAAAATGGACAAAAGCGAACGGGAGACACGTGTTAAACGCGCCCTGGACATGGTGCAACTGGGCGCATTCGGCGATCGTCGACCGGCGCAATTATCGGGTGGCCAGGCACAGCGGGTGGCGGTAGCCCGAGCCCTGGTATTCGATCCTGACCTGGTGTTAATGGACGAACCTCTGGGCGCGCTCGACAAGAACCTGCGCGAACAGATGCAGTATGAAATTAAGCATATCCATGAAGAACTGGGGGTTACCGTCGTTTACGTGACTCACGATCAG
>JAOTTY010000236.1 GCA_029864185.1 Gammaproteobacteria bacterium
ACAAACCGGCGACGCCGCAAGGGAACCAGCAGCCGCGACGCGATGCTGGCCCGGCGTAGCAAACCGCCCGTGGTGAACCCGGCGCCCGCCGGCCCGGTCGGCGGCCAGTACCGCCCGCTGACCGATTCGCAGCTGCAACAAATCCACGACACTTCGCTGCGCATGCTGGCCGAACTCGGCATGGGCGACGCGCCGCGGGCGCTGACCGAGCAGGCCATCAACTGTGGCGCCACATTCAACGAACTCGGAAGGCTGTGTTTTCCGCGAAGCATGGTCGAAGACATTATCGACCGCGCCTGCAAGTCGTTCGTATTCCATGGACGCGATGAAAAACATAGCTTCGAAGTCGGCGGTGATCGCGTGTTTTTCGGTACCGGCGGCGCGGCGGTGCAAACCCTAGATCTCGACCGCCACCTTTATCGCCCGTCCACGCTGGTCGATCTGGCCGACTTCACCCGCGTCGTCGACACGCTGGAGAATATCGCCTGGTTCACGCGGTGCTGCGTCGCCACCGACGTGCCCGACATTTTCGAACTCGACGTCAATACCGTTTATTGCCTGATGCGCGGCACACAAAAACCGGTGGGCACCAGCTTTACGCTGGGAGCCCACGTCGACCCGATCGTCGACATGTTCGACTGCATCGCAGGGGGTGAAGGCAGGTTTGCCGAAAAACCGTTTTGCAAGGCGCATATCAGCCCGATCATTTCGCCGATGCGTTACGGCGCGGACGCTTTCGAAGTCGCGCTCGCCTGCATCCGGCGCGGCATGCCGATCAACGCGATCGTCGCGGCGATGTCGGGCGCCACCTCGCCGGCGACCATAGACGGTATGCTTGCGGCCTCGCACGCCGAGACGCTGGCCGCGCTGGTAATGGTCAATATCTTTGCCCCCGGCTACCCGATGATTTTTTCCAACTGGCCGTTCGTGATCGATTTACGCACCGGCGCTTTCTGCGGCGGCGGCGGCGAAATTGCGATCCTGAACGCGGGCGCCGCGCAGCTCGCCAACCGTCTCGGCCTGCCGTCCGGGGTCGCTTCGAGCATGTCGGACGCGAAGGCGGTCGATGCGCAGATGGGCGTGGAAAAGGCGCTGTCCTCGCTCGCCTGCGGGCTATCCGGGGCCAACATGGTTTACGAGTCCGCGGGCATGATGGCAAGCCTGCTCGGCGTTTCGTTCGAGGCCTTTCTGCTCGACAACGAAATGCTGTCTCTGGTTTACCGGATGATCCGCGGCATCGAGGTTAGCGAAGAAACCCTCGCCTTCGACGCGATGAAGCATGTCATCACCGGCGAGGGACATTTCATCGGCGAAACCCAGACCATGGCAGCGATGGAGCGGGATTATTTTTATCCGCGGCTCGGCGACCGGCTAGAGCCCACCGCCTGGGCCGAAGCCGGCGCGCAGGATGCCTGGCAGCGCGCCAATACCGAGGTGCGAAAGATTCTCGCGGGGCACGATCCTGAATACCTCGATCAGGCCGTCGACGCGAAGATACGCGCAAGATTCAATATCCTGCTGCCCTGACGCAAAGGTGTTCAATCCAGCGATGGCGTGGAATCCGGTGACGACGGCGTCGAGGAAATTCTGGCCGAGGATCGGCAGCGGCTATCGCCGCAAGATCCCGGATAATCCCTGTGGGGTTTCCGGGATGACGGTCGGGAATGGGGCTAAAGGATCAGACCCCTATCCTCGCTTCATATGGAATAGCGGCGGGAACAGTTCGAATTCACGCAGGCTCTCGGCGAGAATCGCGGTAAAACTGTTCTTCAATCGTTCTTCGGCAAACACATTTTGAATGTCGATCACGTCGAAATACTGGTGCTCTTCGTACTTGGGATTCCACAGTATCAACGGACACTCCTGCTTAGTATAGATCGCGGTGCCCATGCCCTTGTGAATCGAGCGCACCTCGATCTCGCCGGTGTCTTCGTTCTCGTTGAGGTAGAGGCAGGAGTTGACTTCGACCGCGAACAGCTTTTCGACGGCCGAACGCGGGTGTACCTCGCCGATGACATGCACCATGCGGGTCACGTCGGCATCGGGCTCCACCAGGTTGAACGGCCCCTGGATATCGTCGCGCGCGAAACTGTATATCCCGTCCTTGTATACAATCTTGCCGACGGTTAGCACGTTGCCCATGATATTGGCCGCGTAGTACTTGGAAATATCGTGGAATATATGTTCCATCCGTATCAATACCCGCTCAATGCTGGCGTATCATCGCCGTGGTTAAATCAATAGTAAGCCCTGAGTATAGAAGAACAACGCATTGGCGACCAAAAAACGTTCCGCCGGCCGTTACGGTCAGGCGATCGATTGCGCCAGGACCATCGAGTTGGTAGATTCCCAGGATTGTGGCTGCGGAGCATATCATGTCGGACGGAAAAACCAGGTTTTGCCTGTCGCGCGCCGCGGACGCGCATTTCGAACCGATGCACGGCTATCGCAACTGGCTCAAGATTCGCGACCTGGGACTCAGCCACGCCACCCATGGGAAATACGACGCCTGGGTGACTCGCGCCAACGATCTCGGTGGCAGCACCGGGCGCCACTACCATAACTACGATTTCCAGATCATGTATGTCACGCGCGGCTGGGTAAAGATGTACTACGAGGGCGAGTTCGTGCTGAGCGCCGGCGATTTCGTTTATCACCCACCCGGGCATGTCCACGATTTCATGGAGTACTCCGAGGATATCGAAATCTTCGAGCTGGCGTCGCCCGCGGATCACAGCGCGATCGATGTCTGATTATTTCAGCGCGGGTATCGACGCCACCGATCCGCTGATCGGCGACGCGCTGACGCGCGAGCTGCATCGCCAGCAGTCGCAGATCGAATTGATCGCGTCGGAAAATATCGTCAGCCGGGCGGTGCTCGATGCGCTGGGCCACCCGATTACCAACAAGACGCTGGAAGGCTACCCGGGGCATCGATTTCACGGCGGCGGGGAATTCGTTGACCGGATCGAACAGGCCGCGATCGACCGCGCGAAGCAACTGTTTGCCTGCGACTACGCCAACCTGCAACCGCATTCCGGCAGCCAGGCCAACCAGGCGGTATTTTTCGCAACGCTCAGCCCGGGTGACAGGATAGTGAGTCTCAACCTGGCCGCGGGGGGACACCTGAGCCACGGTGCCGGCCCGAACCAGTCGGGACGCTGGTTCGATGTGAGGCACTACGGTGTCGACCGCGATACCGGCCTGATCGATTACGACGAGGTAGCGCATATCGCCGCCGAGTTTCGCCCCGCGCTGTTGATCGCGGGCGGCTCGGCCTATCCCCGCGCAATCGATTTCGAGCGTATGCGCCACATTGCCGATGCGAGCGGTGCGCTGCTGCTGGTCGACATGGCGCATATTGCCGGACTGGTCGCGGGTGGCGCCCACGCCTCGCCGCTGCCACAGGCCGATATCGTCACCTGCACGACGACCAAGACCCTGCGCGGCCCGCGCGGAGGGTTGATCCTGGCAAGGGATCCGGCCTGGGCCGAGAAACTGCAGCCGGCCATTTTTCCGGGTATCCAGGGCAGCCTGCATAGCCAGATCATCGCCGCCAAGGCGGTGTGCCTGGGCGAGGCGCTGCACGACGCCTTCGGGCTTTATGCCCGGCAGGTGGTCGCCAACGCGCGCGTACTGGCGCGGGTGCTGATCGACCATGGCATCACCCTGGTCAGCGGCGGCACCGATACGCACATGGTATTGCTCGACTTTACCGGGCTCGGGGTAAGCGGGCAGCAGGTTCAGGACAGCCTGGCGCGGGTCAATATCACGTCGAACAAGAACCCGGTTCCTTTCGATTCGAGCAAGCCGTCGGAATGGGTCGGGTTACGTCTCGGCGTTGCGGCGGCAACGACCCGCGGCCTCGGGGAAGCAGAATTCGAATTACTGGGAGAGATTATCGCGCAGGCAGTGCATGACTGCGCCGGCGGAACAGAATACCGGGCGAAGCAGAACCGGGACCGGGTGTTGTCCTTGTGCGAGCAATTCCCGATTTACGGTTAAGACCAGTTCCCGTTCCTCGAAAACTGGGATTTCAGGAACTCCATCTGGTCGGCGAGGATATTCTTGTTCGCCAGGTAAAAGAATTCGTGGCGGTTGGGCACGAACGGCACTGCGAGCAATTGCATGCCCGCCTCTTCCGGGGTCTGGTTTGCCTTGCGATGATTGCAACGCTTGCAGGCGGTGACGACGTTGGTCCAGCTGTCGGTACCGTTCCGTGATACCGGCAGGATATGATCGCGCGAAAGGTTGTCGGCGCCGAAGGCCCCGCCGCAATACATGCACAGGTACTGGTCGCGGCGGAACAGGTAAGCGTTGACCAGCGGCGGTACGAAATCGCTGAGCTTGATGCTGCCGTCGCTTGCCAGGATACTCGGCAACGCCAGCACCGACTGTTTTCCGAGACGATTGATGCCACCGCGTATTTCGAAGGCGTTTTCACCGAGCGCCCAGACCACCTGTTCCTTGACCACCAGGGTCGCGGCCTCTTCGCGCGTGATCCAGTCGATCGGCGTACCCGCCTTGTTTAATCTAAGTATCTTCGCTTTCCTCATGGCATTATTATGCCTTACTTTTCCATCGCGTAAACCATTACATAGTATAGCGCCTGTTAACCGATTCCGGATAGCGGGAGCACGCCACAACCGGCTTGAAATTCGGTGACGGAAACACCCGCCAGGCGTCCCCGGGACGCTGTCACAATCGGTCCCGCACCCGGCGCCTGGACCCGATTGACCGCCCGGGGTCGCGGTGCTAACGTTGCGCCCACCTCGCAGCCAAAGGGCCGAACACCATGCGCGCTTTTTTTTGTTTGCAGAAGCAGGCCCGGATCATCGAACTTCGTCCCCAGAAGCGCCGGCAACAGGCCCCGTTCAGTGAGCGTCTCGAAGGCGTGGGTGCCGGCCTAAAACATGACGCTGGCGTCACCAGTCGAACCACGGCTACGAAGTGCAGGCGATGACGAGTCACCACTTCGCGCTTTACGATGCCTTCAGCGCCGTCGCCTTCGGCGGCAGCCAGGCGGCTGTTATCGAAAACGCCGCGACGATCGACACGCAACGGCGCCACAAGATCGCACGTGAAATCGGTATGCCGGCGACAGCCTTCATCGACGGCATCGGTAGTGACTGGGTCCAGGCGCAGTTCATGTCGACGGTGATGGAACTGCCGATGTGCGGGCATGGCACCATTTGCCTGTTCACTCACCTGCTCGCGTCGGGCCGGTTAAGCCTTGACGAATGCGAATCACGCAACCTCAACCTGCGTCTGCAGAAGACCTCGGCGACGGTCGAGTTGAGCCGGCGCGACGACGGGCGTTACCGCGTGATGCTCGATATCGAACCGCCGTCCTTCGTCGCGTCACCGCCGCACATCGGCAGACTGCTGAGCCTGCTCGGGCTCGACGCGGGCGCGCTCGACGGCGCCTTGCCCGCAGAGACCGCGCGCGGCGATTTTATCCACCTCGTGGTGCCGCTCACCGGCCTTGCCGCGATGCGCGCGATAAAACCCGACTTCGCCGGCATGGTCGAATTCTGCACCGAGAATGATATCGAGACGATTGCGGTGTTTTGCCGCGAGGTCGAAAACCCGGACAACACAATCCACGTACGCGACTTCTGCCCGGCGGTCGGCGTCAGCGAATCCGCCGCGGCCGGCACCACCAACGCCGCCCTGACCAGCTACCTGTTACGCCACGAACTGGTGTTAGCCGACGGGGAGCAGGTCAAACTCTGCGCCGAACAGGGGCTCGAACTCGGCCGCCCGAGTCAGATACAATCGGTCGTCAGCTTCACCGGCGGCGGGATTACCCGCCTGCAGGTCGGCGGCGTGGCGACGAAAGTTTTCGCTGGACAGGTTTACCTATAGGTAAGGCGATGCCGGAAAATCTCGCAAAACTGTACCGGGAAGCGCTGGTCTGGGATGCACACGCCGGCGTGTTTCCGGATCCCGGTGTCAATCTGAATTTGCTCGACGAGTGGCGGCAACAGGGAGTCAGCTACCTCAGCATCAATGTCGGCTTCGACGTCATGGACTGGCAGGAGACGATGGCCACGCTCGCCGCCTACCGGCGCTGGGTGCTCGATCACGGCCAGGGTTTCGTACTGGTCGACAAGGTGGACGATATCGACCGTGCCCGCGCGGTCGGCAAGTTCGCACTGTCCTTCGATATCGAGGGTATGAACGCGCTCAACAACGACGTCAACATGGTGAGCGTTTACCACGCGCTCGGCGTGCGGCAGATGCTGTTCGCCTACAACCTGAACAACGCCGCGGCCGGCGGTTGCCACGACGAGGATACCGGGCTAACCGATTTCGGCCGCGCGGTGCTGCGGGAAATGAACCGCGTCGGCATGATCGTCGACTGTTCGCACGCCGCGTACCGCACCACGATGGACCTGATGAACGAATCGAGCGAGCCGGTCGTGTTTTCGCATTCGAACCCGGCCGCGGTGTGGAATCATCAACGCAATATCAGCGACGAGCAGATCCGGGCCTGCGCCGCGACCGGTGGCGTTGTCGGGCTTAACGG
>JAOTTY010000237.1 GCA_029864185.1 Gammaproteobacteria bacterium
CGTACATGTCGTCGAACATCGGATCGAAATCGTTGACCGCGTCGATATTGAACGATTGCCCACTGCGTTCCGCGCGGCCGGTACGCCCCACGGGCGGCAGCAAAGGATTCTTCGGGTCTAGATTCGGCTGCAACAGGTAGAATTCCAGTTCGGGGGCAACCACCGGCCTCCAGCCCTCGGCATGATAAGCCTCGATGACGTTGCGCAGCACCTGGCGCGGTGAAAAAGAGATGGGCTCGCCCTTCAGGTCGAAACAGTCGTGAATGACCTGCGCCGATGGTTCGCGCGCCCAGGGCAGGCGGCGGATGGTGTAGGGGTCGGGCTGCAACACCATATCGACATCGAGCGGGTTGATCACGTCGAAGCTGTCGAGGTATTCGCCGGTGACCGATTGCATGAAAATAGCCTGCGGCATGCGCAGCGTCGTTGCACCGGTAAACTTGGCGGCAGGCATTATCTTGCCGCGCGCGGCACCGGCGAGATCGGGAACGATACACTCGACCTCGGTAATCTGATGTTGCTCAATCCAGTCTTTCATGTGCATGCCACGGTTGCTGCTCGGTGGTTCCCCCGGGGTTAGTCAGGCCAGGTATCAGGATGAACCAGGCATAGTTGAAAGCGCGCGAGAGCCGTAATTGTGATCACAAAAAATGAGAAAGTCAATTGATCCTTATAGGGCGCACATCTGGATCTGTGGCTGCTTTCGGATTGACAGGTGGACTGGGCTGGGTATAGCCTCGGCGCTTCTTTGTCGATCACACAGAAACGACCGGAGGGGGAATGTCAGATGGTTTCAGTTTACGCACTCGCAGGCAGGGTGGCGGTACCCCGACGCTAACGAGCTGGGGTGTCGATTGCGAGTACGGGGTGTTGCGCGACGTGTTGCTCGGCCCGGCGGATAACTATCGGTGGCTCGAGACCAGCTCGGTATCGAAGAAAAGCATACGCCGCAATTACGAGTTCGACGCCACGGTCGCGAAACAGCAGCATGCCGAGATGGTGTCGGCGTACCAGTCGGCCGACGTACAGGTACACCTGCATGAGGCGGACCCGGCGTTGCCTTACCAGGTATTTGCGCGCGATTCGTCGGTGATGACGCCATACGGCGCGATAATCACGAGCATGGCGAACTGGTGGCGGCGCGGCGAAAACTTTCGCGCAATCGAAACCTATGAGCGTCTCGGAATTCCGATTTATGATTGTGTAACCGCGGGCACCTTCGAAGGGGGCGATTTCAACGTCATCGAACCCGGCACCGTGCTGATCGGCTGGGAGGGGGACGAGGGGCGTAGCCAGGAACAGTCTGCGCTGCAGCTAAGGGACTGGTTCGAGGCAGAGGGCTGGGAAGTGAAGCTCACCGACCTGGATCCCTTTTACGTGCATATCGATCTGATGGTGGTCATGCTCGCGCCGAAGCTGGCGGCGGTTTGTCTCGAGTCGACCGATCCGGAAGTCGTCGCCTGGCTCAGGTCTAAAAATATCGAAATCATCTCGGTGCCCTTCCAGGATACCCTGGATCTCGGTTGCAACGTGGTGGCTCTCGGCAAAGATCGGGTGCTGTTGCCTGAAAAAAGTCATGTACTGAAAGAAAAAGTACGCGCGCTCGGTCTCGAAGTATTCGATCCGGATGTATCTATGATCACGCCTGGTGGGGGCGGCGTGCACTGCATGTGCCAGGCCCTGCGTCGTGATCCCGGCTGACGAAATACGGGGACAGTTTACTTATATCACGAGCGATATAAGTAAACTGTCCCCCAATATCAGGATTCGTTGGCGGTCATGTTCTGTTCGAGTTCGCGCTGTTTTTGCTGGCGCAGCATGATGTAGCCTGCCAGTATCACCCCGATCGCGACCACCAGGATGATGATCGTCGCGAGCGCGTTGATGTCTGGCCTGAGACCGAGCTTGACGCGCGAGTAAATCAGGATTGGCAGCGTCACCGCGCCGGGTCCGGTGACGAAGCTGGCGATGATCAGATCGTCGAGCGAGAGCGTGAACGACAACAGCCATCCGGCGAGCATGCCGGGCGCCAGCAGCGGCAGGGTAATATCGGTGAGTACGCGAAACGGCTTGGCGCCGAGATCCTGTGCTGCCTCTTCGAGGTCCTGCGCCATGCCGGATAACCGCGACTGGATGATGACCGCCACGTAAGCCATCGAAAAAGTGATGTGCGCGATCGTAATCGTGGTAAAGCCGCGCTGGTCTGGCCAGCCGATGAATTCCTGCATAGTGATAAACAGCAGCAGCAGCGACAGGCCGGTGATGACCTCGGGCATGACCAGCGGCGCCGAAATCATGCCGCTGAACAGGGTGCGCCCTTTGAAACGCCCGAAGCGCACCAGCGCGAGGCCCGCCAGCGTGCCGAGGACGGTGGCAAAGCAGGCGTTGACCGTTGCGATCTTCAGGCTCAGGGATACCGCTTCCCAGATTTCCGGACTCTCGAACAATACCCCGTACCACTTGGTCGAAAAACCGCCCCAGATCGGCACGATCCTCGACGAGTTGAAGGAGTAGATCACCAGCAGCAGCATCGGAACGTAGAGGAAGGCGATGCCGAAGATCAGCACCGACCACAGAAAGACGGGGCGTTTAACATTCATTTGCCTTCCACCTCCTTACCCTGGATGTGCTGGTAAAGCATCATCGGCAGCACCAGCACCAGCAGTAGCGCGATGGCAACTGCGGATGCCACCGGCCAGTCGACGTTGGCGTTGAATTCGTTGTACAGCACGCGCCCGATCATCAGCACGTTGCCGCCGCCGAGCAGGTCCGGGATAACGTATTCGCCGGTTGCCGGGATAAACACCAGTAGCGAACCGGCGATAATGCCGGGCAGCGTCATCGGCAGCGTGACGGTAAAAAACGTGGTCATCGGCCTTGCGCCGAGATCCGCGGCCGCCTCGAGTAGCTCCCAGTCGAGTTTTTCCATGTTGGCGTAAAGCGGCAGAATCATGAAAGGCACGTAGGTGTAGACGATGCCGATGTAAACCGCCGTCTGCGTGTAAAGCAGGCGTATCGGCTCGTAGCCGAGCCACCTGATGAAGTCGTTGATCAGCCCCTGGTCGGCCAGTATGCCCATCCAGGCATAGACACGCAGCAGGAACGAGGTCCAGAAAGGCAGGATGATCAGCATCAGCAGGATATGCTTGGTGGTGTGGCTCGAGCGCACGATGGCATAGGAGATCGGGTAGCCCAGCAGCAGGCACAGGATCGTCGATATCGTCGATATCTTCAGCGAATTCAGGTAGGTGTTGACGTACAGGTCGTCTTCCCAGAGGTAGGCGTAATTGTCGATGACGATGCGCACGTGCATGATGCCGTCGCTGACCCAGTCGATCATCGGCGTAAACGGCGGACTCGCGATAATGGTCTCGGCGACGCTGATCTTCATTACGATGAAAAACGGCGCGAGGAAGAAAATCAGCAACCAGCCAAACGGTATCGCCAGCACCAGCCCGCGCCAGTGATGCTGAACCAGGTAGAGCAGGCGTTGCCTGAGGCGCCCCGGCAGCGTTTGCTCCGCCGGCAGAACGGCTTCGGCAGGCGCGCTCACTTGGTCAGCACCACCGAGCTCGATGGTTCCCAGTACAGAAACACTTCTTCATCCCAGTCGATCGGCGGGTTACCGTCCTTGGGCCGGGACTGGTTGGTAGAAGTAATCTCGACGAGGTGATCGTCGCCGACCTTGACGCGGTAGGTCGAGGTACCGCCGAGGTAACCGATGTCGTGCACCATGCCCCTGACCGAGTTGGTGTCGCTGTTGGCGGGTTTTTCCTTGCTGATCCTGATTTTTTCCGGGCGCAGCGCGATCCACACCTTGGTGCCCTCGGCAATCGACATGCCGTGATCGATATAGAAATCGCATTTCGGGTTCTTGCCCTCGACCGCGACGTGATCCGGCCCGTTTTCAGTCACGCGCCCCTCGAACATGTTGGCGTTGCCGATGAACTCGGCAACCAGGCGCGAATTCGGAAACTCGTAAATTTCGGTAGGCGTGCCGATCTGCATGAATCGCCCCGCATCCATGACCGCGATACGCGTCGACAGCGTCATCGCCTCTTCCTGGTCGTGCGTGACTACGACGAAGGTAACGCCAAGCCGCTCCTGGATATTCATCAATTCGTACTGGGTCTGATCGCGCAGGCGCTTGTCCAGCGCGCCCAGCGGTTCGTCGAGCAGCAGCACCTTGGGTTGTTTGACCAGTGCCCGCGCCAGAGCCACCCGCTGGCGTTGCCCGCCGGATAACTGGTGCGGCTTGCGCTTCGCGAACCGGGTCAGTTCGACCATGGACAGCATGTCGGCTACGCGTCGGCCGATTTCGGACCTGGCGACACCATCCCGTTTCAACCCGTAAGCCACGTTGTTTTCCACGGTCATGTGCGGAAACAGGGCGTAGGACTGGAACATCATGTTGACTGGTCGTTCGTAGGGCGGCACGTTGTTCATGTTGACGCCGTCGATCACGATGCTGCCCGAGGAAGGGGTCTCGAAACCGGCGAGCATGCGCAGTAGCGTTGTCTTGCCGCAGCCTGAGCCGCCGAGCAGAGAGAAAAGTTCGCCCTTGTAGATTTCGAGGTCGACGCTGTCGACCGCGGTGAAGTCGCCGAAATGCTTGCTGACGCTTTGAACCTTGATGAACGGTTCGGCTTCAGGGTCTAGCCACGGACGGTCGCTATAGTTAACCGGTTGTGACATGCGCTTCCCCTCTGGGTGAAAAACAACCGGGGCGAATGCTCACCCCGGCTCACATTTTCTAGTTACCCGCCTTGAAGTTGGTCCAGGTGCGGGTACGAACGCGCTCCACCTTGGGGGTTAGCGGATTGAGCGTGTACATGGTCGCCACCTGCGCCGCGGTCGGGAAAGCGGCATTGCTGCTGGTAACCGCCTCGTCGATCATCGGGATCGCGTCCTTGTTGGCGGTCGCATACCAGGTAAAGTTGCTGTCGTTGGCGGCAACCTCGGGACGCATCATGTAGTTCAGGAACAGGTGTGCGTTATCGATGTTCTTGGCGTCTGCCGGTATTACCCAGCCGTCGACCCAGAGGTTCGGAATCGCGGGAAGGAAGAAGTCGAGCACAACCCCTGTGTTTGCTTCCGCGGCACCCGACATCCCCAGCAGGCCGTCCGGTCCCCAGGTAATCGCCACGCAGAACTCTTTTTGCGGCATGCGCTGGTATGCATAATTGTCGAAGGTCTTGATGTAGGGGCGAACCGCCTTAAGCTTATCCTCGACCTTTTTGTAATCAGCCGGATTGGTGGAGTCAGGCGGCAGCCCGAGGTAGGCCAGCGTCATCGGGACAACGTCGGTGGGCGAGTCGAGAAAGGCGACACCGCACTTCGCCAGTTCCTTCATGTGCTCGGGTTCGAGGACCATCGCGATATCACCGATCGGCGCGTCCGGGTAAGTCTCCAGCACCAGTTCCCTGTTGTAGGTCACGCCGTGGGTGCCCCACATGTAGGGGACGAAAAAGTTGTGTCCGGGGTCCCACTTGGAGCCGATCTGGGCCATGATATCGGGACTCATGTGCTTGAAATTCGGTAGCTTGGTCTTGTCGATTTTGCGCAGTATGTTGCCCTTCAAAAGGCGCGCAACCTGCGAAGCCGCGTGCGATACCACGTCGTATCCGGAGTTGCCGGCAAGCAGTTTGGAATCGATTGCCTCGACCGAATCGTAGGGGGTAAAGGTGACGTCGACATCGTATTCCTTGGCGAAATTGTCGATCGTGTCCTCGGCCATGTACTCGGCCCAGTTACTGACGTTGAGCGTGCCCGCGGCGAAGCCTGTGGTCGTCGCCGTCATCAGGGCCGCGGTTGTCATGCCGATTAGCGCGGATTTAAAAGCAGTGTCTGTTTTCATTTTTTCCTCCTAGGAAGTAAATGCTTTTTGAAATGCAAACTTATTATTGTAGCTCCAGTCTTTACCCGGGCTTAACGGCGCAAGAAGCTGAAATCTATTCGTATCGCGGCAAACTTTAGCACAATGACGAATAGCCTGTCACATCAATAGTTTGGATGGATATTATCATAAAAAAAGGGAGCTTGTGATCACATTATTCGACGTTCATTCACCGGTTAAATCGGGGTAGATCGCATCCAGTAATTCGAATACGGCCTGTATCGCCTGTTTGCGTTTGAAGCCGGGCGGCCCGATCAGAAAGTTTTGCCACAGACCGTCGATCATGCCCTCGATACTGAGCGCCGCCGTGCTCGCGTTGAGTCGCGCCTCGGTCTGTTTTTCGATGGCCTCGCACAGCGCGAGTATCTTGTCGGAAAAGGCCTTGTCGTTCGCGCCGCAGACGCGCATGTATTCTGGTCGCGAGCGCGACTCGCCCCAGAAAGCCATCCACACGCTGATCTTCTTGCGGTTGCAGATCCGGGCCGCGAACGAGGCCTTTATCATCGCGCGCAGTTGCGAGCCGGGGTCTTGCGACGCCGCCGCCAGCGCGGCTTGCCCG
>JAOTTY010000238.1 GCA_029864185.1 Gammaproteobacteria bacterium
GAGGCCCTGACTGCAGGCCCCTTCTTACATCGTTGCCATTCTGGGCTTTCTATCCCAACATTTCAAGTTTTAACGCCGATGCGAAGGTTTCCCGATGCCTCCTTCTGGTGCGATTTGAGCTGCTCCCAGGCGGCCCTGATTTCAGCGCCCGGCGTCCCGCAGTTGGCGGTAAGAAATTTATCCGGAATATTTTCGGGATTCAGTACCGAATCAGGATGTCCTTTCGGAAAAAGAGCGCTGTGATTGAAGAACAGGAACCCGCGCAACGGTGCGTTGCCGATCAATAGTCTGAGTGACGTGAGCTGATTGTCCAGCTCGAACAGCGGGTTTCTGAATTTGTAACTCTTCCGGCCGACGACCTGGGTCCATTCCGAAATTCGCTCGGCGCAGTAGATGTTGCCGTCGTAGGGTTTGTAGGAAATCAGCAGCACGGCATCCCCGATCAGGGCCAGGCGATCGATGTTGTAGAAGCCGTCTATGCCGTCCGGGCAAACCAGGTTGCGAATCTGCTCGATACCGATCTGTTTGAGGCAGCGCTCTATACGCCATTCCTGAAATCGCAGCAGCAGGCGCCGACGGTTGACGAGCAGTATCAGCAACACGGCCAGCACCACAATGGCGTATGCGACCACTTCTGACTTCAGGTTCAGCTGGTTCAGCGTTTCGTTGAAATCCATTTACAAAAACCCTAACGGAAATCCTACAAGATGCCATCGGCAATTGCCAAGGTCAATTGTAAAAATTACACTGCCCCGGCTTACCCGGAGAGTTGACCCGCCATGACGACGCCGCATTTGACCGTTAAACAGTTGTTCGAACGTGAAAGTTGCACCTACAGTTACCTGCTGATCGATTCCGATACCGGCGAGGGTGCGATTATCGACGGTGTGCTGGAAACCTTCGATCGCGACATGCAGATTATCAACGAACTTGGCGTAGAACTGCTCTACGCGATCGAAACGCACGCACATGCCGACCATATCACCTCGGCCGGCAAGATCCGCGAACTCACCGGCGCCAGGCTGGTCTATGGCGCGAGTTCTGGTATCGAGGCGATCGACATCCCGCTCGGGGACGGCGAAAGCATTGCGCTGGGGCATTACCAGATAACGGCGCTTTCGACTCCGGGGCATACCAACGGCTGCACCTGCTACTTCGTCGACGGCAAGCTGTTCAGCGGCGATACGTTGCTAATAAGGGGCTGCGGCCGCACCGATTTTCAGTTCGGCGATCCCGGCATGCTCTACGACAGCATCATGCAGAAACTGTTCGTGCTGAGCGACGATACCATTGTTTACCCTGCGCACGATTACAACGGGCGGACCTCTTCCACCATCGGTGAAGAAAAGACCTGGAACCCCCGGCTCGGGGGTGGACGCCCGCGTCAGGAGTTCGTCGATCTGATGAACAATCTCAATCTCGACATGCCCAAGCGCATTAACGAGGCGGTACCTGCGAATATGAGCGTCGGCATCAATTTCGATCCCAATCGCTACCTGTTGCGTGACTTCGATATGAATGACTTACACGAGGTCTGGAAGCAAAAACGCGATAATGTTCTGATCATGGACAACCGCACGCCGGAGGAATATGCGCGCGGACACGTACCGAACAGCCGCAATATACCGATGGGCACCGAGAACGCGCATGTCGACGAACTGAAGCAGTATGACCAGGTTTACCTCTATTGCCGCTCCGGCAGACGCGCGCAGACCGCTACCACCAACCTGAATTTTCAGGGGCTGAACCATATTACCTGTATCAGCCATAGCGGCATGCCCGACTGGGAAAAGGCGGGGTATCCGGTCGAGACCTGATTTCCTTCGAAAGGCAGGCTGATTTGCTCTTCGTTACCGGGTTTGTTTCGAAATGACCATGTAAGCATGGACATAATCCATGCCGTGACCCTCGGGACTCTCGCGCACCATGTCACGGTAGCTAGCGTAGTAATCCTCGATGATATCGCGGCGCTCCTCGAATGGTCTTGCTTCCGCCAGGGCATTGAAAAAAATACTCTCGTTCCAGCTTCGTATCGTCGGTATATATTCCTCCGCGAAGCGCGCCGCATCGCCGTGTTCCCTGAAGGATTCGGCGAAAGGGCACTTGACGATGCGCGTATCGATATGGTCGAGCCGCAGGCCGGCCCGGTAAACGGCATCGTCGGTATCGACCAGCGGCGCGCTGAATTCGTCGACCGTGTTGTAGTATTGTGGCAATGTCATGTTCTCGTACTCGTCGCGCGTAATGCGCTTCTGGTCGAGAAAGTTGATCCAGATCTGGTTGAAGGTATCGAACATGTTGATCCCGCCGGTATTGCCGAGGTAACGCCCCTGCTCATCGCGGCCGAAGTTGATCAACACCAGCTTGCCGCCAGGTTTCAGTTCGCGCGCGCGATTCAGCAGGATCTGGCGCCAGTCGAGATGCGCCTGCCTGCGAAATTCATCCAGTTCCTTGCCGCTGGCGCCCACCGCCTGCACGTGGTTAGAGATATTGCACACCTTGGTGCTCATCCAGTGCATCGCGGTCGCGGAAAAGCCGACATCGAGTGTCGCCGCGGGAACGATTTGTTTGTAGAAGGTGGTTCCGGAAACCAGCGGAAACACATTGTCGTGCCGATCGAGGTAAGTCTCGAAGGGTCCGAGGCCGTAGACGTTGGCGATTAACGCGTTGAAATCGTTGCGTGGCTGATCCGAGTAGACGACGGTAACGGCTGCCTCGGGAACGCGCGCCCTGACCGCGTCGATAGCGCTGGCGACCATCGACAGCGAGGTGCCCGCGTCCGCGGTGCCCATGTCGGAAAGCGTAAACCTGCTGGCAATCGATGCCGCGTCCATGGCGCCTATGGCGGCCACGACCAGCGGCGTTGCCGCGTCGATCACGTGTTTGGCACCGACGGTAGCCAGCGAATAGAGTCCACCGCCGCTCATCGTGATGCCCTCGGAATGACCCCGATTAGCCATTTGTTGTCCCCCTCTCGTCATTTTGCGATGTCTGCCCGATCATCGATAGTACCAGTTTTGCCATGTTTGCGGCGCCGTCACCGGCACCGAGGTTTTCGCGAACCTGCCCCAGACCCTGCCTGACCCGTTGGCGGTACTCGCGATCGTCGAGCAGGCGGAAAAGCTCGCGGCCGACCGAATCGGGGTTTGCGTCGCGTTGTAAGAATTCGCGCACCACGGCCTTGCCGGCGACAATGTTGGCGAGACCGATATGGGGTATCGTGATGAGCCGGCTCATGATCAGGTACGACAGAGACGACATCTTATAAAGGATGCACATCGGCACACCGAGCAGGGCGATTTCCAGCGTGACGGTGCCCGAACAGGTCGCAATCGCATCGCAACTGCTAATAACCTCGTAGATATCGTCCTGGCTCGCGATGATCTCGGACCCGCTGCCGGTACACTGAAGGGCAATCTCGTCGAAGTTCAGCGTCGACGCGACCGGCAGGATGAAACGGATGCCGGGATCGCGTTCGTGCATTGCTTTCGCGGTATCGAACAGGACCGGCAGCAAGCGTGAAACTTCGCTGCGCCGGCTGCCGGGAAACAACCCGACAACCCTGTCTTCGGCGCCTATACCCAGGCGTTCGCGAATCGCCCCGGCATCGACGTCAGCCTTTACCTTGTCGACCAGCGGGTGGCCGACGAAGCTCACCGCGATGCCGGCATCGTCGTAGTAGCGTTGCTCGAACTTGAAGATGACCGCCATATGATCGATCAGGCCGCCGATCTTGTGAATGCGTCCAGGACGCCAGGCCCAGACCTGGGGGCTGATGTAGAACAGCACCTTGATGCCGAGTTCGCGCGCCCGGCGCGCCATCTTGAGGTTGAACTCCGGATAATCGACCAGCACCAGCAGGTCGGGGCGGGTCTGCTCGAGCTTTCCCCTGACGATTGTCATGGCTCGCTTGATATCGCCCCAGTGGCGCAGCACCTCTACCAGGCCGACCACGGCGATAACAGACGAATCGAAAAAAACCTCGACGCCGGCGCGCCGCATTTCCCGGCCACCCATGCCGCTGACGTGGATATCCGGCCTGTATAACTTCAATTGTTCGACGAATTCAGCCGCGTGGGCATCGCCGGAAGCCTCCCCGGCGAGAATCATGACATGGGGCCGGTTCATCAGGCGCCCAGCACAGCCTCGCATACGGTCTCGATCTGCTGCTCGGTCATCTCCGGAAATATCGGTAATGACAGGCAGCGACTCGAGGTCAATTCGGTGACCGGTAATTCGGGTTGCTCGGTGTGGCCGAACGCCTTTTGCCGATGCAGCGGGATCGGGTAGTAGACCGCGCAGGCAATACCCTTTGCGGTAATCGCTTCGCGCACCGCGTCACGCTCGTCGCAAAGCACCGTGTACTGGTGGAATACATGGTCGCGGTCATCCGGGATTGCCGGCGTCTGGAAGCGGCTGCCCGCGAGCAGGCGATTGTAGCGCTGCGCCACGGCGAGACGCTTGCGGTTGTAGTCATCGATATGCCTGAGCTTGATACGCAGGATCACGGCCTGCAGTTCGTCGAGACGGCTGTTGAAACCGATCACGTCGTGGTGATACTGCTGGCTGCTGCCATGATTACGCAGCATTATTATTTGTTTCGCGGTGTCTTCGTCGGCCGCGGTGACCATGCCGCCATCGCCATAGCAACCGAGGTTTTTGCTCGGGAAAAAACTGAATGCGCCGACCGCGCCGATGGTGCCGGTGGTTTTGCCGCGGTAGCGGCTGCCGAAGGACTGCGCGCAGTCCTCGACGACGATCAATCCGAATTCATCGGCCAGCGCCTGGATCTCGTCCATGTCCGCCGGTTGCCCGAACAGATGCACCGGCAGAATCGCGCGGGTTTTGGCGGTGATCGCGGCCCTGATCTTGTCAGGGTCGATATTGAAACTGCCTGGCTGGATATCGATGAATACCGGCGTCGCGCCGATATAGCGAATGGCTTCCGCAGTCGCGATGAAGGTAAACGCGCTGGTAATCACCTCGTCGCCGCACTGGACGCCCGCCGCCAGCAGGGCCAGGTGCAGCGCGTCGGTGCCGGACGCACAGCTGATGGCGTGATTCGCACCCAGGTAGACTGCTGCCTCCTGATCGAAGGCCTGCACGTTGGGACCCAGGATGAAACGGGTTTCGCCGAGCGCCTGCAGAATCGCGCTATCGATTTCGGTTTTGAGGGTTTCATACTGGCCCTTCAGGTCCACCATTGGTATATTCATATTGAATCCTTGATCTGACTGGTAATCGCAATCGCGGTTTCGAGTGCGCGCTTGCCGTCTTCGCCACTCACCGCCGGGCGTCCGCCGCTCCTGATCGCATCGATGAAGTCTCGGACTTCGAGGTTGAGCGCGTCGTTATCGTCGAAGCGCAGTTCCTCGTGGGAGATGTCCCTGTAGCCCTCGGCATTATCGGTCGCCCCCTTGCGATTGATCGCGAGAATCCTGTTCTGGAAATCCGCGGACAGGTAGGCATCTTTTTGAAAAATGCGCAGTTTTCGCTCGCGCTTGCGGCTGATCCGGCTCGCGGTGACGTTGGCGACGCAATGGTTTTCGAACTCGATGCGCGCATTGGCGATGTCGATAGTGTCGGATAATACCGAAATTCCGCTCGCCGAAATACGCGCGATAGGGCTGTCGACAAGGTCGAGGATGATATCGATATCGTGAATCATCAGATCGAGGACGACGCTGACGTCGGTAGCGCGCGGCGTGAATGGGGCGAGTCGGGTCGATTCGATGAACTGGGGCCGCCGCAGGTGTTCGGTAATACCGATCATGACGCTGTTGAAGCGTTCGATATGCCCGACCTGCAGCACCAGCGCCCTGTCACGGGCGATTTCGATTAGCCGTTCGGCCTCGGCAACACTCTCGGTCACCGGTTTTTCGATCAAACAGTGAATTCCTGCTTCCAGAAACGCTCGTCCAATTTTATAATGTCGGCTGGTCGGTACCACCAGGCTGATCGCGTCAACCAGCGGGATCACGTCGCGATAATCCGTATAAGCCCCGACACCGTGCTTTCGCGCGATTTCGCGGGCGTTGTCGGCATTCGTGTCGACTACTGCAACCAGCTCACAATCGGTAGCGGCAGCGTACTTCTCGGCATGCCATTTTCCGAGATGACCGACACCGACAACGGCAACCTTGATTAATTGAGACATAGTGGCAGGGGATTATTTCAAACGGCGCATTATATATGTATGAAAACCCGATTGCGAAGCTTGTTGCCGGCGTCGACGAAGCCGGGCGTGGACCGCTTGCGGGTTCCGTAGTCGCCGCCGCGGTGATTCTCGATGCCGACTACCCGATCAGTGGTTTGACCGACTCGAAAAAGCTTTCCGCCAGCCGTCGCGCCGCGTTGGAAATCGAAATCAAGCGCTACGCAAGAGCCTGGTCGGTGGCCGAGGCCAGCCATATCGAGGTCGATGAAATCAATATTCTCGAGGCCAGCCTG
>JAOTTY010000239.1 GCA_029864185.1 Gammaproteobacteria bacterium
TACCTCGGCACCAGCCCGGACGGCGGCAAGCTGCTGTCGATTTACCTCGGCATGCTGTTGTTGCTGGGGACCTTCGCGGCGATCGGCCTGTACCTGTCGAGCCTGACCGAAAACCAGACCATTGCTGCGATCTCGACCTTTGGGGTGTTGCTGATGCTATGGATTATCGACTGGATCGGCGGCTCCCTCGACGGCGACCATTCGATACTGACCTACCTGTCGCTGCTGGAGCATCACCAGTCGATGCTCGAGGGCGTCTTCAACACCAGCGATATCGCCTACTACCTGCTGCTGATCACGGCATTCCTGGTGCTGACGATTCGACAGCTCGACCGGGAACGCCTGCTATGAAAGTCGATGCGCGCATGCGCCTGCAATACCGCCTGCAATCGGGTGTATTCCTGGTGCTATTCATCGCGCTGATCGCGGTGGTTGCGTGGATAAGCTATCGCTATCCGGTCACTGTCGACATGAGCGCCAACCAGCGCAACAGCCTGTCGCAGGAATCGCTGCGTCTCCTTGCCGGTATCGAGAACCCGCTCGATGTCACGCTGTTCGTATCGCCGATCAACGACAGCAAGCCCTTGCTGGAAGCCTTGTTCGAGCGCTACCGCGCGGCACAGCCGAATATCGACTTCGAAAGCCTGAATCCCGACCTGTACCCGGATTTGTTGCGCAGCCACGACATTCGTTACGACGGCGAGGTGCTGCTCGTGTACCAGGGTCGCAGCGAAAAGGTTTCGCAGGTCAGCGAAGCCAGCGTCAGCAGTGCCATCCAGCGGCTGCTGCGCCAGGGCGAGCGCTGGCTCGTGTTCCTCGAAGGCCACGGCGAACGTAATCCCTACCTGGAAGCCAATCACGATCTCAGCTTGCTGGCGACGCAACTGGCGCGCAGGGGTTTCACCATCGAAAACCTGAACCTGACCCAGGCCGGCAGCATTCCGCTCAATACCAACGTACTGGTGCTGGCCAGCCCCCGGGTACCGCTGTTGCCCGGCGAAATCGAAATACTGCGCGAGCATATCGAACGAGGTGGCAACCTGCTGTGGCTGGCTGACCCGGAACAGGCCAGCGACGGCCTGGACCTGCTCGCGGATTTGCTGGCGATCGAGTTTCTGCCGGGCATTATCGTCGACCCGAACAGCCAGTTGATGGGTCTGGACCGGGTAGATTTCGCGCTGGTGGGCGAGTACCCCCGCCACCCGATCACGCAGAACCTGGGCAGCCTGTCGTTATTTCCCCAGTCCCAGGCGATCGAATTCCACGGCGAGGACAGCTGGCAGCGCAAGAATTTTCTGCAAAGCGACAGCCGCAGCTGGAACGAGACCGGGACGCTGCGTGGTGAAATCTTTAATGGTGACGACGAGGATGAAGGCTCCGGTCCGCTGACCATCGGCCTGACGCTGGAGCGCAGCCTGCAAAACGACGCCGGAGAAGTGTTCAAGCAACGCGTCGCCGTGGTCGGCGACGCCGACTTCCTGTCGAACCGATACCTCGGCAACGGCAGCAACCTGGAGATAGGCGTCAACCTCGTCAACTGGCTCAGCCACGACGACCAGCTGATTTCGATCAGCCCGCGGCCGGCGCCGGATACACGCCTCGAACTATCGCAGCAACAACAGCTGGCGATAGCGATTTTTTTCCTGCTACTACTGCCACTGGGATTGCTGGTCAGCGGATTTCGAATCTGGTTTAGAAGACGTAAGCTGTGATGTTATCGCGCCGCTGGATCATCAATTTCCTGCTGATCGTATTAATCGTGCTGTTTACCTACATCGGCAATCGCTTCGACGTCAAAACCGGGTACCAGACGCCAAAGAGTATCACCGGACTCAAACCGGAACTGATCCAGACCGTGAAAATCAGGACCGCTGATGCGATCCTGTCGCTTGCGCGCCAGGACGGGCTGTGGTTCCTGCAATCCCCGATACAATGGCCCGCGAACAATATCAGCGTCGAGCGCCTGCTGAAAATCGTCAGCAGCGAGTCAGATTCTCGCCTGGATGCCGGCGAGATCGACCTGGCGACGCTCGGACTCGACTTTCCGAAAGCCATGTTAAGCCTGAATGACACCAATGTTCTGTTCGGCGCAACCAACAATATCGGGGGGCGTCGCTACACGATGATCGATTCGACCGTCTACCTGCTGCCGGACATTCACCTGCCATTGCTGTCGCAGGGTCTCCCGGGCGTCGTCGATCGGCGCCTGTTGCCGCGCAATTTCAGGCTGCAAAGCCTCAAGCTGCCCGAGCTGGAAATTGGCCGCGACGCCGGCAACCAGTGGCAGCTGGCAGCCCCAGGCGAGTTCACTTCGCAGCAGATCGAGCGGCTGCTCGGTAACTGGCAGGGGCTGGAAGCATCGCGGGTCAGGCAATTCGACAGCGGCGGCACGCCACGGCAAAAAATCGAAGCACTGCTGGAGGGCGGCGAACGGCAGGAGTTTTTCCTGATGTCGATCGATCCTGAAATCGTTATCGCCAATCCGGGTATCGGTTTGCAATACCATTTTCGTGCGGACCTCTACTATGAACTGATAGACCTGCGCGACGATGAGAATCCTGCTTAGCCTGATGATGCTTATCGGCGCAATCCCGGCGCTGGCGCAGGAAGCGCTGCCGCGTCTCGAACTCGGCGTCGGTTTGTTCGCGCTCGACTCCCCGGATTACCGCGGGTCGGCCGGTTCATCCTCTTACCTGCTGCCGGCCCCCTACGTCAAGTATCGCGGTGATCGCCTGCGTGTCGACGAGGGTGCACAAGGAATTATCTTCGAGTCGCCCGACCTGTTATTTTCAATGAGCGGCAACCTGTCGCTGCCGGCAGACGAGGACACGCCCGAGCGCGAGGGCATGGCCGAGCTCGAAGCGATCCTCGAAATTGGGCCTTCGATAAACTATCGCTTACTGCGGCTGCATGACAGCGCCTGGTGGATCGATCTGCCGCTGCGCTTCGCCTATACGTTGGACGGGAATCTCGAAAGTATCGGCTGGGTGTTCCAGCCCAGGCTGTCATGGCGCCAACCCGCGACCAGACTGGGCGACTGGAAACTGCGCTTCAATATCGGCCCGCTGTATTCGAGCGACAGGCACCATGATTATTTTTACACGGTCGACGCTTTCGACGCGACCGCCACGCGCCCGGCCTACGAGGCTGACGGTGGATTCAGTGGTTACCGCGCCGAATTTACCTACAGCAGACGTTTCGGCATTTACTGGCTGGGCGGTTTCCTGCGTTATGACAACCTCGATCACTCGGAAATCGACGATAGCCCGCTGGTTTCCGAATCCGATTCGTGGATGGGTGGCATTGCGCTGGCATGGGTATTCCATCAGAGGTAAGCTGGCGCGATGCCCGAGTTACCCGAAGTCGAAACTACGCGGCGCGGTATCGAGCCCCACGTCGTCGGCGAATATATCGACGCCGTGATATTGCGCGAAACCCGCCTGCGCTGGCCGATCAGCCGCGAGGTAGCGAGCCTGCAGGGGCGACAGATTCGCGCCGTGGACAGACGCGCCAAATACCTGATCATGCGTCTCGATAAGGGCAGCCTGATATGGCACCTGGGTATGTCAGGCAGCATGCGGATACTGCCAGCCGGAGCCGCCATCGCCGTCCATGAACACGTCGAAATGCAGTTCAGCAACGGCCAGGCGCTCAAGTTTCGCGACCCACGTCGCTTCGGCGCACTACTCTATTGCGGCGGGGATCCGTTGCAGCATCGCCTGCTGCAGTCGCTGGGCCCCGAACCCCTCGGAGACAGTTTTAACACCGAATACCTGCATCGCTGTTGCCGGCAGCGCAGCGCGGCAATTAAAACGGTGTTGATGAACAGTCATGTTGTCGTTGGCGTCGGTAACATTTACGCCAGCGAAGCATTATTCCGCGCCGGCATTCGCCCGACACGCGCCGCGCGACGCATCAGCAAGGCGCGTATCGGCCTGCTGGTCGACGCGATCCGGGAAACCCTGTCCACGGCGATCGAACACGGCGGTACGACCCTGCAGGACTTCACCCAGGCCAATGGCAAACCGGGCTATTTCCGGCATGAATTACGGGTATACGGCAACCGCGATGCATGCCAAATCTGCCGCAAGCCGATCCGGCACGTCGTACAGGGACAGCGCTCGAGCTATTACTGCCCCGGATGCCAGTCGTGAATATGGAACGGGATCGGTTACGCCAGCAGCTTGAACCTTTTTTCTTCAATCGCTGGACCATCGAAGAGATCAGCGATGTTATTCTCGAAATCGACCCTCGCTGGCGGCAATTCCTGCTCGACTGGATAGTGTCGCTGTCCAAAACCCATCCCGAGATTGCCTACCAGTTTGCCAGCAAGGCGGGTTTCGCATTGCGTACCATTGGACCCGAGGGTTGTGAAAGCTGGTTGCAGTCGGCCCTCGACGTCTATTTCGAACAGGGTCTGGCTGCCGCGGTCGAAGCCCTGTCAAACCTGGATCGCTTCATCGCGGACCGACGTAAAAGATCGCGCGGGCTCGAATTTGCGAATATTCGCGGCGTGCTGCAACACTTCGTACATGGCCTCAACGGCCGGCGCCTGTCGCTGGATACCAGCGACGAGGTGCTCACCGACAGCGAAACGCTGTACCTGCCGGCGCTAATCGACCAGTTCCCGCTCGAGCGGCAGAATTTCGCCTGCTACCGTGCGATAGCGGTTCACCAGTGGGCGCAGTGCTGGTACGGCACCTGGCGCGCAGACACAATCGCACAGATCCCACGCGACGGACCTGCTCAGCGCACCTTCCACTACCTCGAAACGCTGCGCCTGAACGCCTGTATCGAACGCGATTATCCGGGCCTCGCGCGGCAGATGACGGCTCTGCAGCAGGAGATTCCGGAAGCCTGGAAACCATTGCAGGCGAAACTGTGCGATCCATCCAGCAATGTACTTGATTCGATCAGGCTCAGCGCGGAACTCTGGGACAAACCACGACCCGATCCTTTCCCGTTCCAGGGCAAGCTCGATCCCGACCGGGTACAGGCAAAGCTGGACGCGCGACTGCAGCGCGAGCAACAGCAGTTACGCCTCGCACTGTCCCGTTTCGCCAATCGAAACGACAGCTTCCGGGACGACGATGCCGCGGTGTCCGTAGATGCTCACGATGAGATAAGATTTGAACTTCTTGACGAGCGGGATTCGGCGCCCGGTTTCGAACTCGACGGCATACCGATTGCGCCCGACACCGAGATCGCAGACCTCGCGGTCTCAATCCTGCAGGATCTCGGCGAAATACCGCGCGACTATCTGCGAGCAGGCGGCAGCGCGGATTACCGCGCCAGCCTCGAAGCCTGGTCGGGCACAGACGATGCGGACGAAGCCCCGAAGGAAAGCGACCAACGACAGGCCGCTCACTTTTACGACGAATGGGATTACACGCGCAAGGCCCATCGTAAGCGCTGGTGCGCGGTGCGCGAGCGCAGTATTAACCCCGACTACGACTCCAGGTTCGTCGATGAAACCCTGCACAAGTATCGCGGCCACATCAAGTCTCTGCGGCGCAGCTTCGAGGCGCTGCAGGACGAGTATCGCATCCTGAAAAAACAGCCAGATGGCGAAAACCTCGATATCGACGCGCTGGTCGAGGCGATATGCGACGCGCGTAGCGGTATGGAAATGACCTCCCGAATCTATCGCAAGGCGCATCGGGTCGAGCGCAACATCGCGGTCATCCTGATGGTCGATATGAGCGGTTCGACCAAGGGATGGATCAACCTGGCGCAGCGTGAAGCACTCATCCTCCTCGCCGAGGCGCTGCGCTCCCTCGATGACCGCTATGCCATCTACGGATTTTCCGGGAATACGCGCAAGCGCTGCGAAATCTTCAGCATCAAGACCTTCGACGAAATCTACGACGACGAGATTCGCGCCCGCATCGCCGCCATTGCGCCCCAGGACTATACCCGCATGGGTGCAACCATTCGCCACCTGAGCCATTTGCTCGACAAGGTCAACGCGCGCACCAAGCTGCTGATAACGCTCTCCGACGGCAAGCCCGACGATTACGATACCTACCACGGCGAATATGGCGTAGAGGACACCCGCATGGCCCTGTTCGAAGCGCGCCAGCGTGGCATTCACCCGTTTTGCATCACCATCGACGAGCAGGCACGCGAATATTTGCCGCATATGTACGGCGCCAGCAGTTACGTGCTAATCGACGATATCGCCCAGCTGCCCTATCGGATCTCCGAAATCTATCGCAGCCTTACCAGTTGACATTGGGGGGCTTCTTCCCGTGGAAGAAGCCCCCCAATGTCATCCCGGAATTCGCATAGCGAATATCCGGGATCTCGCGCTTCCCCTCATCCCGTCATCCCGGAATTCGCTCAGCGAATATCCGGGATCTTGCACTACACCCGACTTCCCCGGAAGCGACGC
>JAOTTY010000026.1 GCA_029864185.1 Gammaproteobacteria bacterium
GGTCCCGCGGGTATCGAAACGCGAGCGCCCCTGGCGTTTCGAGTCTATCCCTCAACCGAGCTCCTTGTTATTACCTTTAATGAAGACGAAAGGAATATATCGTAAATCCACCCCCGACCCCTTTTTTATCGGTTACCACGATAGCAACAATTAATGATACCGCGACGGTCAGCATTCTTAGGCCGGCTAACGCAGGGTCGCGATTCGTGCTAACTTCGCCGATGCCATAGTGCAAACTTTCTCAGGTAGATTTTGGCAGAGCCCAGCAGCAGCCTGTCCTGTTTTTTCATGACCGCGATGACATTCTGACTGGTCGCCGCTACCCCTTGCAGCGATTGCAGGATTTCCTGGGTAATAACCCGATCATGCCAGTCACCGAGCAATTCCTCGAGCATCCTAATCTGTCGCTGTTCCCTCTCATCGGCGACGTGGCCGGGACAAAAACAGAAGGCGTCGAGCGTGTGATGATAACGTTTCAGCAGTATTCGTTTCCCATGCCACCGCTCGTCGTTCATGTTTTGCGCGACCGTCAATATCTGCTGTAATAGCGCATCCAATACGATGGGCTTGTGTCGCAGTATCGATCGTTCCGAAATGCCGGTTGCCCGGATGGTCGGCACTCTAACGGTTAGCCTGCTTCCTGATTGCGCAAATTTCTGAAACAGGCCGTAGTCGCGCCGAATTTTTAGTTTCAGGGCCCCGATCAAGTTGGCCGAGTCTTCCGGGCCGACCTCGTCGAGGTCCTCGATCAGATGCACTGCAATATGAGCGTCACGAATTTTCCCGATCAATCTGGACAGAGAGCGATAGGGCTTGAGCAAGTCCCTGGCTTCCAGACTGCTCTCTATTTCTTGTAAAAAGTAATATAGGGCTTTGAGTCTTTTTACACCCACTCGGAAATCATGCACCGCTACTTCGTCGGGTACCTCGGCCAGGCTGCCGAGATCCCGATTGACTTCGCGAACCAGTTTACGGCGGTACTTTTCGAGACAGTTCATCTGGAAAACCTTGTTATTTTCGCTGCCGACGGGGTTGCTGGCGAAGGCACTACCGGCTGTATTCGCCAGGTTTTAATCTTAACACTGTGACAGGCGTCACGTTGAATTATAAAAATCCCCCCCAAAGTCAATATTTTTGCATGAAAGTTGACGCCAGGGGCTGTTCCCGGGATCTATAAAAGGTATTGTATGCACCCTGAAAAATTAAGGTATTTGAATCTCTTACAATGCAGTTGATTGATGCCACCACAGCAATCGAATTACTCGGAATCCCTTACCTGCAGGAACTGTCGACTTTCGGCGCACTTTCTGAAGATACCATCGTCGACCTGATGATGCATGGAAGAATCGAGCGCGTGCCAAAAGGAGAGTACATCGCGCATTTGAGCGAAGAGGCCGATGACTTCCAGGTCGTGCTGCAGGGGAAGATCGCCTACTACAAGCACTTCGAGGGCCACGACGTCCTGACACGGTACTTCCGCCAGGGGGAACAGATGGGCTTCGACGAAATGATCGGCCTGATCAGGCGCAACGGCACCGACGTGGCGGCTGAAGACAGCCTCATACTCAACATCAGCAATACGCAGTTCTATCAGCTCCACGACAGGTATCCCGCCGACTTTGGCATTTTCATGGTCAACCTGGCGCGCGAACTCGCGCGCGAGATCGAGATGCTCGAAGAAGTTATCGGCAGAGGCACCGGCTGGATGGGAGAAACCGCCTAATCCCCGTCTTGTTTGCACGAGCCGATCTTTGTGACAAGATATCTTCGCCCTGCTACGGCAGCGAGCAATGCAGATGCCAGGCGCTCTAACGGAATTTAGCGGAGGTACAGGAATGAGTGATCTATCGATACGTGTCGACGGCCGGCGTTTATGGAACAGCATCATGGCAATGGCCGAGATCGGTCCTGGGCAACAGGGTGGTTCCTGTCGCCTCGCGTTGACCGACGAAGACCGGGCGGGACGCGACCTGTTTATCGGCTGGTGCAGGGAAATCGGTTGCGGCATCGAAATCGACGACATGGGAAATATCTTCGCGCGTCGTGAGGGGCGTAATCGCGAGCTGGACCCGATCGTCGCCGGAAGCCATCTCGATACCCAGCCTCACGGCGGCAGGTTCGACGGTATTTACGGCGTGCTGGCCGGTCTCGAAGTGCTGCGCACGCTGCACGACAACCAGGTGACAACCGAGGCGCCGCTGGAAGTCGTGGTCTGGACCAACGAGGAAGGGTCCCGGTTCGCGCCGGCGATGATTGCCTCGGGTGTCTATGCCGGGCTGTTCGAAAAGGACTACGCCTGGTCGCGCAGCGACAGTAACGGCAGGACCATCGGCGAAGAACTGAAGCGGATCGGCTACATGGGCGACTCGGCCTGCGGCGAGCATCGCATCGGCGCCTTGCTCGAGGCGCATATCGAGCAGGGCCCGATACTCGAGGCCCAGCAAAAGCAGATCGGCGTCGTTATCGGCGGGCAGGGACAGCGCTGGTTCGATTTACGCATCAAGGGCCGCGATTCGCATGCCGGTTCGACACCGATGTCGGGTCGGCGCGATGCACTGGTTGCAGCGGCCGAAGTGATTTCGATGGTGCAGACGCTGGCGCTGGAATATGCCCCGCACGGGGTCGGGACGGTCGGCGAGCTGTCGGTAAAGCCCAATTCGCGAAATACCATCCCGGGAGAAGTATTTCTGACGATCGATGTTCGGCATCCGGACGAGGCTATGCTCGCGGAAATGTCCGACAAGTTGCGGGTCTGCGTCATCGATTGTGCCGATAGCCACCAGGTCGAATGCGATATAGACGAGATCTGGGATAAGCCTCCGGTCAGTTTCGATCCGGGCTGTATCGCCGCGGTTGAACAGGCGGCCGCGGCGTTGGGATACGGCCATCAGCACATCGTCTCGGGCGCCGGCCATGACGCATGCCAGGTATGCCTGGTGGCGCCGACCTCGATGATATTCGTGCCCTGCGCGGGCGGGATAAGCCACAACGAGCAGGAGAGCGCCGAACCCGGGGACCTCGAGGCGGGCTGCAACGTGCTGCTGCAGGCGATGATGACCCTCGCCAACCGGTCACCCGCCTAGGCCGAAGATTTGGGTCAGATCAAGAACCGCGAGATCTGGATCCGGCCTGGTTTTTTCCGAGGCATGGGTAGACACTGCGCGTCATACGGGTTTAAAAAAGCGGTCCGGCATGACCACCAGCTTGCCGACGTATCCCTTGGCCATGAAGTCGGTTTGGGCGCGGTGAAATTCGCTTAGCGGGTAGGTTGCGAACAGGTTCGCCGAGATCTTGCCGGATTCAATATAGCCGACTAGCCGGGCGAAAGCCTTGCGCGTACCCTGCGATGAACCGTGAATCTCCAGGTGTTTCAAATACACGGTGCGCAGATCGAGTTCGACGATGGCGCCACCGAAAGCACCCGCCGTGGTATAGCGACCTTCGGGCCGCAGCAGGTTGATCAGGTCCTTGAATAGCGGCCCGCCGACCACGTCGGCAACCACGTCGAGCGGCTGGCCGTTTAACAGCGAAGTCACCTGCTCCACCCAGTTACCCTCGTCACGCAGGGCGACGTCCTCGACACCCAGTGCTCTGACCGCGTCGGCCTTGGCCCTGCTGGTAATCGCGTAGGGAATGGCGCCCCGCGCCCGGCACAGCTGGATCAATCCGCCGCCTACGCCGCCCGCCGCGCCACTGATCAATACCCGTTCGCCTGCCGCCACCCTGGCTCGATCGAGCATGTGCTCGCCGGTCAGGTAAGCGCAGCAAAAGGTCGCCAGTTCGGCATCCGACATGGGATTTTTGACCAGGTGTGCGTTTGTGGACGGAACCACGCAATACTCGGCGTAGCCGCCGTCGGCCCCGTGCCCGATGTAATCGATTTCGGCGAGGCTGTCGGACTCGGTATTGTAAATACTGAAATCGACCATGACACGCTCGCCGATGCGCGCAGGCTCGACATTGTCGCCGACCGCGACGATTTCGCCGACCGTATCGGCGCCCTGGATTCTTGGAAATTCGAGCGTCGGCTTGCCGCGACGCCACGACGCGACCGCGTCCGGATCCTCGTCGGTACCGTAAGCGCCCTGTCGTACCCAGACATCGGTATTGTTCATGCCGCAGGCGTGCACCTCGATCAGAACTTCGTCGGCAGCCGGTTGCGGCACCGGATAGTCGACATACTGCAGCATGTCCATGCCACCGTGACCAGTCAGTACGACCGCTTTCATTGTTTCAGGTATTTGCTGCAAATATTTACCCTTGCTATCCGCTGCCCTCGATGCCGTTTTTGCCTGCCGGGATTTAGCCGTCCCTGCTCCGGGCGACCTTTTCGGCCAGCAGGCAGAGGATCTCGAACATCATCGTCACCGCGACCAGCGCGGTGTTGCCCGACATGTCGAACGGCGGTGAAACCTCGACCACGTCGCCGCCGATCAGGTTCAGTCCGCGCAGGCCGCGGATCATTCGCTGTGCATCGAAAGTCGTGATGCCGCCGATCTCCGGGGTGCCGGTGCCGGGCGCGTACACCGGATCGAGCGCGTCGACGTCGAAACTAACATAAGTCCTGCCGTCACCGACAACCCGGCGCGCCTCGGCGATGACCGCGTCTACTCCGAGGTCGTGGTATTCTTCGATCTCGATGACGCGAATGCCCTGGTCGAGGCCCCAGTCCTTGTCCCGATCGCTGTATAGCGCGCCGCGTATTCCGATTTGCACGGTACGTTTGGGATCGAGCAGGCCTTCTTCGATGGCGCGCCGGAAAGGCGTGCCGTGGGTATACTTCGATTCACCGAAATAGCGATCCAGCGTATCGGTATGCGCATCGAAATGAACCATGCCGACGGCCTCGTCGCGGCACAGCGCGCGCATGATCGGCAGAGTAATCAGGTGATCGCCGCCAGCCGTTAGCGGCAGGATTTCCTGGCGGGTAACCTCGCTGAAAAATCCTTCGACGCGCCCCAGGGTGTCTTCGATGTCGACCGGGTTGACCGGGGTATCGCCGAGGTCGGCGCAGTTGCACAACTCGAACGGCATGATGCCGGTCGCATGGTGCGCATTGCGCGCCATCGTCGACAGGTCGCGAATCTGGCGCGGTCCATGCCGCGCGCCCGCGCGGTTGGTTGTGCCGCCGTCCCAGGGCACGCCAATTAGCCCGATATCGACCTCGTCGGCTTCGGCCGGCGCGACATGTGGCAGGCGCATGAAGGTCGCAATGCCGGCAAAGCGCGGCAACGCGTCGCCGGGAATCGGCTTGTAGGATCGGGGCCCGTCGCTCATCGATGCACTCCAAAAGATAAATACTATACAGGCTAGATTGACGCCGAGGTAGCTGCAACAATGAACACCACCGATCGCAACCCCGATGGAATAGGGATCCAAATGGAACATTCGAACCTGTTCAGCCCGCCGCGATACCTGCGCAACCCGCACATGCAGACGATTTTGAACAGCCAGGGGCCGCGCAAACTGCGCGCCCGCAGGATTTTGCAGCGACTCTCTTCGCGTGATCTGATCCTGCAGGCCGACGACGGTACCCGCCTCAAGGCCGAACTCGACGTCGCGATCGGCGGCAGGTCGGCCCTGGTGGTGCTGCTGCATGGCTGGGAAGGTTCGAGCCGCTCCGCTTACATGGTGACGACGACCGGGCGTCTGCTCGCCCGCGGATTCGATGTGCTGCGCGTAAATCTGCGCGACCACGGCGATTCGCACCATCTCAACCGGGAGTTGTTCAATTCGACGCGCTCGCCGGAAGTCGCCAGTGCGCTGCAGGATTTCGTCGATAGCCATGATTATGAGCACCTGTTTGTCGCGGGCTTTTCGCTGGGTGCCAGTTTCGCCCTGCGTATCGCGGCTGACCGGGGGGTGCCGCTCGGGCTTGACGGCGTGATCGCGGTCTGTCCACCCGTCGACCCGGCGCGCGCTATGGATGCCCTGAACCAGGGATTCTTTGTCTATGAGCGCTACTTTTTCAGCAAGTGGCACCAGTCGCTGCGGCGGAAACTCGAATGTTTCCCGGATTTTGATTACGCCGACGATCTCGCCGCGGCGAGATCGCTGGACGATTTGAACCGGATCTTCATTCCAAAGCATACGATTTATGACAATGTCGACGACTACTTCGCCGCCTACGCACTGGTCGGCGACAGGTTGTCTACGCTTGCGCTGCCGGCAACCCTGATTGCCGCCGCGGACGATCCGATCATTCCCGTCGACGATATCGGCCGCATCGCTGCGAACGAATCATTGCGGATCGAGACCTATCGCTATGGCGGACATTGCGGTTTTCTCGAAAACCTGTCGGCGCGAAGCTGGGTCGAAACCCGCATCGTGGATATTATCGAGGAGGCCTTGCGGAGAAAGCCGCCCGCGGCGTGCCAGCCCGTGGGGCAGTTGCCTTCCGCCGATGACGCCCGCGCCGGTGCATCCGACCGCAGACGCGGGATTGTGCTCAGGTGAACGTAATGACAATCATGCGCAGCGCCAGCAGGGTTAACAACCATTTCAGCACCTGCCTGAATAGCGTTTCCGGAACCCGGTAGCGAATATGAGTACCCAGCAGGGCGCCGAGGATGACCCCGGCGGCCATGCCGGCAATGATTTTCCAGTAATCCAGAAAGGCGAAGCCGAGCAGCGCGAACATGACGATTTTGATCAAATGCGTAAGGGTCATCATGAATGCCGATGTGACCACGAGCGCATCGCGCTGCAGCCCCCTGTGCAACATCGCGGCCTGACCCATAGGGCCGGTCGCCCCGACGATCATGCTGAGGCCGGTCTGTACGAAACCGATCGCAACGAATTCGCCCTTGACCGGCCGGGGGAATCGCAGCCGCGGCCCCCAGACGGTAAATAGAATATAGGCCGCGATAAATAGCGGCGTATACGCCAGATTTATCTCGCGGGTTATCCCCGCGGCGATCAGTCCACCACCGATGGCTCCGCCGACAAATGCCAGCACGAACTCCCAGCGCATGAATCGCCAGCCGAACAGGGCCCGGCTCAAATTCGAAAACATCTGTACCGCTGCGTGTACCGGGATGATTGCAGCCGCTGGCAGCAGGCCCGGCATGATCGCGATCAGTATCATACCGCCACCGATACCGGTGATCGCGGTTAGCGTCGCGGTGCCGAATGCAACCAGTATGAGCAGGATTTCGTTGGTCATTGCGCCGTGGTGGGCTTGCCGGGGAATCGGGTATCGACGCGCTGCGGGCGACGCCACCCCGCGGCGTCGTCAGGGCTGTTGCGGACGGTCGCCTTGACCGGTCCCGCTGAAATCTAGTTGTACCCGAGAATCACGACCTGTTCGACGTCTTCCACGTCGGGCTGGTCGCGTTTGATGTGCTCGAGTCCATACTGTTCCTTTTCCACATAGCGGGGATCGCCATAGTACGAATGGTCCGGCGACCTGGCCCAGGGTGAAGAAATCAGCGATTCAAACTTGGGATCTCGTGTTTTGTTGCTCATGAGTTACCTGGCATTAGAACCAACAAGTTAGCAATTTTATTTGTTAATCTACATTGAAAGCCGAGCATAACTCGCTGATAAATAAAAACAAGTGTAAATATTCGGTTTTTTTTAAGCGATGCCGGTTATTGGATCCGGCGATTCAATCTTCGAACAAATCCATCTGCCCGCTGGCATCGGTCAAATCGATCAGGCGGGCGCCGATACCTAGCAGGCGTACCGGTTTTTTGCCGCGTTGCCAGGCCTCTTCGCACAGCGTCGCGTAGTCGGCATAATTCGGCTCGGTTTGCTGGCGCTCCACCGTAGTCTGGTTGAAATCGAAAAACTTCATCTTCAGAAAACAGTTCTGGATGCGGTAGTCGTCGTCCAGCCTCTGCAATCGCAGCTTCAACGATTCGATCAGGGCCGGTAGCTGCCGCGTGCAGCTGTCGAGATCGGGCAGGTCCGCGTCGTAGGTGTTCTCCACGCTGACTGATTTGCGTCGCCATTCGGCGACCACCGGGCGATTATCGATACCGTGCGCGAGCCTGTGGATGTGTTCGCCGAACTGGCCGAATAGCTGGACGAACTGGTAGATATCGTAACGACGCACGTCGCCGCAGGTCTTGATGCCCTGCCTTTCGAGTCTCTCGGCGGTGACCTTGCCTACCCCCCAGATACGTTTGACCGGCAGCGATTCGAGAAAATCGTCGACCTGTAGAGGGGTAACAACGTATTGCCCGTCGGGCTTGTTCCAGTCGCTTGCAACCTTGGCGATAAACTTGTTCGGCGCGATGCCGGCCGACACGGTGATGCCGATATCATCGGCGATGCGCCGTCGAATTTCCTCGGCGATGAGCGTCGCGCTGCCGCGGCAGCGGGTGCAAGCGGACACGTCGAGAAAAGCCTCGTCCAGCGAAAGCGGTTCGATCAGGTCGGTGTAATCGGAGAAGATTTCGTGCATCTGGCGGGAGGCTTCGCGGTATACCGACATGCGCCCCGGGATCAGGATTAGCCCGGGACAGCGTTTGACCGCCGTCGCGCTGGCCATTGCCGAACGCACGCCGAACTTGCGCGCCTCGTAGCTCGCCGTTGCGACTACCCCGCGCCGCGTGGCGCTGCCGCCGACCGCGATGGGTTTGCCCCTGAGCGACGGATTGTCGCGGATCTCGACCGCCGCATAAAAGCAGTCCGCGTCGATATGGATGATCTTCCGATTAGACTGGGAGTCGGAATTCACGGATTAGCGGCTTGCTTCGCGCTTGCGGCTGGGTAAGAATCGTGGCATTGCGGACGAGGCCGAACGATGACGGAAAAGGTATTTTATCAAGACAGCTACCAGAAGACACTGCGCAGCGAGGTTGTCGAGGTACTCGATAACGGCGTAATCCTGGCGGCAACCATATTTTACCCGCTCGGTGGCGGGCAACCGGGCGATAGCGGTCGCCTGACAATCGGCGGTCGCCACTATCGCGTCGTCGATACGCGTTATGCGCAGGATCGTCAGAACATAATCCACTTCCTCGAGGAACAGGACCTAGACAGGATCCATCCCGGCGATCCGGTCGATATGGAGATCGACTGGGTGCGGCGACACCGCCTGATGCGCATGCACACCAGCATGCATCTGGTCTGTTCGCTGATCGACGCACAGGCCACCGGCGGTGCGGTCGGCGAAACCGAAAGCCGGCTCGACTTCGACCTGCAGGGACAGGTGGTCGACAAGGAACAGCTCACCGCCGGGCTGAATGCGCTGGTGGCAAAAGCAATTCCGGTCAGTATCGGCGCGATTACCGACGAGGAACTCGAGCGGAATCCCGCGCTGGTGCGAACCATGTCGGTGCAGCCTCCGCGGGGGCAGGGTAGTGTCCGCACCGTATCGATCGAAAATACCGATTACCAGCCCTGCGGCGGAACCCACGTGCGCAACACGGCCGAGATCGGCAGGCTCATCGTAACCGGACTGAAAAACAAGGGCAGGCAGAACAAGCGCATCACCCTGGCGCTGGTCGAGCCCTGATCCGGCTTCGGGAGTGAAGACGGACCTAATCCGCTTGTGAGATTCGCCCGTATCAATGCGGCCAGATATCAAAACCCCAGGAGCATTACCAGATGAACAGCGCTGCAAGGATTTGCCTGATTTCCCTTTTCCTGATGTTGCCCCGGTACGGCCAGGCTTCCGCCGCCGGAGACGATGCCGGCTGCGATCACCATGTGGCGCAGTGGCTCGATCCCGCGAGCGGAGCAGTCCTCGATAGCAAGGCCGTTTTCGAACGCCTGTCGGGCAGCCGCATCGTCCTGCTCGGGGAGGCGCATACCACGGTGGCCCATCATCGCTGGCAGCACTACATGCTGGCGGCGCTGCATTCGCGCAATCCCAACATGATGGTCGGATTCGAAATGCTGCCGCGCCGTGCGCAGCCCGTGCTCGACGACTGGAGCGCCGGCAAGCTCGACGAAAAGGAATTTCTCGAACGATCGAAGTGGCGCGAGGTGTGGGGCTACGATGCCGGACTCTACCTGCCGTTACTGCATTTTGCTCGCCTGAACCGTTTGCCGGCGCTGGCGCTGAATATCGATCGAGCACTTGTCTCCCGGGTCGGACAGCAGGGCTGGAGCGCGATCGACGAGGCGGAACGCATGGGCCTGTCGAACCCTGCTCCTGCCAGCGGCGCCTACCGGGAGTCGCTGGCGCGGTTGTACCGCTACAAGAAAACGATGGGCATTAATGGCGATGCGGCGGCCACGCAGCAGGAACCGGACCTCGCCGAGATCATGCGCAGCGATGCCTTTGCCAACTTCGTCGACGCGCAGCTCACCTGGGACCGGGCGATGGCCGAGGCCCTGGCCGATGCGCATCGTCGGGATCCGGCCGCGATGGTGGTCGGAATCATCGGGCGCGGCCATCTCGAGCATGGCTACGGCATTCCGCATCAGCTCGCCGACATGGGAATCGAGAACGTCGACGTGCTGCTGCCGCTCGGCGCCAGCGATACCTGTAATCCGCTACCCGCGGATCTTGCCGCGGCCGTATTCGTCGTCGATGACGACGGCGTGGCCGACGCGCCCGCGCGCCCGCGGCTCGGAATCATCATTGAAAGCGTCAGCGGCGGGGTGCGCGTAATGGAGGTAGTCGAAGACAGCGTCGCCGCCGCGACCGGCATCCGCGAGGGGGACCTGATTCAGGCAGCCGCGGGTTTCAACACCAGGACAAGCGCCGAACTGATCGAGGTTATCCAGCGCCAGGCGCCAGGCACCTGGTTGCCGCTGACGCTGTTACGCGGCAAGGAGTCCCTCGAGCTTACCGCCAAATTCCCGCAAAGCTTCGAGTAATACAGTGACGCGAATTATCGCCGCGTTGCTGTATTTCGTCAGTGCGGGCCTGCCGGCGCAGAACCTGCCGCCACCGCTGGAGCACGTCATCGAGATCGCGCTGACGCCCGACAGTGGCGAAATCAGAGTCAGCGACAGGGTCACCTTTTCGGGTCGCGACGAGTATCGCTTTCGCCTGGCTCCGTGGCTAAGCATCGACAGGCTGGCGCTCAACGGGGTAGCAGCGGACCTGGGCAACAGCGGAAACGATTACGTCCTGCGCCTGCCCGACAAGGGCCGCCACGTGCTCGAGTTTATGCTGCGTGGCTCGATACCGGCACGCAGCGGTGGCGACGCGGCGGCGAGCGGACAGTATGCCAGCAGCGGCAGCGACGGCGTTTACCTACCGGGCTGGGAAGCCTGGATTGCACACGATGACGAGGAGCCGGTTCGATTCCGCATGCGGGTTACGGTGCCGGCATCGCAGCGCGCAGTCGCAACCGGGAAGCTCGTCGACGAAAAGGTTGGTGACCAGACTTACAGCGCTACCTTCGAGCTTGCGCAGCCCGGTGAAACGCCCTCGTTGTTCGCCGGACCCTACCGCACTAGCGAGCGCCTGAGCGACGGTTTGCGTTTACGCACTTATTTTCATGCCGAGCTCGACACGCTGGCGGAACCTTACCTGGACGCGGCGGAGGCTTATATCCGACGCTTCCGTGCCGAAATCGGCGACTATCCCTATGCCGACTTCCACGTTATCTCGGCGCCGATACCGGTTGGGCTCGGTTTTCCGAACCTGACCTACGTCGGGCGCCAGGTGATCCCGCTGCCGTTCATGCGCACGCGCTCGCTGGCGCACGAGGTCCTGCATAACTGGTGGGGTAACGGGGTCGCGGTCGATTACGCCAGCGGCAACTGGGCGGAAGGCCTGACCACCTACATGGCAGATTACGCGCTGGAGCGCGACAAGGGCGAGGCCGAGGCTCGCAGCATGCGCGTCAAGTGGCTACGCGACTACGCGGCCCTGCCCGCGCAGCGCGATCAGCCGGTGCGCGCGTTCAGGTCCAAGCAGCACCAGGCGTCGCAGGTTATCGGCTATAACAAGGTTGCATTCATTTTTCACATGCTGAGCATCGAAATAGGGCAGGCGGCGTTCGACGCCGGCTTGCGCCGGTTCTGGAGCGAACATCGGTTCCGCACCGCCGCATGGCAGGATCTGCAGGCGGCCTTCGAGCAAAGCGCGGGACGCGAACTCGGCTGGTTCTTCGAGCAATGGTTGGATCGTCGCGGCGCGCCGCGGTTGAGCCTCGGAGCACATCGTATCGAGCAGCTCGAAAACGGATTTCGCACCAGCATCGAAATACTGCAACCGGTGGCTGGATATCGTTTCAGGTTGCCGGTCAGACTCATAATGCCGAGTGGTTTCGAGCGCCATGAAATCACCGTCAGCGAGACGCTAACCACGGTGGAGTGGATCACCGACGACCGTCCGGAATCGATACATTTCGATCCGGAAAGCGATGTATTCCGCCTGCTGCAGCAAGACGAAACGCCACCGATCATTCGCGATATCACGCTGAACCCGACGACCAGCGTCGTAATCGGATCGGCGGACGTCGATTTCGCCAGTATCGCGCGCAGCCTGGTCGCGGGAATCATGGATGTCGAGCCGCGTCTCGCGCAACTGGCCGATGTCGAAAATAGCAGCGGGCCGTTATTGCTGATCACCACCAGCGACCACGTCGGTGAATTGCTCGTGCGGCTGGGGTTGCGGCCGCCGCCGGAGTTATCGCAGGTTGCGCATACGGCCGCGGCCTGGACCGCGCGCCGCGCAAACGGCGTGCCGCTGCTGGTGGTCAGCGCCGATAACGCCGCCGGCTTGCGCGCGCTGCTGCGTCCACTGCCGCACTACGGGGGCCAGAGTTACGTGCTATTCGATGGCGGTCGCGCGCAAAGCCGTGGTATCTGGCCGGTTGCGCGGGGAGCCCTGTTCCGTCACTTAAGTGGCGGTTGAGCTTGCTGCCTGGGCCGCTTTCAGCTTGCACGCGACCCACTGGTGGAAATGGTGCGTCGGATTATCCATTGCCGGTGAAAATACGCCACCGCCGTATCCCGGGGAACGTCGTCCGCGCTGCATTCCCTCGACCGCGTCGATATCCTCGCCGAATACCATGCGCCAGGACTCCAGGGTGGCGTTGCGGCTGGCGGCATGTTCATCGCCGAGCGCCCTGTCATCGACATAGAACAGCCGCAGGTGCTCGATAGACCTGTCACAGGCCACCGGCTCGACAATCATCGCGAAGGCGTGGTCGGCCTGGATGCCGAGCAGGACATTGGGATAAAACGAGACATATTCGGCCTGTTCCAGCCTGTCTTGCGGCCATTCCGGAAAGCGCGGCAGCGCTGTGCCGGCCTGGTCGTAGAGGCGGTAAGCATAACTGCCCTGGCCACCGAAGTTATCGCCGTACATGATATGGTAATGGTCTTCGAGCCGTGAATAAGTATTCAGACCAGGGTGTATCCACGGCAGGTGATAGCTTTCGCAATAATTCTCGACGGCGAGCTTCCAGTTGGACTTTACCTCGATCTGCATCCCCTTGCCATTGGTCGCGGTGCGCAGGCGATTCAGCCCGGTGTCGCCGAGAAAGGTGCTCCACTGCTCGGTCAGGGGTCTGGCGTACTCCTCGAATTCGGGCGCATCGCCGGACAGGTTGATGAAGACAACATCCATCCATACCGCCGAGCGCACCGGTTTCAAACCGTGATCGCAGTGGTTAAAGCCCTCCGACTTTTGCTGACCGATACCACCGAGGTGAGGCGTTCCCTTGAGTTCTCCGTCGAGACTGTAAGACCAGGAATGATATTTACAGCGCAGCGCCCCCTGAACCTCCATCTCCTCCTGCACCAGTATCATGCCGCGATGGCTGCATACGTTGTGAAACACCCGGATTTCGTTCTGCTTGTTGCGCAGGATCACCAGCGGCAGGCCCATGAACTCGACCGGCTTGACATAGCCTTTTTTCGGCAGGTCGCTGGCAAACCAGAGTCCGGCCCAGCTCTTACCCAGCACATGATCGCGCTCGTGGGCCAGAAATTCATCGCTGGTGTAAGCCTCGTTGGGCAGGCCGCTGGCCTTTTCGATCGGTTGCAGGACGGCATCCAGCTTGATGCCTGGCACTGAAGTTTGGCTCATAGGTCTAATTCTCTATATCAAGTCCGGTTACGCGGCAGGATTTCGTAAACGGTAAACATTGCGCCGAAAAAGGGCATTTGGCAATATTAAAAATCTGCTTTATCACTTTACCTGAAGTAAACTCTCGAGATCCATGGCGCGCCGTTATTACCAGTTACCGAGCCTCACCAGCCTCAATACCTTCGACGCCTGCGCGAGGCACGGCAGCTTTACCGCGGCAGCGGTCGAGCTCGGCGTGACTCTCGGTGCGGTAAGCCGCCAGGTAAAGGCGCTCGAACACGAGCTCGACTGCCCGTTGTTCCTGCGACATCATCGTGGCGTCGAGCTTACCGCCGAGGGTATCGACCTGTTCCAGGTAACGAGTTCGAGCTTTCAGCAAATCGGCCGGCTTTGCCAGGAGTTCAGAAATCGCGCGCAGAGCACCGACGTCACCATCGCCGCGACCACGGCCTTCGCGTCGCTGTGGCTGATGCCGCGACTCGGGGATTTCTGGCAGCAATACCGCGATATCAATCTCAATCACGCGATCTCGGACAATCCCGTCGACGCCGGTTTCCTGAACGCCGACATCCGCATTCGTTACGGCGCTGGCAAATGGCGTTCGGAACAGTCGATCAGATTGTTCAACGACCGGATATATCCCGTATGCGGTCGCGCAATCGCCGCCCAGCATGAGTTCAGGCAGCCCGAAGACCTGCTGCGCTTTCCGTTATTGCAGCTGGACAGCGTCGATCCCGCGTGGACCGGCTGGGATGCCTGGTTATCGGAATGGGGCTGCGATCTCGAGCACGCGAATCTCAGGCGCTTCAACAACTACGTGGTCGCGTTGCAGGCGGCAGAAGAAAACCAGGGTATCGTGCTCGGTTGGCATTCGCAGGTGGAAGCCCTGATTCGGCGAGGCAAGCTGGTGCGGCTCGGCGAATTCGAAATCGACGCGCCTGGATCCTTTTATCTGACCTGGGACGAGCACCGGCCGCTGTCGGACTCCGCGCGACGCTTGCGTGACTGGTTGCTCGAGGTCGGGAATCGCTAATTGGGACTATCGAGACCGTAGTGCTTCGCACGGAGACGCAGAGACTGCCGTGGCCGCAGGTAGTAAAACCAAGGGGTACCGGGATTCACAGACCGGGGCATGAAGATTATCTACTCGCGGCGCCAGGAATTATTCCGTTCGTGATTGGCATGAACCGGAATAATTTATTAATTCCACCGCCTCCTCTGGGCTCTGCGAGAACCGATTCCTTATATCTGTTTCCCGGACGGGCTTGATCTATATCATTTGCGAACGAATCTGCAAAAGTGGAGAATAGCACTATATCTCGATAGCCTTAGCAGGCGACACCACATCATGTGGTAGCGAGCCATACATCACACGGAGCCGGAATAGCGACATGAAATCTGCGGACAAACTCGAAGCCGCCTCCGCCGGGTCCGTCGCGATTGCGCTGCAGCCCGCGTCGCGCGACATCTGGGAGCAGAAGTACCGCCTCAGGGATCGCCATGGTGAACCGGTAGATCGGGATGTCGAAGACAGCTACCGTCGCATTGCACGCGCGCTTGCCGATCTCGAGCAGACCGAGGAATTGCGCGAGCACTACCTCGAGCGTTTCCTGTGGGCACTGCGCCACGGTGCGATACCTGCCGGCCGAATCCTGTCGAATGCAGGTGCCCAGGCGCACAAGCCGGCGACGTCCACGATCAATTGTACCGTGTCGGATACGATCGACGACTCGATGGACGGCATTCTCGCCAAGCTGCACGAGGCCGGCATGACGCTCAAGTCGGGCGCCGGCATCGGTTATGAATTTTCCACGTTGCGCCCGCGCGGCGCCTACGTATCGGGCGCCGGCGCGCATACCTCGGGGCCCTTGTCCTTCATGGATATTTTCGACCGTATGTGCTTTACCATCTCGTCGGCCGGTGGGCGCCGCGGCGCGCAGATGGCAACCTTCGACATCGGCCACCCCGACGTGATCGAGTTCATCGAGGCCAAGCGCGAGGACGGGCGCTTGCGCCAGTTCAACCTGTCGCTGCTGATCACCGATGATTTCATGCAGGCCGTCATCGACGACCGCGACTGGCCGCTCGCGTTTCCGCTGTCGCACGACGAGGTCGGCGACGACGGTCTCGGATTATACGACAGCGAACAGGTTATCTGGCGTCGCTGGCCCAGGCACGAGGGTTATTTCATCAACGACGCCGGCGAGGTGGCGTGCCGCGTCTACCGGCGCACCCGGGCGCGCGATCTGTGGAACACGATCATGCGCTCCACCTACGACTATGCCGAACCCGGGTTTATCCTGATCGACCGCTACAATGAAATGAACAATAACTGGTTTTGCGAAACCATACGCGCTACCAATCCCTGCGGCGAGCAGGGTCTGCCGCCTTACGGCGCGTGCCTGCTCGGTTCGATCAACCTGACCTGCTTTGTCCGCGATGCGTTCACCGAGAAAGCGGCTTTCGACTGGATGCAGTTCACCGAGGTGGTCGCGGTGTTTACGCGCATGCTCGACAACGTGGTTGAAATCAACGGTTTGCCGCTAGCCGAGCAGCGCGCGGAGATCACGCGCAAGCGCCGGCACGGCATGGGCTTTCTCGGTCTCGGTTCGGCACTCGCGATGCTGCGAATCGCCTACGGTAGCGAAGAGTCGCTCGTGTTTACCGAGAGAGTCAGCCGGGAGCTGGCGGTTGCCGGCTGGCGCGCGGCGCTGGAACTCGCGCGCGAAAAGGGGCCGGCGCCGATCATGGACGAGGAGTTCATGGTGACCGAGTCCATGCTCGAGCAGCGGCCGGAAATGCGCGCCGACGGCTGGCGAGCGGGTATGCAGGTCAAGGGCAGGGAGCTGCACGCACGCTACAGCCGCTATATGCAAAAGCTTGCCGAGATCGAGCCAGAACTGGTCGCGGCGCTGGCGCGGGAGGGCGCGCGCTTTACCCATCACAGCTCGATCGCGCCGACCGGCACGATTGCGCTGTCGCTGGCCAACAACGCGAGCAACGGCATCGAGCCGAGCTTCGCGCATCACTATTCGCGTAACGTGATCCAGGGTGGCAAAAAGACCAAGCAAAAGGTCGATGTCTTTTCCTACGAGCTGCTTGCCTACCGCGAACTGGTCGATTCCGACGCCATGCCCGCCGGCGACGGCGCGCTACCCGATTACTTCGTCAGTGCGGAGACGATTTCGCCGCGGCAGCACGTCGATGTGCAGGCGGCCGCGCAGCAATGGATCGATTCGTCGATTTCGAAGACGGCCAACGTGCCGACCGATTTTCCGTTCGACCAGTTCAAGGATATTTACCTCTATGCCTGGGAACGCGGTCTCAAGGGCTGCACCACCTTTCGCTACAACCCGGAAGCATTCCAGGGTGTGCTGGTGAAAAACGAAGATCTCGCGAAAACGGTTTACCGCTTTACGCTGGCCGACGGTACTGCCATCGAGCTGCGCGGCGACGAGACGGTCGAATACGACGGTGAGACGCACAGCGCCGCCAACCTGCACGAGGCGCTCAAGGAGGGTTACTACGGCAAATTCTAGCCGGACAGACTGATGACGAGACCATGACGACCCGAAAGATAGATCAGAAAATTGTAAAATCCGAGGTGTTGAAGCAGGCCGCATCCGCGCCCGCGGCAGCGCCCGGCACGGACGCGAGCGCCGAAATCATACAGATGCACGAGAACCTGGCGCGGCCCGAGGCGCTACAGGGCACGACCTACAAGATCAAGACGCCGCTATCCGAGCATGCGCTCTACGTTACGATAAACGACATTACGCTGAACGCGGGCACCGAGCACGAGCTGCGCCGCCCGTTCGAGATTTTTATCAATTCGAAGAACATGGAACACTTCCAGTGGATCATCGCGCTGACGCGGATTCTGTCCGCGGTGTTTCGCAAGGGCGGCGACGTGACCTTCCTCGTCGACGAGCTGCGCAGCGTGTTCGATCCTCAGGGTGGGTACTTCAAGAAAGGCGGGCGCTACACGCCGTCGATCGTCGCCGAAATCGGCGACGTTATCGAACAACACATGATCGCGATAGGTATGCTCAAAAAAACCGGGCCCGACGCGCAGCAGCAGGAATTCCTCGACGACAAGAGGCGTGAGTACGAGCTGCGCAATGCTCAGCCCATCGTCGACGACGGTTACCCGAGCTCGGCCGCGCTATGCCGCAAGTGCCAGGTGCGTGCGGTTGTCATGCTTGACAATTGCCTGACCTGCCTGCACTGCGGCGACTCCAAGTGCGGCTAACCCACGCGGCCTGACCACGCGCTTTCGATTTTCCCAGGGCTCCGCAAAGCGCGGGTGTCTTCTCCACATAGTCTGCGGCTTTTATCTTCGAGGGTTTCTCGCACAAACGCGCGGCGTGAGTAATGGATTTCACCCGGATTCGTGACGGTCACAGGAATCCGAGATCGCCGCGCGCACGGCCAGGAGTTGCTTTTAATCTCTGCGTACCTGGTGTTCCCCGCGGCTTCGCGAGAACCGATTAAGGCAGTCATGTGGTCGACTGCTGTTTATGCCGATCGCAATAGGTCAGCGCCCTGCCGGTCAGCAGAATTGCCGATTTAAATTTAATGTAGGTAACCTTGTCGAGCCTGTTAATGCCGCGCCAGCGATCGGCGTATACCAATCCAACCGGTCTTCCACTCACGTGCATCGACATCAGGAAAAAACTCTCGTGCAGGAACGCGGATTTGAATTTTCCCGGCAGGGCGGCTTCGTACCTGCGGTAGCGCTCGGGCTCGATCCACAGCGCCTGAGATTTGGGCAGCAGCGACCTGATCAGTCCCGCACCGGTGATATCGATCACCAGGGTTCTGATCGGGGAGTGTTCGTCGATACCCTTGCCGGCGCGGGTGCCGAGCTTCGTCCCGTCCGGCGACAGCAGCAGCAATGCAACCCGGTTCAGGTGCAAATCGTCGTGCAGATGGCCCAGCAATAGATCCATGAAGTGCGCCTGGCCCGGATTATTCGATCCCAGTAGCGCCTTGACGCGGTTTTCGAATTGCTGTCCTGCGGCCTCGCTACCGGTAATGGGCGCCGGCGGATGTTTTGGCGGTGGATCGCGATCGGGCAGCATGATCAACCTTGACGCGGCCGGCATGACGTCATCGAAGGGGCTGCTGCGTGCGCATTCGATTGCAACCTGCTGCAGGTGCTTCTCGAAGCCTTCCAGCGACTGGTTCAGGTAGGCGGCGCACACCTCCTCGGTTGCCTTCATCGACGAGTGATACCAGCCGACCTCGGCCTGGTGGGAAAGATCGGCCGCCAACTGAATCAGCCGCGCCTTGCGGCCGGTCGGAATATTTTCGTCCAGCGATTCGATAACCAGGTCAGGCAGGTAGCAGTCTTCAGCGTAGATGCGGCCGAGTTCGTGAAAATTGAAGCCGAATACCGGCCGCGCGCTATTGGCATCGCTGCCCAGGCTACGAAACTTTTCCTGGTACTTCTGGTACTGGTCATGGTCGAACAGGCAGGCACAGAATTCGCCGACATTATGCAGCAGCGCTGCGCTGCGAATTTCATTGACCGTGCGAATACCCTGGAAACTGACGAAACGATCGAGCTGCGCGCGCAGGTGATAACTGCGGCTGAGCAGCTGGTGGTAACTTTGCCGGCGCAAGGCATCGGGATGGGTTTCGTTCAGCACCTTGTGTTGCAGCACGAGGTCCGCGATCGCGCTGTCCCCGAGCAGTCCCAGCGCGGAATGTATCGAATCAACAAACGTTTTGCCGCTGCGATGCAGCTTGCCGTTTACCTCGCGGTAAACCGAGACGCTCATGCCGGGGTCCAGCGAGATTACGTCGGCGAGGTCAGCAATGGTGCAGGTGTGGTCTTCGAGAACTTCGAGCGCCCGGCGGTGATGGACTTCTAGCGCGGGAATGGCGCCATCATGGGACGACAACCAGTTGCGCGCTGCTTGTTCGGTCATCGTTGTTCAGGATTCCTGTGCGCTACTCAGTGCTTCCATTTGTTTGCCGTGTATATGTTTGACCAGAATTTCGCGATCAGCCTCGTGCAGGTGCTCGAAATCAAGCGAAATTCTGGTCTGCCCGGGGACCTGGCCAGGCTCCTGCTCGACCAGCACAACGCGGGCAATGATGACAAGCCTTAGGCCCGAGGGCAATAATTTTAACTTGAGCTCGACCATCTCGTCATTTTGCGGATTTTGATCGCTGACAAACGATATGCCCTGGGCGCTGAGGTTGCTGCGCATTCTCGTCATCGATTTCTCATCGTCGTCGGCGATCAGTTTGTCGGTGATGAGGTCGATCTGTTTCTCGAGTACCGACAGGTATCGCGCCAGTTCGGGCATCTTCGCCTGTATCTTGTGCCGGTCGGCGATATGCTGTTCGATCCGGAAATTGTAATTGTTGCGAATCGAGTACTCGTGCTCGTTAGACCAGAAATTTTCCAGGCGAGCGTCGAGTTCAGCGGCGTCGATCGACGAGAATGTCAGCAGAACGTCATCGTCGATACGAAAGTAGCGCCTCCTTTCCCTGTCCATCTGTTCCCGCTAGCCTTCCGGTTGACCGAGGTAATCGACGTTGCCCGCGGGCGAGTCTCCTTCGATCGCGTGATGATTGCCATGCAGCACGCTGATTTCGACACGGCGGTTTTTAGCCCGATTTCCCCAGCTGTCGTTGGGTACGATCGGTTCGTTGTCGGCCAGCGCCCTGATTTCCATGCGTTCCGGGTCGATATTGCCTTCGAGGATGAAAAAATGAACTACGCTGGCGGCGCGTGCCGCCGATAAATCCCAGTTGGAACGGAATCTCCGGGTCTCGATCGGGATGTCGTCGGTATGCCCAGCAATTACAAAATGCCCGTCGCGTTGATTGAGTACATCGGCAATCAGTTTCAATACGGGCCGAAACTCGGGCTTCAGTTCCGCCTGTCCGGAGCCAAAGGAGCCGCGCTCGCGAATCCTGATCAGTACGCGGTCGTTGTAGGCTTCCACCTCGAGCAGCCCCTCGCCGATCGCCGCGGACAGCTCGTCGCGTAACTCCTCGGCTTCCGCCTGGGCCGCGCGCTCGGCATTTTTCCGGGCGATGGCTGCGGCCTCGGCTTCACCGACACCGCCGTCGTTCTTCGATTTCGAATCCGAGTAGTCGAGGTTGGTCTTGGTATCGTCGGTGGTCTTTTCGCGCATGATTTCCAGTGGCGTGACCTCGGTGGGCTTGCCCGGGCTGTATTGCTTGGCGATAACGCTGGTACCCTTGGGGATCTCGGTGGCCTTGACGATGCGCTGCACGCCGAAAGCGAGCTTCAACGCACCGGCCACCTGCTTGTACTTGAGCACGTCCATCTCCGCAAAAGACAGCAGCAGTACGAAAAAGCACATCAGCAGTGCCATCATGTCGGCGAAGGTGGCAAGCCAGGGGGGGAGGCCCTTCTCACAGGGTGGGCAATCGCAGTCTTCGCTCATTGCCGCGCTCCTATTCTTCTTCCTGGCGCTTGCTTTCCGGCAGGTAAGCGTTGAGCAATTGCTTCAGTACCCTGGGGTTGGTGCCTTCCTGGATACCGGTGATCGATTCGAGGATCAGGTCCTTGTTCAGCTTCTCGTAGCCGCTGATCAATATCAGCTTTTCCGCCAGCGGCGACGCAAAAGCGTTGGCGATTACCGCGCCGTAAAGCGTCGTCAGCAGCGCCACCGCCATGGCCGGTCCGATCGCGGCGGGATCCGACATGTTGGCGAGCATTTGCACCAGTCCGATCAGCGTGCCGATCATGCCCATCGCCGGCGCGTAGACCGCCATCGCCTTGAACATGTCGGCCCCGATCGTATGCCGTTCTATCGACATGTTGATATCTTTGGCCAGCAGGTTCTTGACTACCTCGGGCGCATGACCGTCGATGCACAGGCCGATGCCGCGATCGAGAAACGTGTTGCTGATCTCGCGGCCCTCCAGCGCCAGTATGCCTTCCTTGCGCGCGACGTTGGCGAGTTCGACCGATTCCTCGATCAGGCTTTGCGGTGCGTCGAGTCTGTAAAAGAATCCCTTGAGCGCGATTTTGAACGAGCCGAGGAAATTGTTCAGCGTAACCCGCATCAGGGTTACGGCGAAAGTGCCGCCGATCACGATTAGTAGCGAAGGCGCATTGATAAACAGTATGAACGGGCCACCGAGGCTGATTGCCGCACCGATGATGACGTATGCCAGTAAGAATCCGACAAGTGTAGCGATGTCCACCCAGTTGCTCCCGTTTACAATCTTGGCAAAGCGTAAATTCAGTCATGAGCAAGATCGCGAGTATGCTCGTAGGGTTGATATCGGTCGGGAGTGTCAAATCTTTAGCGCAAAGCATGTAAAAAAATGCCCGATTGCGGTCGGGATTGGCCCCCTTAAGTCAGTCGCGCAGCCGGAATCGGGGGCGTTGCCGCTCGTCCACCAGGCCACGCTCGACCAGCCAGTCGAGCGCGTCTCCGGCATCCTGTTCGAACCAGGCCCTGCTAGAACCGAGACGGAAGCTGTACCCCCAGGCGTCCATGTCGGCAAACAGGCGCTCCCGTCCGAGCCCGTCGAGTTCGTCGGCGAGCAGGATTTGCAGGTAGCAGACGGCGCTTTCCTCGGCGTCGTCGCTGCCGGCGTCGGTGTTCAGCCAACGTCGGCGGGCGGAATCCATGCAAATATAATGGCAGGCCTCGTGCAGAATCGAATGCAGCGGAGTGTCGTCGCGCGCATGGAGCCGGTTTTCCTGTAATCCGGCTTCCGCGTCGCCCCAGTAACTGCCCGGAATGGGCGCTTTGGCGACACCGACAAGCAGCCGCAGGTCGAAGCGCGCCAGCAGCCGCGACAGGGGAGCGGGGTCTATATCGACCAGGCGCAGCACATCGTCATTCATAGGCCTGCAGCAGTCTCGCGATCGTTTGCTGCAGGCGCCACCATTCCTCGGTCTTGTATTGTTGGGGCTGCCTGCGCGTGCGAATGACGAGGTAGTTGATGGCGGCCCCGAACACCCCGAGAATACCGCCGATATCGATGTTCGGCTGGTGGTAGTAACCGCGAATCCGTTTGACCAGCTCCATGCCGCGTTCCCCACGGGTGCGCGCCAGCGCGTTGGTCAGGTTGTTTTGCGCCGACATTTCCCAGGCCATGATTTCGAGCGCGAGCGGACGCGATTCGAGCGCGGTAACGTAGCGATCGAGCAGGGTATGCAGGAAATCCGGCAGCGTGATCAGGGCGCAATCGGCAGCCGTCTCGGTAATGATTTCGTCGACCTCCCACCACAGCGTCGTGGTTTCGGCGAATGCCAGCAACAATTCGTCGAATCCGCCAAAATACCTATAAATCAATACCTTGTCGCAGCCTGCCTGGCGTGCGATGGCGTTGATGCCGACCGCCGGGTAGCCCTGTTCCAGCAATATGGTGCCGACCGCGTCGATGATGCGTTGTTCTGTTCCAAGCCGGCTTCGAGTCATTAGCGTTATCCGACCAGGTCCTTGGATTCCTGCCAGAACAGTTCCATCTTTTCGAGCTGCTGCTGGTCCATTTCGATACCCGCGGCCGCCATCTGGCTCTGAACGTGCGCAAAACGCCGCAGGAATTTACGGTTGGTTCTGCGTAGCGACATTTCAGCGTTGACCCCGGCGTGACGAGCCAGGTTGACGCATACGAACAACAGGTCGCCGAGTTCGTCGCTGACGGCGTCCTTGTCACCGGTGCTGAAGGCGTGCTTCAGTTCCGCCAGCTCTTCCTCTAGCTTGTCGAAAACCGGGTTGATATCAGGCCAGTCGAAGCCGAACCCGGCCGCCTCCTGCTGGATCTGGCGGGCGCGGTACATGGCTGAACTGGAAGTCAGATCCGCGCCCGGCGTAGACGCTTGCCGCTGCGACTTTTCCTGCTGCTTGAGCGCCTGCCACTGTTGCGAAAGGTCTTCGTCGCTAACCCTTTCCCCGCTTTGGTCACCGAACACGTGCGGATGGCGGCGCAGCATCTTGTCGGCAATGCCCTGTGCGACATCGTCGAAATCGAACTGGCCTTTTTCCTCGGCGATGCGCGCGTGAAACACGATGTTGAACAGCAGGTCGCCGAGTTCCTCGCGCAGATTCTCGGTATCGTCACGTTCGATCGCGTCGAGTAACTCGTGGGTCTCGTCCAGCGTGTAGGGCGCGATTGATGCGCTGGTCTGACGGAGGTCCCACGGGCATCCGCTTTCGGGGTCGCGTAAATCCCTCATGACTTGCAGCAGTTTTTCGATAGCGCTCATCGGTTCTATGGCTTTGCCCGGCTAAAAACCGGATAATACCGGCCTTTTAACATATTCGCAGCCGTTACTGCCAAATGACCGCTAGATCGACTCAATTGCAACGATGGCTGGCGTCGCTGGGTTACCGGGATTATCACCTGAGTCCGGCTTCCGAGGATGCCAGTTTTCGCTCCTATCTACGCTTGCAGACCGGCGCCGAATCATGGATCGTCATGGACGCGCCGCCGCGGCAGGAACCCTGCGATCAGTTCATCGCGGTAGCGGGTAAACTGCGCGGCGCGGGCCTCAGCGCACCCGAAATCATCGCGCGAAACCTGGAGCAGGGTTTCCTGTTGCTGACCGATTTCGGCAGCCGTGACTACCTGTCGCTATTGACGCCCGAGACCGAGGCCGCGCTCTACAAAGACGCGCTGGCCGCGCTGCTGGCGATGCAATCACGCATCGACGCTGATGACCTTCCGCCCTACGACGAAGCGCTGTTGAATCGCGAAATGGAGCTGTTCAACGACTGGTTCCTGGGCAGGTTGCTGGGTATCGAACTGGATCGGCAACAACGGGCCAAATGGCGGGGAACGCGACAGGCGCTGGTCGAGAACGCACTGGAACAGCCGCAGGTTTTCGTACACCGCGATTATCATTCGCGCAACCTGATGCGGCTCGAGCAGGGCAACCCGGGCATCCTCGATTTCCAGGATGCGGTCAGGGGTCCGGTCAGCTATGACC